>JBKHDT010000032.1:0-25256 GCA_046541195.1 Halothiobacillaceae bacterium | reverse complement strand
GGCCCTGCCGGGCGTGGGCCTGGGGTTTCATTCAGGGCGCCCGGGCCCGAATCGGGCGTCTTGATGCGTTCGCGGATGGATGTGCCACACGAATTTTACTCAGGGTGCGGCGGCGAGCGACGCCAGGCACACGCGGGGCGCAACTCGTGCGATGATCACGGGTCGGTTGACGACGGCACGGCATCGGCGTGCCACGGAATACTCAAGGACAGGCGATGATCCAGATTCAGACTCAGGATTTCGACGTTTCGCAGGCGCTTGCGCAACTGCGGGCCGGCAACCCGCATATTGGCGCGGTTTCCTGCTTCGTGGGCACGGTCCGCGACATCAACGAGGGGGATGAGGTCAGAACCCTCGAGCTGGAGCACTATCCGGTCATGACGGAAAAGGCGCTGCGGGATATCGAGGAACGGGCCCGGGCACGCTGGTCGCTGGAGAACGTGCTGATCATTCACCGGATCGGCCTGCTGCATCCCTGTGACCAGATCGTGCTGGTCGCCGTGGCCAGTCGCCACCGGGAGGAATCGCTTCAAGCCTGCGCATTCATCATGGACTTTCTGAAGACCGAGGCGCCATTCTGGAAAAAGGAGCAGACCCCGGGAGGCGAGCGCTGGGTGGATGCGCGAAGCAGCGACGACGAGGCGCGTCAACGCTGGCTGGCCCACGGCCCGGTTCCGCCGGGATCATGAGGGAGGCCGGCTGATGACCGACAGTGTACCGGCCGGGATGTCGACCTGGACCGAGGCCCGCGAACGCTTGCTGGGCTTGTTGTCGCCGCGGTGCGGCGCCGAGGCCGTTCCGGTTGCCGAGTCCGTCGGTCGGGTGCTGGCCGCCCCGGTCGTGGCGCCCTGTGACGTGCCGCCCGCGGCGGTGAGTCTGCTGGATGGTTACGCGCTGCGGGCGGCTGATCTTCCAAGTTCCGGCGCGGCGCGGCTGCCGGTGCGGCAAACCATTTTTGCCGGGCAGGTGGGGCGGGCACTCGCGACCGGCGAGGCGGCCCGGATCTTCACGGGCGCCCCGCTGCCGGAAGGGGCCGACGCCGTGATCGCCCAGGAAATGGTCGACGTGACCGAAGACGGTGCGGTGATCATCCGGAAACCGCTGGTTTCCGGCGCCTCCGTGCGGGCTCAGGCAGCCGATGTGCGCCGGGGTCAGGCGGTCCTGCCGGCCGGGACGCGCCTGCATCCGGGGCATGTGGCGCAACTGGCGTCGCTGGGCCGGTCTTCGGTGGAAGTGACGCCGCGACCGCGGGTGGCGGTCTTTACCACCGGGGACGAGCTGGTGCCGCCGGGCGGGACACTGGCGCCGGGGCAGATATTCAATGCCAACCATGCCTTCCTGGTGGCCGCCCTGCGTGGGGCCTCGGCGTCGGTCATCGACCTGGGACAGGTACCCGACGACCCGGATCAGCTCGCGCACCGTCTGCAGGAGGCGAGCGGGGAGGCCGACCTGGTGCTGACCTCGGGCGGGGTTTCGGTCGGCGATGCGGATCACCTTCGGTCGGTGGTGTCGCGGCTTGGCCACATCGACAGCTGGCGTGTCTTTCTCAAGCCCGGCAAGCCGCTGGCCTTCGGGGCGGTGGGCCAGACACCATTCATTGGTCTGCCGGGCAATCCCGTTTCGACGTTTGTCACCTTCTACCTGTTTGTCGTGCCGGCGCTGCGTCGGCTGGGCGGGGCGACCGATTGCCTTCCGGTCGTGACCTGGCTGCCCGCGGATTTCGCAATCGACGAGCCCGGTGACCGGCCGGAGTTTATGCGGGTGCGGCGAGTGGCCCGGCCCGGCGGGCAGGTGGTCCTGGAGCGGTTCGGTGACCAGAATTCGGGCATCATCAGCTCGCTGTCCTGGGCCGACGCGCTGGCTTGTGTTCCGGCCGGCGCGACGGTGCAACCGGGGGACCTGCTTGAGTGCCTGACCTTTGCGGAGCTTTTTTCATGAGTGAACTGACCCATCTCGACGAGACCGGCGCCGCGCGCATGGTCGATGTATCCGGCAAGCAGGCGACGGCCCGCGAGGCGGTGGCGGAAGGCTTTATCCGCATGCAGCCCGAGACGCTGCAGATGATCACCGAAGGGCGGCACAGGAAAGGCGACGTGCTGGCCGTGGCGCGTGTCGCGGGGATCATGGCGGCCAAGCGCACCCCGGAGCTGATTCCGATGTGCCATCCGTTGCTGCTGACGCGCGTCAAGGTGGACCTCACCCCGGATACCGTCCGCAGTGGTGTGCATGTGCTGGCCACCTGCGGGCTCGTGGGCCAGACCGGCGTGGAGATCGAGGCGATGACCGCGGCCAGCGTCGCGGCGCTGACGCTCTACGACATGTGCAAGGCGGTCGATCGCGGCATGGTGATCGAGCAGGTTCGGCTGCTGGAAAAGCGGGGTGGCAAGTCCGGGCACTGGGTCGCCGACCGGCCGGCCTGAGCGCCTGGCTTCCGGTGACCCCGCGATTCGATCGGTTTTTCAGAACATGACGCTTGACCCGCGCGCGTTGCTTGGGTACCGTTATGTTTTGCTGAAAACAGCGAAAGGCGATCGGACTCCTGCATAAGCCGCGCGTCGCTTCGGACATGGCGCGCGGCGTTTCAAGGTTCGTTTTGCACCAGAGCGGTGCAACGGAAAAACACAGCAATCCAGTCGGGAAATCGGCGGCTCAGTGTCCCGCATGGTGGGTGGTCTGGCCTGACCGGGTCCCGAAGGGTAGACGAGACTGAATCGATGACCCAGACACTGACGGATCCCCACGGCCGACGCATCGAGTACCTGCGGCTCTCGGTCACCGATCGTTGCGACCTGCGCTGCTTTTACTGCATGCCCGAGGGATTTCGGGACTTCGAGGTCCCGGAACACTGGCTGAAGCCCGAGGAAATCGAGCGCCTGCTGGGCGTGATGGGCGAGATGGGGCTCAGGCGTGTGCGGGTGACCGGAGGGGAGCCACTGGTCCGTCACGGGGTCGCCGACATCTGCGCCCGAATCAGGTCGCTGCCTGGCATCCAGGATCTGTCGCTGTCCACCAACGCGACCCGGATGCGAAAAATGGCGACCGATCTGCGGACTGCGGGCGTGGACCGGATCAACGTGAGCCTCGACACGCTGGATGCTGCCCGCTTCAAGTCAATCACCAAGGGCCGGCTGGACAAGGTGCTCGACGGGCTCGAGGCGGCCCGCGAGGCCGGTTTCGCGCCGATCAAGATCAACATGGTCGTGATGAAGGAGGTCAATGAAGACGACATCGAGCCCATGCTCGAGTTCTGCATGGAAAAGGGGTTCACCCTCCGCATGATCGAGACCATGCCGATGGGGGACACCGGCCGGGACGCCATCGACCACTACGTGGACCTGCAGACCGTCAAGCGGCGGCTGGCCGAAAAATATGATCTGATTCCGAGCGTCATGCCCGGTGGCGGACCCGCGCGCTACATGCAGGTGGCCGGGACCGGCACCCATGTCGGTTTCATCACGCCGATGTCGGAGCATTTTTGCGCGACCTGCAACCGGGTCCGCCTGGCGGTGGATGGCACCATGTACATGTGTCTGGGCCAGGAACACCACTTCTCGTTTCGCAGCCTGCTGCGCCGGGGCATACCGGATGACGAGCTGCGTGAGGCCCTGCTGGCGGCCATTGCCCTGAAGCCCGAGCGTCACGAGTTCAATGAACGCCCGGAAAAGGTGATCCGCTTCATGTCGATGACCGGCGGCTGAGTCTTGAGGGGCCCTGGCTGACGCCGGCCGGGCCCGGTCAGCCCTTGTCTCTTGCTGCCTGCCCGGCCAGTTTGCCGGCGTGGGCGCGCGCATTCCGGACGCAGTCCGCCACCGAGATCCCATCGCGCCAGTTGGCCCGGCAGCTCAGGCCCGGCAGGTCGGCCAGGTGGCGATCAATCTGTTCCAGTCTTTCCAGATGGCCCAGCTCGTACTGCGGGATCGCCCGCGGCCAGCGCGTGACCCGGGTCCGAACCGGGTCGCCAAGGATGCCCAGCAGGGCCGAGAGGTCCTTCATCACCCGTTCCACGACCACGCCATCGTCGCCTTCGACCGTGTCGGGCTGTCGGCGGCCGCCGATGAATGCGGTCAGCAGCACATGCCCGTCGGGCGCGCGCCCGTCGAACAGGCTCGAGCTGAACAGCGCGCCGAGCGTACGGCGCCCCTCGCGGGAGGGGATCAGCATCCCGAAGCCGTCCAGCGGGTGTTCCACCTGGGCTTCGCGAAAGCCGAGCGCGACTGAGGCCACGGGTGGGTAGACGATTTCCCGGAGCAGCCGGGCCAGTTCGGGGTCCAGTGGTTCAAGCAGCCGAGCCGTCACGTCGGCTGGCGTGGACAGGACCACCTGTCCTGCAGTGAATGTCTCGCCGGTCCCGGTCGTGACCCGCCACTGGCCGGTCGTCGAGTCGTGATGCAGCGCCTGCACCGTCCGGTTGGGCAAAAAGGCTTCCCCCAGGCTTTCGGCCAGGGTCTCGGGCAGGACACCCATGCCGTCGTCAAAGCTGATCATCCGGCCCGAAGGCATGGCCTGCAGGCCCTCGGGGGCCTGCTGGCCGGCCTTGCGCTTTTGCCGCATTCGCTTGAAGGCGCCGTGAATCAGCGAACCGTACTCGACCTCCAGCGCATGGATTTTCGGGGTGGCGGCCCGGACGGAGAGCCGGTCCGGGTCCCCGGCGTAGACGCCCGAGACAAAGGGATCGATCGCCCAGTCCAAAAAACCCTGCCCGAGTCGGCGCCTGACGAATTCGGCAATGGTTTCCTCCCGGTCGGCCCGGCCGATGAAGGGCTCGCCTGCCAGTCGCATGACATCCTTGTAGGAGAACAGCGGGTTGCTCAAGAGCGCGGCGGGTGAGGTGGGCAGGGCGATGACCTCGCCACGCTTGACCACGAAGCGCTTGGCCGAAACCGGGTCCGCCTCGCGCACCCGCGGGCGCAGGCCCAGCTCGTCGATTAGGCCGGTCAGGGCCGGATCGTTCTCGAGCGTGCTGTTCGGACCGGCCTCGACCAGCCAGCCTTCCGCGCGCATCGTCCGCATGTTGCCCCCGGGCCCGGGCCCGGCCTCGAGCAACTGCACATCCAGCCCTTCGCGGCGCAGCGCATGGGCAGTGACGAGACCGGAGATTCCGCCACCGATAATCAGGATGTCGCAGTCTGTGCTGGCTGGGGTGTTCATATGCTTTTTCCGATCCGGTCATCGTCCGGGAATGGGTCGTTTTGACTGGCCACGTCATCGCGTCTTGATGACCGGTCGCCGGTCACGGTGCCACCTTCGGGCACGGGCGCGGCGTTTTCGATCGCGGTGCCGGAGAATTGTTCCACGCAGGCCGGCCGACGGCGAGCGCCAGTGCCCGCAGCTGCGTGTGGACAGGCGGTTGACCTCACTTTACCAGCGCAGGCGGCGGCCAGGCCACCAGCGACGCAGGGGGGCGGACTCGTGCAGGGCGAGTCCGGCAATCACCGCCGCGAACCCGGCCCAGGTCATGGGCGGGAAACGCTCCGCATTGAACAGCATGGCCAGCGCAAGTGCCAGCACCGGCGTCATCAGGGGGATCAGCCCCATTCGGCTGGCCGGCAGGTGACGCAGCGCATGAAAATACAGCATGAACCCGGCGACCGATCCGACGATGCCCAGCCAGGCCACCGAGGCGATGGTCCGCCAGGAGGGCAGCGGGGGCACGCCCGGATCGAATGTCAGGATCAGTACCAGCAGCAGCGGGGCCACAAGCAGCAGTGCGCCGGTGGTCACGGTCATGCCGTCGAGGGTATCGCCCTGGCGCTTGACCAGCACGGTGCTGCCGGCATGGATGACGGTCGCCGCCGCCACGGCAAGCACGCCCAGCCAGGCGCCGGGCGCCACGTCCAGCTGGTCCCGGAACACCAGCAGCAGACCGCCGAATGCCAGTGCCAGACCGGCGATGCGCGGTGTCGTGAGTGCGCGCTCGCGGAGAAACAGCGTGGCCAGGACGGAAGTCATGATCGGCACCAGGCCGAAGACCACCGCGAGAACCCCGCTGGGGATGTGTGGTGCGGCATGGTAGACCAGGATCATGGTCCCGAAGATCCCGAGTGCTGCGGCAGCGTAGACGCCCAGTGCCTTGCGATCCATCGGCAGCGGGCGGCGCATGACCAGGATCAGCAGGGGCAGGGCGACGGCCAGCCCCAGCCAAAGGCGTCCCGCCAGTCCCCAGAGCGCGCTGAGGCCCTCCACGCTCCAGCTGATCGTCAGCGGCGTGGTGGCCCAGACGGCCACCACCAGCCAGAAGGCCAGCGCCGGGCGAATCCCGGGTGGCGTCAATTTGACCGTCCGATCCAGAGTGTCTGAAGGTTCGCAAAGGCGGTCAGCCCGGGGCGCCCGAGTTCACGACCGTAGCCTGAGTCACGCACGCCCCCGAACGGCAGCCGCGGGTCCGACCGGACCATGCCGTTGACAAACGCGCAGCCGCAGATCATCCGGCTGGCGAACCGCGCACCGCGCTCGACATCGGCGGTCCACACACTGCCGCCCAGACCGAAGCGCGTCGCGTTGGCCACCTCGAGCGCGCGCGCCTCGTCAGGCACGCGGATGATCGAGGCCGCCGGCCCGAACAGTTCCTCGTCCCAGGCCCGCATGCCGGGCGCGACCCCGTCAAGCACGGTGGCCGGGTAGCCTGCGTGGCTGTTTGCACTCGGCACGCCGCCGCAGAGCAGCCCGGCGCCCCGCGCGACGGCATCGCGAACCTGCTCATGCAGCTCGTCGCGCAGGTCCACGCGCGCCATCGGACCGAGCCGGCATTGCTCGTCCATGGGGTCGGAGGGCAGCAGGCCGGCCGCGCCATCCGCCAGCCGGCTGGCAAACTCATCGGCTATCGAATCGACGACCACGAACCGCTTGGCCGCAATGCAGCTTTGGCCGTTGTTCTGGAAACGGGACACCAGTGCCTGCTCGACCGCCAGGTCGAGCGATGCATCCTCCAGCACCACGAAGGCGTCGGACCCGCCCAGTTCCAGCAGCGAGGGCTTGAGCGCCGCGCCGGCCTCGGCCGCGACCTGCCGCCCTGCCTGCTCGGACCCGGTCAGGGAAACGGCATGAACCCGGGGATCACGGACGATGCCGGCGACCTGTTCGGCCCGGATCAGCAGCGTTCGAAACAGCGGCTCGTCAAAGCCGGCCGCATGGAAAAGCCGCTCGATGGCCAGGGCGCACTGGGGAACGCTGGAAGCGTGCTTGAGCAGTACTGCATTGCCTGTCAGCAGCGCTGGCACGGCGCAGCGGAATACCTGCCAGAACGGGAAGTTCCAGGGCATGATGGCCAGCACGGTACCGAGCGGATGAATTCGAACCAGGCTGCGCTGGGCGTCGGTTTCGATCGGCTCGTCGGCCAGCAGCCGTTCCGCCTCGTCGGCGTAGTATTCGCAGAGCAGGGCACACTTGTCGATCTCGGCACGGGACTCGACCAGGCGCTTGCCCATTTCCCGCGTGGCGCGGGCCGCCAGTTCCTCTCGTTCGCCACGCAACACCACGGCCAGCCGACGCAGGTACAGGCTGCGCTCATGCAGTGGTCGAGCCGCCCAGCCGGGCTGGCAGGCCGCCGCTTCGCGCAGGGCCTGGTCGATCTGGTCGGCCTTCATGGCCGGGTAGCGGGCCAGTTCGGCGCCGTCATGCGGGTTTCGGGATACGAAAGACATGGGCACACCTGTTGCTGCTGTGGTACATATTTGGAGCGCTGCGCGCGGACCGAAGGCCGAGGCGACCTGACCGGTCGGATGATGCCATGCCTCTGGCCAGCGGCGGTGCGGCCCCTTCGGGCGGCACCCGCGCTTTTGAAAAAAGTCAGGCAGACTCTGAAGTTCTGTCAGGGCGCCACGGGAAACGCGGCACGAAGCCAGCCGTGACCTCATGCGGCAACGCACGGGCCGGTGGGCATTTGCCCGCCATGCGCGCGCACCGTCTGTGCCGAGCGACTGGCTGGCGCCGTGGCGCATCAGGGCCTTCGTGCCCTGCGCGGGAAGGGTGGCATCAAAGCGGGCCTTCCCTTGACGACTCTTGCCCCGGCCCGGTCGAAGGCAGGGGCCATTTCGAATTGTACAGGAGGCTTGCGGTGCGACACCGTTCAATAGTGATCTTCGGGGGGACAGGCTTTGTTGGCCGGCATCTGGTCGGCCGGCTCACCCGGGACGGGATCCGGGTCACGCTGCCCACCCGGTTCGTGGAGCGGCATGCAGACATGAGGCTTTACCCGGGCGCGAGACTGCTCAGGCTCGAGTCCTACGCGGACGAGGCCATGGCCCGGCTGGTCGAGGGGCACGACGCGGTCATCAACCTGGTCGGAATCCTCAACGAGCGCGGGCACGACGGGCAGGGGTTCCGGCGCGCCCACGTGGACATGACGGCCACGATCCTGACGGCGGTCGAGCGAACCGGGGTGGCGCGCTATCTGCACATGAGTGCGCTCAAGGCACATGCGACCGCCGGCACCAGCCACTACCTGCGCACCAAGGGCGAGGCCGAAGACCTGGCGCACGAGTTCGGGCGGCAGCACGGCATCGCGGTCACGAGCTTCCGCCCCTCGGTGATCTTCGGGCCGGGCGACAGCTTCCTCAACCGCTTTGCCGGGCTGGTCAAGCTGGTGCCGGGGGTGTTTCCCCTGGCCTGTGCCGACGCGCGCTTCTCGCCGGTGTTCGTGGGGGACGTGGTTGACCGCTATTTCGACAGTCTCGACGACGTCGCCACCTACGGCGCCCGGCTGGATCTTTGCGGCCCCAGGGACTATCGGCTGGATGAACTGGTCCGCTACACGGCCGAGACGATCGGGCGCCCCCGCCGCGTGATCGGCCTGCCCGACTGGGCGGCCCGGCTGCAGGCCCGGCTGCTGGAGCTGGCACCGGGCAAGCCCTTCAGCCGCGACAATTACGGCTCGCTGCAGACCCCGAGTGTCTGCGACCCGGGCTGTCCGCGGCAACCGACCACCCTGGAGGCGGTGGCGCCGAGGTATCTGCGCTGATCGCCGTTCGGCAGGCGACCCGGGCTGGATGACCCGGACCGGTTTTGAATTGACCTTCCCATCAACAAAGCAACACCTTTTCAGGAGATCCCGTGGACAGGCCCGAACAAACAAACGAACCTCAAGCGTACGAATCACTTCCCATGCGGCACAATCCCCTCGAGTCGCGCTTCGAGCACCTGATCTTCAGCTCCCGGTGGCTCATGGCGCCGGTCTATCTGGGGCTGGTCCTGGCCATGCTGCTGTTGCTGGTCAAGTTCGGCAAGGAGGTCTGGGGGCTGACGATCAATATCGGTTCGGCCAGCGGGAGCGAAATCATTATCGGCGTGCTGTCGCTGGTGGATATCGCGCTGATCATGAATCTGCTGATCATCATCATCTTCTCGGGCTACGAGAACTTCGTCTCCAAGATGGAGGACCTGCACAACCATCGCGATCGGCCCGACTGGATGGGGCGTATCGGGTTCGCGGACCTGAAAATCAAGGTCATCGGCTCGATCGTCGCCATCTCGGGTATCGAGCTGCTCAAGGCATTCATGGCGGTGGACGAGCTCTCCGACCGTGAAATGGCCTGGATGCTGGGCATCCACCTGACGTTCGTGATCTCGGGTGTGCTCTACGCAGTGACCGACCGCATAGCCAGCAAGGGATACAAGTAGGACACTTTGCGGGGAGCCTGGATTCCCGTGCAGGGCATGGGGGCCCGGGCGCTCCATGACGACAGCCTGCGGTATCGCACCGCACGGGCCGCGCATGGACCGCCGGGCGTTGCCGAACGAGGCCGCGGATGGCTTCGTGCGAAGACGCCCGAGTCGAGGCGCGTCATGAGGCAGGCTGCGGTGCTGCCCGAGCGTTTTCCCGCCGGGCCGCTTTCGTGGTAGCCTTCCGCCCTCAGCTTTCCGTGACACGGAAGAGCGACTCGATGGTGTCTCGGGTTCGTCCCTTCGCGACGGATAGCCGCAAACCCCGCCAGGCCCGGAAGGGAGCAACGGTAGCGGTGATTCCGGGCGCCGGAGACCGGCGGGCTCGGGGCGCCACCCCAGTTTTTTGCCCGGGAAGGCCCTGCCCGAACAAGGGGTTTTCCTTCCGGGGCGCGCGCGCCCCGAAAAGATCCCGCCTGCACCCCGCGTGGACTCAGGCGGCTTTCCCCGGTCAGGCATCCCGGCCTTGGCCGGGTTTCAGCGCCGCCGTGCCCCGGCCGGCTGGTGCGATCCAATTCCGGTCCGATTCAGGCAGCGCATCTTCCGACCCATGAGTTACACCGTCCTGGCCCGCAAGTGGCGCCCCAAGCGCTTCGCCGACATGGTGGGGCAGACCCATGTGCTCCAGGCGCTGGTCAACGCGCTGGATAACGGGCG
This sequence comes from Halothiobacillaceae bacterium, assembly GCA_046541195.1. GTDB lineage: Bacteria > Pseudomonadota > Gammaproteobacteria > Halothiobacillales > Halothiobacillaceae > JBKHDT01. The sequence goes on along the minus strand of JBKHDT010000032.1, from coordinate 14,942 downwards.
GCTGCATCATGCCTACCTGTTCACCGGTACCCGCGGGATCGGCAAGACCACGATCGCGCGCATTCTCGCCAAGTCGCTCAATTGCGAGCAGGGGCTGGGTTCGCAACCCTGCGGCGAATGCGCGACCTGTCTGGAGATCGACGAGGGCCGCTACGTCGACATGATCGAGGTGGACGCGGCCTCGCGCACCCGGGTCGAGGAAACCCGCGAGCTGCTGGCGAATGTCCCCTACATGCCCGTGCGCGGGCGCTACAAGGTGTACCTGATCGACGAGGTGCACATGTTTTCCGGATCGAGCTTCAATGCCCTGCTCAAGACGCTCGAGGAACCGCCGGAGCACGTCAAGTTCGTGCTGGCGACGACCGATCCCCAGAAATTGCCGGTGACGGTGCTCTCGCGATGCCTGCAGTTCAACCTGCGGCCGCTCACCGCGCTGCAGATCGGCAATCACCTCGCCCAGGTCCTTGAACAGGAGGCGGTGCCCTTCGAGCGACCAGCCCTCGATGCGCTCGCGGACGCCGCCGATGGCAGCATGCGCGATGCGCTGAGCCTGCTCGATCAGGCGATTGCCTACGGCGGCGGGCAGGTTGGTCGCCAGGGCGTTGTGGACATGCTGGGGCTGACCGACGAGGAAGCGCTGGTGACCATCGTGGAGCGTCTGCAGCGCGAGGAGGCGGCCGAGTTGTTCGAATCGCTCGGATCGCTGATGGCCCAGGCGGCGGACCCGGCGGGCATCCTCGCGCAGTTGCTGGAACTGCTGCACGGCTTGTCGATCCGGCAGTTCGTTCCCGGTTCCGGGATGCCGGAGGACCCGCTGGATGAACGCCGCCGGGCGCTGGCCGAATCGCTGGACCCCGAACTCTTGCAGCTGTGGTACCAGATCGCGCTGACGGGGCGGCGTGACCTGCCGCATGCCAGCTCTCCGCGTGCGGGCCTCGAGATGACGCTGTTGCGGATGCTGGCATTCACGCCGGGCGCCGGGGGAGCGGGCGGCGGCGCGCCGGCAGCACGACCGGCACCGGCATCCGGGCGATTGCCGGCCGCGCCTGCAAGGAGCAGCCCGGCACCCGCGGCCACGCCGCAAGCCGGTTCGGGCGAGTCCGAACCGGCCGGCGCCGTGTCGTCCCAGGCTGGGGGCCGTGATCCGTCCGCGGGCCAGGAGGAGCCCGCCGGAGCCGATCAGCCCACCGGAGCGGGCGACGACCGGCCGGCCGAATCCCGATGGGCCGCGATCATTCCGCAGCTAGGCTTGCGCGGACCCTTCCAGAGTCTGGCCGAGCACTGCATCATTCGGGAACGCAATGCCGATGGCGTGGTCCTTGAACTGGCAGCCGACCAGTCGGGCATGCTGACCGACCGAACCCGAAGCCGGCTGATCGAGGCGACCGAGGCGTACTTCGGCTGCCGGGTCCGGCTGGTCGTGGGCCGTGAGGGAGAGGCGGCGCCGGCGGCCCCGGCGAAGCAGCGCGTGATGCGCGAGGCGGCCCAGCGCGACCGGGCCCGAGCGGCACTTGAAAGCAGCCCTGGTGTGCAGGTACTCAAGGCCGGGGCAGACGCCACGCTGATTGACGGCACACTGCAACTGGCCGGTCCGGATGCCTGTGCTTCAGGCGGTGAGGTCCCGTCGCCGAAAACGCCGTCCGGCTGAGGCGAAAGGCGTCACGCTCGGGCCGAATCCCGGCCGCCGGGCGATCGAATCCATCATCCATTAGGAGAAACGACAGCGATGTTCAAGGGCGGAATGGGAAACCTGATGAAGCAGGCCCAGCAGATGCAGGAAAACCTGCAGAAGGCGCAGAAGGAACTGGAAACCATGGAAGTCACCGGCGAAGCGGGTGCGGGCATGGCCAGGGTCACCATGACCGGCCGGCACGAGGTGCGTCGCATCGAGATCGATGACAGCCTGATGGGCGATGACAAGGAGATGCTCGAGGACCTGATCGCCGCGGCGGTCAATGACGCCGTGCGCCGTGTCGAGGAAGAGAGCAAGGCGCGCATGGAAGGTGTCACTTCCGGGATGGGACTCCCGCCGGGCTTCAAGATGCCTTTCTGAGCCGGCTGCCCCGTGCAGTTCTCGCCCCTGGTCGACAGTCTGATCACCGCCTTGCGCCGGTTGCCCGGCGTCGGTCAGAAAAGCGCCCAGCGCATGGCGTTGCACCTGCTCGAGCGTGATCGGGAAGGCGGGCGCCGACTGGCGGACGCCCTCAGACATGCAGTCGAGCGTGTCGGGCAATGCGGTGCGTGCCGCATCCTCACCGAGGAGCCGGTCTGCCCGATCTGCAGGAGTCCGCACCGGGACCGCAGCCTGTTGTGCGTGCTGGAGACGCCGGCGGATCTGCTCGCCCTGGAGCAGTCGGGGGCCTACTCGGGCATGTATTTTTTGCTGCTGGGGAGGCTCTCTCCTTTGGACGGGATCGGCCCGGAAGAGCTGGGACTCCAGGCGCTGGAAACCCGGCTGGACACCGGCGAGGTCGAGGAGGTGATCCTGGCGACCAGCGCCACCGTCGAGGGCGAGGCGACGGCACACTTCGTGGCCGAACTGGCGCGAGCTCGGGGAATCCGCGTCAGTCGCATCGCACAGGGTGTCCCGATGGGCGGCGAGCTCGAGTACGTCGACGGCAACACCCTGGGCCTGGCCATTACCGGACGCCGGCAGTTCGAGTGACCGGCGCAGTGACCAGCCCCTTAAGGAAGGTCTGCACGAATGCAGACCTTCCCGTGCAGGGCATGGATGCCCTGCCGCACAATGGCGTAAGCCATTGAATTGCGGAGCCCGGGCCGAGCATGTATCGGCCCGGGCGTGTCTGCACAAAGCCAAGGATGGCTTTGTGCAGAGTTTCCTTAACGTTGTCGAGTCTTTCCGCTGCGCCTGCCTTGGGCGGATCATCCCGAAAACCATCCCATAAGCGGGATTTATCCATTCATCGCTTTGGTTTTGTTGTCCGATTGCCTACCATGATGAACTGATTCCGGCCATCCCTTGGCCGGCCTGCATTCACGATGAGTTATCCCACGAGGTGCCTGACATGAAATTCCTGTCCGCCCGGCTGCCGGTACTGATGTTCCTGAGCCTGTTTGCCCTCGGTGCCCAGGCGCAGACCGTCAAGGTGGGCGATCCCCTGCCTGCCCTGGAGTTCGAGGACCAGAACGATCAGGCGCGGGATTTCCCCGGGGAGGCGCGGCTGATCTTCTTTGCCGCAGACAAGGCCGCCGGGGAAATGTCCTCCGAGGCCCTGGAGTCGATGAGCGCGGATCAGGTGGAGGCCGCCAGGCTCGTCTACCTGATGGACATCAGCCCCATGCCGTCGCTGGTTACCCGCATGTTCGTCATGCCGGGACTGCGTGAGCGTCCCTACCCGATCCTGCTGGCGCGGGAGGACGGTCAGACGGACTTTCTGCCGACCGAGGAAAAACAGGTGACGGTCATCCGCCTGGACGACTCGCGCCGCATCGAGTCCATCGAATACGTCGACGACCCGGACGCGTTGCAGGAGATGGTCGCCCAGGACGGCGACTCCTGATCGGCACGGATTGCGATCCGTTTTTGTTGCGTCGTCCCGCCTGTTGGCCGGGCGGGGTGCGGGTACCTTCGGCGCCGACGCGCGATCGCCCGCCTCGTGGGTTCAGGTTCGACGACCGTGGATCAGGGCCCAGTCCTCAGAGTGCTCGATACCCCCGATATCCAGCCCGGCCGCCCGATAGGTTGCGGCGACCTGCCCGGCCTGTTCATTGAGCACGCCGGAGAGGGCAAACCGCCCGCCCGGCAGGAGGTGGGCGGCCAGCGTGTCGGCCAGTTCGATCAGCGGGTTGGCCAGGATATTGGCCACCACGATGTCGAATCCCTCGTCGGCGGCCAGACCCTCCGGCAGCGTCGCGATCAGTCTGCCGGCTTCGATGCCGTTCAGGGCGGCATTGTCGGCGGTGGCTGTCAGCGCCTGCGGGTCGATGTCGACCCCGCGGGCGCGGTCGGCACCGAGCCTGAGCGCGGCGATCGCGAGAATCCCGGAGCCGCAGCCATAATCGAGCACGCGTTCGCCGCCGGCGATCCCGGACTCCAGCCAGCTCAGGCACAGCGCCGTGGTCGGGTGATTGCCGGTGCCGAAGGCCAGGCCCGGGTCGAGCAGCAGGTTGACCGCTGACGGATCTGGTGGCGTGGACCAGCTCGGGACGATCCAGAGCCGTGCGCCAAAGCGCTGCGGTTTGAATTCATCCATCCACTTGCGTGTCCAGTCCTGCTCGGGCAGCTCCTGCCAGTCGAAGCTGTCGAGCAGGTGTACCGGCAGGGCCGCGTGCAGGCAGCCCATGACGGCGGCCGGATCCTGGTCGGCTGCAAACAGCCCGACGACCCGAACGCTTGGCCACAGCGGCGTCTCCCCGGGTGCCGGTTCCAGCACCGGCACGTCATCGGTGTCCAGCAGGGTCACGGACAGGGCACCGGCGTCCAGCAGGGCTTCCTCGGCGGCCTCGACCTGGGCCTGGGGGACGGCCACGCTCATCTGGACCCACCCGTTCGGGCTCGTCGTCATCAGTCCAGGCCCAACTTCTTGTGCAGGTAGTGGATATCGACGCCGCCGGCCTGGAAGGCATGGTCGTTGAGCAGTTCGCCGTGCAGTTCGATATTGGTCCTGATGCCCTCGATGATCATTTCCTGAAGGGCGCCGGCGCAGCGGGCCATGGCGACCTCGCGATCCTCGCCGTGACAGATGAGCTTGCCGATCATCGAGTCGTAGAAGGGCGGGACCGTGTAGCCATTGTAGAGATGCGAATCCACGCGCACCCCCGGTCCGCCGGGCCAGTGCAGGTTGGTCACCCTGCCGGGACTCGGGATGAACTTGCGCGGGTCCTCGGCGTTGATGCGGCACTCGATGGCGTGGCCCCGCAGGACGATGTCGGACTGGCTGAAGCGCAGCGGTTCGCCGGCGGCAATGCGCAACTGCTCCTTGACCAGGTCGACGCCGGTAATCATTTCGGTTACCGGGTGCTCGACCTGCAGCCGGGTGTTCATCTCGATGAAATAGAATTCGCCGTTCTCGAACAGGAACTCGAATGTGCCGGCGCCCCGGTAGCCCATGCGACGACAGGCGGCGACGCAGACCTCGCCGATGCGCGCCCGCTGTTCCTCGGTAATTCCGGGTGCGGGGGCCTCCTCGACGACCTTCTGGTGGCGTCGCTGGACTGAACAGTCCCGCTCGCCGAGGTGGATCGCGTTGCCGTGGGTGTCGGCCAGCACCTGAAACTCGATATGGCGCGGACAGACCAGGAACTTTTCCATGTAGACCTGCGGATTGCCGAACGCCGACTGCGCCTCGGCCCGGGTCATCTCGATGGCATTAAGCAGGTGCGCCTCGGTGTGGACCACGCGCATCCCGCGGCCGCCGCCGCCGCCGGCAGCCTTGATGATGACCGGGTAGCCGATCTCGCGAGCCAGTCGGAGGCTGGTGTCCGGGTCCTCGTCGAGAGCGCCCTCCGACCCCGGCACACAGGGGACGCCTGCGGCCCGCATGGTCTCCTTGGCCGTCACCTTGTCGCCCATCATCCGGATGCTGTCTGCCGTCGGCCCGACGAAGATGAACCCGGAACGCTCGACCTGTTCGGCGAAGCCGGCGTTCTCCGAGAGGAAACCGTAGCCGGGGTGAATGGCGACGGCGTCGGTGACCTCGGCGGCCGCGATGATGGCCGGGATGTTCAGATAGCTGTCCGCCGAGCGATCACCGCCGATGCAGACCGACTCGTCCGCCAGGAGCACATGCTTGAGGTCGCGATCGGCGGTCGAGTGTACCGCGACCGTTTCGATGCCCATCTCCCGGCAGGCGCGCAGCACGCGCAGTGCCACCTCGCCGCGGTTGGCAATCAGGACTTTCTTGATCGTCATGGTGACCCCGTCACTCGATGATGAACAGCGGCTGGTCGAACTCGACCGGCTGCCCGTTCTCGACGAGGATCTCCCGCACCGTGCCGGATGCGTCCGACTCGATCTGGTTGAACATCTTCATGGCCTCGATGATGCAGAGGGTGTCTCCCTGCTTGACCTGCTGACCGATCTCCACGAAGGGCCGTGCAGTCGGTGAGCTGGCCCGGTAGAAGGTACCCACCATCGGGGATCGCAGGGTATGCCCGGAGCTCGGCGCCGGGGCGTCGTTCGTCCTTGATGCCGGCGCATCCTGCGGTGCCGGAGCCTGGGGCGGCGTGGCCACGGTCTGGGCCGGATAAGCGGGAGGCTGAGGAAGGCTGTTGTGGCGCGAGATGCGGACCGACTCCTCGCCCTCATGGATCTCGATCTCCGCCACGCCGGACTCTTCCAGCAGTTCGATCAGCTTCTTGACTTTGCGAATGTCCATCGGGAGTACTCCGAAAACGGGGTGTTCAATGCGGCGAACCGTCCAGGTTCCGGATCACGGCCTCCAGCGCGAGCTCGTAGCCCATCGGCCCGAGTCCGACCAGAACGCCGGAGGCCACGTCCGAAAGGTAGGAATGGTGCCGGAATGGCTCGCGTGCGTGGACGTTGGACAGGTGCACCTCGAAAAACGGCAGCGCAACGCCAAGCAGGGCGTCGCGCAGGGCGATACTGGTATGCGTGAAGGCAGCGGGGTTGATGATGATCCACCGGGTGCCGTCGTCGGCCGCGGCATGGATGCGCTCGACCAGCAGGTGTTCGGCGTTCGACTGCAGGTGGTCCAGCTCGTGTCCCGCATCCCGGGCCCGTTCCTGCAGTCGCGTGACGATCTCCTGCAGCCGCATCGACCCGTACTTGTCCGGTTCGCGCCGGCCGAGCAGATTCAGGTTGGGACCGTTGAGCAGCAGAATCGATGCCATGCGCGCCCTGGATGCTGGTGATAGACGTGCGAACCCGCCGGGGTCTCCCGGCGGCACATCATGAATGCGGCACATTTTGCCTGATGGTGGGGGCACTGTCCACGTCAAGCAAGGGATCATTAAAAATGGGCGACGATCCGGGGAAGATCGCCGCCCATTCGGGCATTTTGCTTTCGGGTGATCGCCACTATCGGTCGATGGCTTCCCGGATTCGCTCACGGAAAGGTTCGGCAGGCATAAAACCGACCACCCGGTAGCCGGGCTCTTCGGCGCCGGTCTCGTCGTAGAAGATGATGCCCGGCGGGCCGAACAGGTTGTACCGCTTGAGCAGGGCCTTGTCGGCGTCGGTATTCCGGGTCACGTCCGCCTTGAGCAGCCGCACGCCCTCAAGGGCCGCGATGACTTCAGGGTCCGAAAACGTGAAGCTTTCCATTTCCTTGCAGGAGACGCACCAGTCGGCGTAGAAGTCGAGCATCACCGGCTGGCCCTGTTCGCGGGCCTGCTCAAGTTCGGCCTCAAGCTGGGCCTCGTCCTCGACGTAGGTAAACGACAGCTCGGCCGCGGCCTCGGTGCCCCCGCCGCTGCCGCCGACCCCGAGGCCGGCGAGCGGCGTGAGTGGCGTGCCCTTGCCGCCGGCCCCGACCGCTACCAGCATCAACGCGCCCCACAGAAGCAGGATCACGCCGAGACCTTTCCACAGGCGCACCCAACCCGATGCGCCTTCCCGGATCGGTTCCAGTGCGCCCATGTAGATCGCGGAGACGATCGCCAGAACCGACCACATCAGCAGCACCACCGGAGCCGGCAGGATGCGCTCGAGCATCCAGATGGCGACACCGAGCAGCAGTACCCCGAATACGGCCTTGACGGCGTTCATCCAGTTGCCGGCGCGTGGCAGGAACTTGCCGCCCAGCGTACCGACCGCGATCAGCAGCACGCCCATGCCAAGGCTCATGGCAAACAGGGCGGCGCCGCCCAGCACCGCGTCGCCGGTCTGGCCGATGTAGATCAGCGCGCCGGCCAGTGGCGGTGCCATGCAGGGGCCGACAATCAGCGCGGACAGGAAGCCCATCACCGCCACGCCGGTGAGGGTGCCGCCCTTCTGCCGGTTCTGGACCTCCATCACCCGGCTTTGCAGGCTGGAGGGCAGTTGCAGTTCGTAGAAGCCGAACATCGACAGCGCCAGGGCCACGAAGATCGCCGCGAAGGCCGACAGAATCCAGGGGTTCTGGAAGGTCGCCTGCAGGTTGGCGCCGAACAGGCCCGCCAGCACGCCCGCCACCGTGTAGGTCAGCGCCATTGCCAGGACGTAGACCACCGACATGACGAATGCCCGGCGCATCGTGACCTGGTCACCCTGACCGGCGATGATGCCCGCCAGGATCGGGATCATCGGGAAGACGCAGGGCGTCAGCGACAGCAGCAGGCCGATGACGAAGAAAGTCAGGATCACCAGCCAGACGTTGCCGCTGGCCAGTTGCGCGACAATGGCATCCTGCTCGGACTGCGGAGGCGCCTGTTCGGTGACTGCCGGGGCGACGGTCTCGCCGTCTTCCGTGCCGACCGTCCCGAAGTCCGCGATCGCGCGCAGTGTCGGTGCCGGGTCGGGCAGCGACTCCATCCGTTCGATGGTGCCGGCGTTGAAGTCGATGGCCCAGGCCTCTTCCATGGGCGGGTAGCACAGGCCCATGTCCGCGCAACCCTGATGACTGACGACCAGCGTGGCCTGGTTGTTTTCGGGGCTGCGGCTGATCGGGACCGTCGCTTCCATCTGGTCATGGAAAACCCACATCAGTCCGAAGTTGGGGTCATCCTTGCGCTCGCCCTCCGGGATGCCTGGCCGCCCGATCGAGGCGCCCTCGGCGACCAGGCCGACCTCCACCCGATCGCGGTACATGTAGTATCCCGGCGCGATTTCCCAGCGCAGGTGGACCGTGTCCCCGTCAAGAAGGGCCTCGGACCGGAAGGCGACCTCGGGATCGAGCGGCTCGCCGCCCGCATCGCCTACGGGCAGGCCATTGTCGATCTCGTCGGCGAGCCCGCGCAGTCCCGACATCGCGGATTCGGCCGCCTCGGCGGCAGCCGGCAGGGCCAGTTCAACCGTCTGCGACTGCGGCGGGTAGCAGACGCCGGCCTCGGCGCAGCCCTGCATGTCGAACTTGAGGGTCACCGAAGAACCGCTGGCCCCCTCCAGCGGCACCGTGGCGGTGAAGTCCTCCTTGTAGACCACCACGTCGCCGAAGAACTCGTCGTTCTTCTCGATGCCTGGTGGCAGCTCCATGGGCCCGGCGGTCACGCCGTCGGTCAGGGCCTCGACGCCCAGCCGATCCTGGTAGAGATAGTAGTCCTCCGCGACCTCGAAGCGGGCCTCGACCCGTTCCCCGTCGACCACCTCGGCGCTGACCTTGAAGGCCGCTTCCGGCTCGAGCAGGTCCACTGCATGGGCCGTGCCCATGAACCACAACAGCAGCAGGCCAAGCAAGACGGACGGCCCGCGAGAAATTGGGTAGCGCATCATTCGATTCTCGTGCATTGATCTATCCAGTTCAGGAAGTCGGCGTCTCCGCCCACCGGAACGGCCAGGATTTCCGGCAGCTCGTAGGGGTGGTCGGCACGCAGGCGGCTCGCCAGGTCTGACAGTCGGTCACGACGGGTCTTGATGGTCAGCTGGACCTCGTCGTCCTCGCGGATTTCACCCTTCCATTCGTAAATGGACCGGAACGGGGTGCTCATGTTCACGCAGGCGGCCAGACGGCTGCGGACCAGATCGGCGGCCACCGGCCGGGCAGCCTCCTGGTCGGGGTAGGTGCAGAGCACCAGCACGTGGTCCTGCTCGTCGCGGATTCCGGTCATGTCAGACTCCTGGAAAATCGTTCGCACCCGTCGTGTGGGGTAAGTAAAACACACTGGCACAGACAGGGCCCATTCCTGTAGCCTTGGGTTGAGGGTACGCGCAAGCTGGCTGTCCGGGTCGTGTCTGGCCAGTCCTTTTGTAGGACGCTAACGATCGGTCACAACTTGCCTACCGTCCATTCAAAGTGCAACTCAAGGTTGTTTATGAGAGCGACGCTATCCTTATTCGTGCTGGGCCTGCCGATCATCGAACTGGTGGGCCTGATTGCCATGGGCTCCGCTTTCGGGCTGATTGCGACGCTGCTGTGGATTCTTGCCACCGGCGTGCTCGGCGTCTGGGTTCTGCGCGTGCATGGCCCGCGCACCATGGACCAGGCCATGCGCGAGGCGGCCCGGCAGGAAAGCGCCGTCTCCGGCGGCCAGGCGCTGGACATGCTGGCCATGGGCCTGGCCGGCGTGATGCTGGTCATCCCGGGGCCACTCACCGACGCGCTCGGCCTGCTTCTGCTGATCGGTCCGCTGCGTCGCTGGATGCTTGCCGCCTGGCTGGGCAGCCTGCTGCGCGACGCCTCCGTCCGCCGCTACGACGGGGACGGGGTCATCATCGAGGGCGAAGTGGTCCGCGAGCGTGACGAGGACAAGAAACCTGACCGGCACCTCGAGTGACCGACGAGCTGCCACCCAGGATGGTGGGCAGCAGTTCCGGCCCGACGACCTCAGGTTTTTTCGTCCAGGCCTGGGGCGGGTGTCGTGCAGGGATTCGCGCGCGGCGATCAATCCGACTGTGACAGGTAGTCGCCATGTTCCCGGGTGGCCAGGAACCTGACCTCGGGCCAGCGTTCCTGCGTCATCTGCAGGTTGACCCGAGTCGGGGCGATATAGACCAGATCCCCGGCGTGGTCGCGGGCCAGGTTGGTCTGGTTCTTGTCAACGAACTCGGCCAGTTTCCGCTCGTCGTCGCATTCGACCCAGCGGGCGGTGTTGACATTGACGGGCTCGAAGCGGCAGTCGACCTTGTACTCGTCCTTCAGGCGCTGGGCCACCACGTCGAACTGCAGGATGCCGACCGCACCCAGGATCAGGTCGTTGTTGCCCAGCGGTCGGTAAAGCTGGGTCGCCCCTTCCTCGCACAGCTGCGTCAGCCCCTTCTGCAGCTGCTTCATCTTCAGCGGGTCCCTCAGCTGGGCGCGGCGGAACAGTTCCGGCGCGAAGTTCGGGATGCCGGTGAAGGCAAAGGCCTCGCCCTCCGTGAAGGTATCGCCGATCCGGATGGTTCCGTGGTTATGGATGCCGATGATATCCCCGGGATAGGCTTCTTCCAGTCGCTCGCGATCCGAGGCCATGAAGGTCAGCGCATCGGGGATCTTGATGTCGCGCTTCAGACGCACGTGACGTGATTTCATCCCGCGCTGCCAGCGACCGGAGCAGACGCGAAGAAACGCGATCCGGTCCCGGTGCTGCGGGTCCATGTTGGCCTGGATCTTGAACACGAACCCGGAGAAGGCCGGCTCCTCCGGGGCGACGGTGCGCTCGGTGGTCTCGCGTGCCTGCGGTGGCGGCGCGTAGGCGACAAAGCCGTCGAGCAGGGCCTGGACGCCGAAGTTGTTCATGGCCGATCCGAAGTAAACCGGCGTCAGCCGCCCGGCCAGGTAGGCCTCGTGGTCGAAGGAGTGGCTGGCACCCCGGACCAGTTCGATTTCCATGCGCAGGTCGTCGGCCCGGCTGCCAAGCATTTCGTCCAGCACCGGGTTGTCGAGGCCGTCGATCGCGGTGGCCCCCTCGGCGTCACGGTCGCCGCGGAACAGATAGACCCGGTCCTCGGCAAGATGGTAGATGCCGAGAAAGCCCTTGCCCATGCCGATCGGCCAGGTCATGGGGGCACAGTCGATCTTCAGGACCGTCTCGACCTCGTCCAGCAGTTCCAGCGGGTCCCGTCCCTCCCGGTCCAGCTTGTTGATGAAGGTCATGATCGGCGTGTCGCGCAGGCGGCAGACGTCCATGAGCTTGACGGTCCGCTCCTCGACCCCCTTGGCGCTGTCGATGACCATCAGCGCCGAGTCCACCGCGGTCAGGACACGATAGGTGTCTTCCGAGAAGTCCTCGTGACCGGGGGTGTCCAGCAGGTTGACGATCCGGTCCCGGTAGGGGAACTGCATCACCGACGAGGTCACGGAAATCCCGCGCTGCTGTTCCATGGCCATCCAGTCGGAAGTGGCATGCCGCGCGGCCTTGCGTCCCTTGACCGTGCCGGCAAGCTGGATTGCGCCGCCGAAAAGCAGCAGCTTCTCGGTGATCGTGGTCTTGCCGGCGTCCGGGTGGGAGATGATGGCGAAGGTGCGGCGTCTTGCCGTCTGTTCAGCGTGGCTGGACTGGGACATCGGTCGGGTTCTTTTCCTGCGATCCGGTGTCGGGGCACCGGGGTGGATTTGCGGCCGCACATTGTCGCCGATCCGGGAGGCTTCTCCAATCCGGACGCCGCATTGGCCCGTGTTAGGCTGCTATGATCACCGCTAAGGGAATTCTGCGCGAAGCCTTCCGGGGCTTGGTGCAGTCGCGCCGGGGCCGGCACATGCCCGGCCCGTGCCGTGCGCTTCAATGGCTTGCGCCATGACGCGGCAGGGCTGCCATGCCCCGCGTGGGCCGCCTGGCATTCGGGCAGACTGTCCCAGGGATGTATTGCCGGTACGTCTGTCCGTTATGCATTGGATCGGATTGCTCCCGGGGCCGGGGCGCTGCGGTCGTCCGGCGCCGGGAGGTTCGCCGGCCTGCCCGCAATGTCACGTGCGCGAGGTCGCAGGCCCCTGCCTTTGCCCGATGAATCCAGGAGGATCCAGATGAACGAGACCAGAGTGGTGGACCCTGCCGACAGTCTGACAGCGCGTTTTCTGAGTCAGGTGGACAAATGGCCCGACCGGACCGCGTATGTCTGGCATGATGACCGGGCAGGGCGCTGGAAAACGGTCAGTCGCGCGGACATGCGCCTGGAGGTCGGACGCTGGCAGGATGCCATGAAGGCCGAAGGGCTGGTCTGCGGGGACCGGGTCGCGATCATGGCGCGCAACGGTCCGGACTGGGTCGCCTTCGACCTGGCTGCGCTGGGACTGGGGCTGGTGACCGTGCCTCTGTACGTCGATGACCGCCCCGAAAACGCCGCGCACATTCTCGAAGAAACCTCGGCGCGACTGCTGGTCGTCGGGCAGTGGCGCTGGTGGCAGGCGCTCTGGGAAGTGGGCGTGCCGGACAGCCTGGTGCGTACGGTCTGCCTGGATGGCTCGGCGCAGAAGGCCGACGGGGCGGACCCTTCCGGTTACGTCTGCACGCTGACGCGCTGGCTCCATGCCCGGCTGGGAGACCCGGTCGCGCTCGCGAGCCGGGATGATCTGGCCACGCTGGCCTTCACTTCCGGCACCACCGGCCGGCCCAAGGGGGTCATGCTGACCCACGGAAACATACTCTCCAACGTGGAGGCGGCGGCCTCGCTGGCGCCCATCGACCATCGGGACCGCTTTCTTTCCATTCTGCCCCTGACGCACACGCTGGAGCGGACCGCCGGCCTGTACCTGTCGATGGTCACCGGCGCGACCGTGTACTTTGCGCGCTCGGTCCAGCATCTGGGCGAGGACATGCGACTGCAGCGGCCCACGGTGCTGATCGGTGTGCCCCGACTCTACGAACGGGCCTGGAGGCGACTTGAGGTGACGGTGGCCCAGTCCCACCCGCTCCGGCGCGCGCTGTTTGATCTGGCGCTGACGGCGGGCCGGGCCGGCGCGGCCCACCGGCGGGGCGAGTCGGCACCGTGGTTGCCGCGGCTGGTCGAGCCGCTTACGCAGCGCCTGGTCGGGCGGCGTATCATGGCGCGTTTCGGTGGTGCCCTGCGCCTGGCGATCAGCGGCGGGGCGCCCCTGCAGGCGGAACTGGCCGAGCGATTGATCGCGCTGGGGATGCCGCTGCTGCAAGGCTACGGGCTGACCGAGGCCAGCCCCGTGATTTGTGTCAACCGGCCGGAGAGCAACCGGCCGGGCAGCGTCGGTCCCGCCCTGCCCGGGGTGTCCGTGCGCCGGGCCGAGTCCGGTGAGCTGTGGGTGCGCGGGCCGAATGTCACGCAAGGCTACTGGCAGCGACCAGACGACACCGCCCGCGCGATTGACGAGGAAGGGTGGCTGCATACCGGCGATCTTTGCGAGATCGACGCGGACGGCCACGTGCGGATCACCGGTCGCCTCAAGGAGCTGATCGTGCTCTCCTCGGGGCAGAAGGTCCCGCCGGCGGATCTGGAACTGGCGATCGGTCAGGATCACTGGGTGGACCAGGTAATGCTGGTGGGCGAGGGAATGCCCGGCCTGATCGCGCTGGTGGTGCCGGATCGCGAAGCCGACGTGGCGGATCCGTCAGACCAGAAGGCCTGGCAGGCGCGTCTCAATGCCCGGCTGTCCGGGTTTCCGCGTCATGCCCGGGTCCGCCGGGTCATCGTGACCGACGAGCCCTGGACGGTCGACAACGGCCTGTTGACGCCGACGCTCAAGTTGCGTCGTGCGCGCATCCTTGAAGCGCACCGGGCAGCCGTGGACGCCGCCAGAGCCGCACTGGGCTGATCGCGGTCTTCCGCCGCGCGAATCAGGCGGTGGCCCGGCCCGGCATTCCGACCGACATCAGCCAGGTTTCCCGTCACGTCTCGGTAACCGCCCGGGGCAAGCGGCAGGCAACAAACAAAAAAGGCGCCCGAAGGCGCCTTTTGATGACTTCCTGATCTGAATGTCAGGATCAGAAGCTGTGTACGACACCGATAGAGAAGATGCCGTTGTCACCACCGGGTTCGCCGTCGAAGGAGGCATTCTCGCCGTGACCGCCGTTGGCGCCTGCAACGAAGCTTTTGGCCAGGTCGTCGTTGCTGGCATAGGCATACTGACCATACAGCTTGGTCTGCTTGCTCAGCTTGTAGTCATAGCCAAGAGCCCAGAGCTGACCACCGTCCTTGCTGTGCTTGGTGCCCGCGTCGTAGAACTGACCCTTGATGGTGCTCTGACCGAAGGTGTAGGCGCCGCCGATACCAAACATATTGGCGCTGTCGTCGCTGAAACCAACGTTCTCAAGACGCTGGTAGATACCCACCACCTTGAAGCCGGAGAAGCTGTAGCCTGCACCGAGACGGTAGCCGGTTTCCGTGGACTTGTCGCCCATGGCGCGAGAAGCGGTGTTGTGCTGCTCGAAGGCTGCATCGATCGTCAGGCCGTCCATCTTGAAGCCAACGCTTGCGCTCCAAGCATCAAACTTATTGC
>JBKHDT010000031.1:0-25393 GCA_046541195.1 Halothiobacillaceae bacterium | reverse complement strand
TCCTACTTGCCGATGCAGAAGGAACTGAAGATCCGACCGAGCAGATCATCGGCGGTAAACCGGCCGGTAATCCGGTCCATCGCCTGCTGCGCCCGCCGAAGCGATTCAGCAGCCAGTTCTCCGGCCCCGATCTCGGTCAGGGCCACGCGGGCGGCCCGCACTTCATCCCGGGCCTCCTCGAGGGCTTCGAGATGCCGGCGACGGGCGATGAACTCGCTGGTCTCGTCCTCCCGGTAACCGACCAGTTCCTTGAGCCGGGCACGCAACAGTTCCAGGCCGCGGTCGGCCTTGACGCTGACGGCCAGGGTTTCCCGACTGGCGTCCATCCATCCGGCGACACGACCGCTGAGGTCGATCTTGTTGTGCAGCACGATCCGCGGACAATCGGGCAACGACGACAATGTCGCCTGGTCCTCGTCGGTGACACCGACGCGATCATCCACCATCAGGATGACCACATCGGCGCGGGCGATCTCGTTCCATGCCCGCCGGATGCCTTCCTGTTCGACCGGATCATCCGACTCGCGCAGTCCGGCCGTATCGATCATGTGTACGGGCAGGCCGTCGATCTGGATCTCGGCACGCAACACGTCCCGCGTGGTGCCGGGAATGTCGGTCACGATCGCGTGATCCCGTTCGGCCAGGCGGTTGAGCAGGCTCGACTTGCCCGCATTGGGTCGCCCGGCAATCGTCACGTGCATGCCCTCGCGCAGCAGCACGCCCCGCCCGGCGCCGGCCAGGAGCCCGTCGAGCCGGTCCAGCAACGCGTCATGCCGGTCTGCCAGCGCCTGGTCGGCGAGAAAGTCGATTTCTTCCTCGGGAAAATCCAGCGCTGATTCGATGTACATCCGCAGCCCAATCAAGGCCTCGGTCACTGCCGTCACGCGCTCGGAAAAAGCCCCGGCCAGGGCACGGGTGGCCGCGCGGGCGGCCGCAACGCTGCCGGCGTCGATCAGGTCGGCAACGGCCTCTGCCTGGGCCAGGTCAAGTCGATCGTTGAGAAACGCACGCTCTGTGAATTCACCCGGCCGGGCCATCCGTGCCCCCAGCCCGAGCACTGCCTGAAGGACAGAGTCCAGCACGACCGGGCCGCCATGACCCTGGAGTTCGAGGGTGTCCTCGCCGGTGTAGGAATTCGGGCCGCGAAAATACAGTGCGATGCCGTCATCGAGCACAGTGCCTTCGCCATCACGGAACGGCCCGTAATGCGCATACCGGGGCGGGGGCAGTTTGCCGAGCATCACCCGCGCGATATCCGGCACCAATGCGCCGGAAACCCGCACGATCCCCACGCCCCCGCGGCCTGGCGCGGTCGCGATGGCCGCGATGGTTTCTTCGGTATCGGACATCGGTCTGGGGCTCCCGCAACAATTCCGGACCCGGCACCTGCCACAAGCCCGGGACACGCGCCCGCGCCGACATCAGTTCGTGGCCGGACCGGGCCGCGCCGGGTAAGGGACATTTGCCACGATCCGCGATGAAAGGGGAATCGCTGCTCGAATGCTTCGGATTCCCGATCGGGGCATGGATAGCCCACCGGACAGCCCGGGCCTTCCACGGCCCGGGATCGGCCGGGCGGGCGAGGACTTCGACTCACCCCTGATGCAAGCGCACCGAGCCATACAAGGCCTGGTACCGCGCTTTAAAAAACGCGAATAACACCGGCAGGCCGTCCCGTCCCTTCCAGCGCCCTTCCAGCGGGCCTGACAGCCCGCCTGTCAGGCCTTTTTGGCCGCTACTTCCCGTTCGATCCTGCGCGTGATGAGGTACTGCTGGGCAATGGAAAGCAGGTTGTTGACCAGCCAGTACAGCACCAGCCCCGCCGGGAAGAAGGCGAAAAATATCGTGAACACCACCGGCAGCCAGGTAAAGATCTTCTGCTGCATGGGGTCCATCGGCGTGGGATTGAGCTTCTGCTGCGCCCACATCGACAGCCCCATCAGCACCGGCAGCACGAAGTAAGGATCCATTGCCGTGAGATCCTTGATCCAGAAGATCCACTCGGCGTGGCGCAGTTCCACCGATTCGACCAGCACCCAGTACAGGGCGATGAACACCGGAATCTGGATGAGAATCGGCAGACAGCCGCCAAGCGGATTGATCTTCTCCTTCTGGTAGAGCTTCATCATCTCCTGGGAGAGCTTCTGCCGATCCTCGGCGTAACGCTCCTTCAGCGCCTTGAGCTTGGGCGTCAGAGTGCGCATCCTGGCCATCGACCGGTAGCTGATTGCCGAGGGCCACAGGAAAATCAGCTTGATCACGATCGTGACCATCACGATGGCCCAGCCCCAGTTGCCGACCCAGTCATGGAACAGCTTGAGCAACCAGAAGATCGGCTTGGCAATAAAGGTGAAGATCCCGAAATCGACCGTCAGCTCAAGGCCCTGCGCCAGGGGTTCGAGGTTCTCCTGGATCTTCGGTCCGATATACAGGACCGACTCGAAGCGATCCTGCGCTCCCGGCGCGACCGTCCGCTCCGGCGAGGCGATGCCCAGCGCATACAAAGCCGGCGTGCCCGACGTTGTCAGCGTGTAGTAGTGATTGACTTCGTCGGCGCGGGGCGCCCAGGCAGACAGGAAGTAATGCTGAATCATGGCGACCCAGCCGTTGGTCAGATCACGCGAGAGCGGTGACTTGGCCATTTCCGAGAACGTGAGCTTCTCGTAGTTGACCCGATCCCCCGTCCCCGGCACATCGCCTGCGTACACGCCACCCGTGTAGGTGTAGACCAGCCGCATGCCGTCTTCGACCGACGTACGCTGCAGCTGGCGGTACTGGTTACCCGTCCAGGCCTCATCCCGCAGGTTCTCGACCTCGTGCGTCACGCGCACCACGTAGCTGCCCCGCTCGAAGTGGTAGGTCTTGGTGACCCGCAGCCCGTCCTCTTCCCACGCCATGGGGACAGAAAGCACATCCTGTCCTTCCTCAAGCCGGTATTCCGAACCCTCGGCGCGGTATTCGGCATGATGAGTCGGCGCCGGCCCGCTGGACGATTGCAGGCCAGACTGCGCCACGTACCGCTTGCCGCGCCCGTCGGTCAGCAGCCGGACCGGGGTGTCAGGCTGATCAAGGCGAACCGGGTAATCCAGCAGGTCAGCCTGGTGAAGCACCCCGCCTCGCGTGCTGATTCTCAGATCCAGAACATCCGTACGCACGCTGATCGAGCCAGCCGCGCTGCCGTCCTGTGCCCCTGATTCGGCATCCGCCTTCGGCATGTCGGGCATGTCGGCCCCCGTCGGCGCCGCAGTTGGCACGTCGGCGGGGCGATCGGCTGCCTGCTCCGTGGCCGGATCAACCGGCATGGCGCGCTGGCGCTGGTCTTCCATCCACGCCTGCCACAGAAGGACCAGAACGAAGGCGAGTGAAACGAGCAGAATCAGGCGACGGGTATCCATGAGCGGGACTTTCGGCTTGAGTTGATTTTAAGGAAACTCTGCAGAAGCCCTCCGTGGCTTCCTGCAGGGACGCATGGGCCGGCAGGCCCGGCCCGCGCTTTCGCGATTCAATGGCCTGTACCACGGCGCTGCAGGACTTCCATGACCCTGCACGGCAAGACCCGCTTTCGTGCAGAGCAGGCCCTGAACGAGATGCCGCGTGTCGGGGCCTCCTAGCTTTTCGGGGAAGCGACCTGCCGGTCGAACTTTATGGACACCCGATCGAGCAGCTCGTCAAGAGCCTGCCGCAAGGCGCGCCCGTCCAGCTGCTCCACCTGCGTGTGCGCCATCAGCACCAGATCGACCGGCGGGAGTTTACGCGCACGCGCACGAAAGGCCTCGCGCGCGATCCGCTTGATCCGGTTGCGCTCGTGAGCGCGTCGAATCTGCCTTTTCGCGATCGCGAGGCCCAGACGGGACCGCGCTGCCGGGCTTTCACACCAGGCCAGTGCCAATCCATCCTGAGACACCCGCTGCCTGGCAGAGAAAACCCTGCGGTAGTCTTCGGGTGTCAGCAGGCGCCGGTCCCGGCCAAAACCGGCCAGACCGAGGGCACCGACCGGCACGCGCCTCAGGCTGAAAGCCGCTTGCGGCCCTTGGCACGACGGGCGTTGATGACCGCGCGACCACCACGGGTCGCCATCCGGGCGCGAAAGCCATGGGTACGCTTGCGACGGATGTTGCTGGGCTGAAATGTTCTTTTCATGACAAAACCGACCGTTTCGAGAATTCTGTGTTTGAGCGCATCTCCCGACACCAACCTGAGAACAGGTGGCCCGTGGCTACGCGACGGATCAAGGGCGCGATATTTAACGCGATCACCATCCCGCCGTCAAGCACAATGGCCGAAAGTCCAGCGCGCGGTGACGGTTTCAGAGGGATTGTTGAAGGACCGAATAACGGGGCGAATCTTGTGCATCGGCTGTGGAAAAGTGGGGCGGTCACAACCCGGAACGCGCCCGCTTTCATGCTATCCTTGGCCCCCTTTGCCAACCTTTAGCGCGAGCCCTGTCGCCATCATGCCGATCTGGACCCAATGCCTGGAAAAACTGACTGTCGAGCTGACGGACCAGCAGCTGAACACCTGGATTCGGCCACTGCAAGCCGAGGAGAACCCCGACTGTCTGCGTCTGCTTGCGCCCAACCGGTTCGTCCTGGACTGGATCCGGCAGAATTTCCAGCCTCGAATCGTCGAGATCGCCCGGCAATGTGCCGGTGACCCCAGCCTGGTCGTGCAGTTCGAAGTCGGCAGCACCGACCGGCCGCCCGCGACCGGCAGCCGGCAGCCGGCTGCCATCACCAATCCGTCCGGATCGATGCGGGAATCGCGGCCCGAAGCACCGGGGGCGGTCGAACGGCGGGTCGGTCAGTCGAACTCGAACCTGAATCCCAACTTTTTGTTCGAGAACTTCGTCGAGGGCAAGTCGAACCAGCTGGCGCGCGCCGCCTCGCGGCAAGTAGCCGACAACCCGGGTACCGGGTACAACCCGCTGTTCATCTACGGGGGCGTTGGCCTGGGCAAGACCCACCTGATGCACGCGATCGGCAACCAGATCCTCGACAAGACGCCGGATGCCCGCGTGATCTACCTGCACAGCGAGCGGTACGTTCAGGAAATGATCACGGCACTGCGCAACCAGACCATGGAGGATTTCAAGTCCTTCTACCGGTCGGTCAACGCCCTGCTCATCGATGACATCCAGTTCTTCGCCGGCAAGGAGCGCTCGCAGGAGGAGTTTTTCCACACCTTCAATGCCCTGGTCGAACAGGGTCAGCAGATCATCATGTCCTGCGATCGCTATCCCAAGGAGATCGAAGGACTCGAGGAACGGCTCAAGTCTCGATTTGGCTGGGGGCTGACCGTCGCCGTCGAGCCGCCGGAACTGGAAACCCGCGTGGCAATCCTCCAGAAGAAGGCCGAACAGGCCAAGATTGACCTGTCCGACGAGGTGGCCTTCTTCATTGCCAAGCGCATCAGGGCAAACATTCGCGAACTGGAAGGGGCCCTTCGCCGGGTCATGGCCACCGCCCAGTTCACCGGAAGACCGATCACCATCGATTCGACCAGAGAGGCGCTGAAGGACCTGATCGCCGCCCAGGAAAAGCTCGTCACCATCGAGAACATCCAGCGGACCGTTGCGGAGTACTACAAGCTCAAGCTCAACGAACTGCTGTCCACCCGGCGCAGTCGCTCGATCGCACGCCCGCGACAGATCGCCATGGCGCTGTCCAAGGAACTGACAAATCACAGCCTCCCGGAGATCGGGGAGGCCTTCGGGGGACGAGACCATACGACGGTTCTGCACGCCTGTCGCAAGGTGGCCGAACTGCGGGAAACGGACGCACGATTCAACGACGATTACGTCAACCTGCTGCGGACGCTGAACGCCTGAGGCACGCAAGGCTTGATCCGGCGGTGGGCAGGTCCCGCGCATCGGACCCGATGCTGGGGACAACCGGGTGGATAACCCTCAGGGTTATACTGTGCAAAACCCGGTGACAACCGGGGCCGGACAATTTCATCCACAATGATCCACAACCGATCCACAACTGCCGGACCGGAAAGCCTGTCGGTTGACAAGCGATCAAGCTGCTGAATCCAAAGGGCAAAAGTCGCTTGATCACCGAAACTGGCCGACGTAATCATCAACATCACAAACAGAATTAAATCCTAGTTCCTTACTGAGTCAGGACCGACCCATGAAATTCGCCATCGATCGAAACACCCTCCACGCGGCCCTGCAAAAGGTGCTTGGCGGCGTCGAGACCAAGCAGACCATGCAGATTCTCGGCAACGTGCTTCTTGATGCCGGAACCGATCGCCTGACGATCACCGGAACCGACCTGGAGCTTGAACTGGTTGTCACCGTTGAAGCACGGGTCGAGGCACCGAATCGCACCACCGTCAATGCACGCAAGCTTCACGACATCGTGCGCAGTGCACCTCGGGACGCCGTGATCGAATGCTCGCTCGAAGAAGGCTGGCTGAACCTCAGGATCAACCGAAGTCGCTTCAAGCTCGCCACGATGGATCCGCAGGATTTTCCGCAGACACCGGAACCGGCCGAGGATGCACGCAACTACCGGCTGCCCGAGTCGACCCTTCGACAACTGATCGATCGCACCGCCATGTCGATGGCTCAGCAGGATGTTCGATATTTCCTCAACGGAATGCTGATCGAGCTCAACCGCAACAGCCTGCGTTGCGTAACGACCGACGGGCATCGACTGGCGTTCAGCGAGGCAAGCATCGATCTGGATGTCGACGAGGCCAGCCAATTCATCGTGCCGCGCAAGGCCATCCTCGAACTCGGACGCCTGCTCGATGAACAGAGCGAACAGATGCTGGATGTCCGCATCGACAGACGCCAGATGCAGATCGCCTTCAGTGACCTGCTGTTCACCACCAAACTGATCGATGGACGCTATCCCAACTATGAACGGGTCATCCCCAGCGAATTCGAGGTCTCCCTCAATCTCGACCGACTGGCACTCAAGGATGCCCTGACCCGGGCTACCATCCTTTCGCAGGACAAGTTTCCGGGCGCACGCTTCACGTTTGGCGAGGACACCCTGCTGATCGAGACGCACAACAACGACCAGGAAAGCTCCCGCGAGGAACTGCCGATCGACTACCAGGGCGCGGTCTTTCATGTGGGCTTCAACATCCGCTACCTGCTCGACATCCTCAACACCATCTCGGGCGAGACGGTGATGTTCCACCTGCGCGACAGCGAAACCAGTTCGCTGATACAGCCCACAGAAGACCAACGCACCACCGACCGTTACGTCCTGATGCCCATGAAGCTCTGATCCGGAACCCGGTTTGATCATCGAGCAGCTCCAGGTCGCGGGTCTTCGCAACCTCGCGGCCCAGAAACTGCCATTTCATCCGGGGCTCAATGGCATCCACGGCGCCAATGGCGCGGGCAAGACCAGCCTGCTCGAGGCCTTGCACCTGCTCGCAGCCGGCCGGTCCTTCCGGACCACGGCCAACCAGCACTACATCGCCCACGATGCACGGTGCGCAACGGTCAGTGCCCGTTTGTGCGACGAAACCGGATTGCCTGTCCGGCTCGGCATGGAACGCTGCCGCGATCAGCTGCAACTGCGCGTGGACGGCAATCCCTGCGCCCGTCTGAGCGATTTCGTCCGTCACCTGCCCGCGGTGGCACTGCATCCGGACAGTGATTCCCTGATCACCGGCAGCCCCGATCACCGAAGGCGGTTTCTCGACCGCGGGGTATTCCATGCCGATGCGGAATTCGGGGACTGGAGCCTGCGTTACGTGCGCGCCCTGCGCCAGAGAAACGCGTCGTTGAGAACCGGAACCGACGAGCGTCACTGGGAATCATCCCTGGTCACAGCCGGGGAACAGATCGACCGCAAGCGGTTGCGGTTCGCCGAAGAGCTGGCAGCGCGACTCAGACGCATCGGCCAGACGCTGCCCGGACAGCCCGAGCTCGACCTGCGCTATCAACCGGGGTTTCGGCGGGACCTGAGCCTGGCCGAGGCGCTGGAACAGGCACGGCCCCGTGACCGGGAACTGGCCTCTACCCAGGTCGGCCCCCATCGAGCCAACCTGCTCCTGCGCATGAATGGTCATCCGGCCCAGGCCACCGCCTCTCGCGGACAGCTCAAGATCCTGGTTTCGATGCTGACCCTCTCCTTGCTCCAGCTGTGGCGGGAAACCTACGGCCGAAGTGCGGTGGTGCTTTTTGACGATTTGCCCTCGGAGCTTGATGCGCACCACTTCGGCTACCTGGTCGAATGGCTCGGAAAAAGCGGTCACCAGGCATTTGTCACCGCGGTCGATCCCGAGTCCATCGCGGCCCACGTTGATGCCATGTACCGGGCCGAAGCCGGGCGGATCACGATGCAGGACACGACGGTCCGGGCAAGCTGATATACTGCCAAGTTGGCCTTGCCCCGGCTGCTGATTGAAATCGGCGGTTGCGGGGCCGGCAATGAGCAAGACAGGAAAAGCGATGAGCGCCGAGAATTACGATTCCTCCAGCATCAAGGTACTCAAGGGACTCGATGCGGTCCGCAAGCGGCCGGGCATGTACATCGGGGACACCGATGACGGCACGGGCCTGCACCACATGGTCTTCGAGGTCGTGGACAACGCGATCGACGAGGCCCTGGCCGGTCATTGCAACCAGGTGGATGTCATCATCCATTCCGACGGATCGGTCAGTGTTACCGATGATGGTCGTGGCATCCCGGTCGACATGCATCCCGAGGAGGGCCGGTCTGCAGCCGAGGTGATCATGACCGTGCTGCATGCAGGCGGCAAATTCGACCAGAATTCCTACAAGGTTTCCGGTGGCCTGCACGGTGTCGGCGTCTCGGTGGTCAACGCGCTTTCCGATCGACTTGAGCTGACGATCCTGCGAAACGGTCGTCGATGGGTTCAGGAGTACCATCTCGGCGAGCCCCAGTACCCACTGAAGGAAGTCGGACCCACCGAAGGTACCGGAACCCAGGTTCGATTCCTGCCCAGCCCAAGCATTTTCTCGGACGTCGAATTTCATTACGACATTCTTGCCAAGCGCCTGCGTGAGCTGTCCTTCCTGAACTCCGGGGTCCGCATCCGCCTCCACGAGGAGGCCAGCGGCCGGGAGGACGTCTTTCACTACGAGGGTGGGATCAAGGCCTTTGTCGAACATCTCAACCGGGGCAAGACGCCGATTCATCCCAGCTCGATCTATTTCATGGGCGAACGTGACGGCATCACCGTCGAATGCGCGCTGCAATGGAACGACTCGTACCAGGAAAACCTGTTCTGCTACACCAATAACATCCCCCAGCGGGATGGCGGAACACACCTGACCGGTTTTCGGACCGCGCTGACGCGGACCCTGCACGACTACATGGATCGCAACGGCATCCTCAAGAAAGCCAAGGTCGCCACCACCGGCGAGGACTGGCGCGAAGGCCTGACCGCAGTGATCTCGGTGAAGGTGCCGGACCCGAAGTTTTCGTCCCAGACCAAGGAAAAGCTGGTTTCCTCCGAGGTCAAGACGGTCGTCGAGGCGCTGGCTGCGGAGTACCTGTCGGACTTTCTCGAGGAAAAGCCCCAGGATGCCAACGCCATCACCGGCAAGATCATCGAGGCGGCCCGCGCGCGGGAGGCGGCCCGCAAGGCACGCGAAATGACCCGCCGCAAGGGTGCGCTCGATATCGCCGGATTGCCGGGCAAGCTGGCCGACTGCCAGGAAAAGGATCCGGCGCTGTCCGAGCTGTTCCTGGTGGAGGGTGATTCCGCGGGCGGCTCGGCCAAGCAGGGACGGGACCGGCGTACTCAGGCGATCCTGCCGCTCAAGGGCAAGATCCTGAACGTCGAGAAGGCCCGCTTCGACAAGATGCTTTCCTCGGCGGAAGTCGGCACCCTGATCACCGCGCTCGGCTGCGGCATCGGCAAGGACGAGTTCGACCCGGACAAGTTGCGCTACCACCGCATCATCATCATGACCGACGCCGACGTGGACGGCTCGCATATCCGAACGCTGCTGCTGACCTTCTTCTACCGTCAGATGGCGGTGCTGGTCGAGCGAGGCCATGTCTATATCGCGCAGCCGCCGCTGTACAAGGTCAAGAAGGGCAAGCAGGAGCAGTACCTCAAGGACGAACTGGCACTGAGCAGCTACCTGCTGCAGATCTCGCTCGATGGCGCCCAGTTGCGGGTCGGGGCCGATACGCCGCCGATCTCCGAATCTTCACTCGAAACCCTTGCGCGGGATTACCTGTCCGCCATGGCAATCATCGATCGGCTTGTTCACCGTTTCGAGTCCCGGATTATCCGTGCGCTGATCGAGGTGCCGCCACTCGATGGTGACCTGCTCGACGACTCGTTGGCAGTGGAAGGCTGGCTGGTCCGTTACAACTCGGCACTGACCGCCCAGGCCGACGCCGGAGTGAGCTATGCGGCCAACCTGGTCGAGCTCGACGAACAGCGCCAGCTTCAGGTTACGCGAACCCAGCACGGCGTGGCCCACGAAACCGTGATTCCCCGTGATTTCTTCCGGACCGGCGAATATCGGCAGATCGCCCGCATCGCCGAGCAACTCGATGGCCTGATTGGTCCGGGCGCACGCGTCCAGCGCGGCGAGCGCTTCCTGGAAATCGACCGGTTCGAGCAGGCCATCGACTGGTTGATGAACGAAGGGCGCCGCGGTCTGGGCATACAGCGTTACAAGGGTCTGGGTGAGATGAACCCCGAACAGCTCTGGGAAACCACCATGAATCCCGAGACACGCCGAATGCTGCGCGTGCGCATCGAGGACGCCGTGGCCGCCGACGAGATCTTTACCACCCTGATGGGCGATCTGGTCGAACCGCGTCGCGAATTCATCGAGCGGCACGCGCTTTCGGCAACTAATATCGACGTGTGATCACGGATACCCCGGTCCTGTGCCGGGCCCATTGGTTGTGAATCATTCCGGAGGGTCTCCATGAACGTGGGTCTGGCCGTTTTCCTTTTCCTGCTGGTTGTGGTCTCGGTTTACGGGATCGTCATCTACAACGCCCTGGTCAATATCAAGCACAACGTCAGCCAGGCCTGGTCGAACATCGATGTGCTGCTCAAGCAGCGTCACGACGAGTTGCCCAAGCTGGTCGAGACGGCGCGCCAATACATGAAGTACGAACAGGAAACCCTGGAGCGTGTCATGAAGGCCCGGGCTGCCGTTTCCGCAGCCCAGGCATCCGGCAATGTCGATCAGCTCGGACAGGCCGAGTCCTCGCTGCGGCTGGGGCTTGGCAACCTGTTTGCCGTGGCGGAGGCCTATCCCGATCTCAAGGCCGACAGCACCTTCCAGCACCTTCAGCAGCGAATCTCGGGGCTGGAGAATTCCATTGCCGATCGGCGCGAGTACTACAACGCGGCGGTGAACACCAACAACGTGCGCATCGAGCAGTTCCCGGACGTCATCGTGGCCAGGATGTTCGGCTTCAAGCCCTTCAGCCTGCTGGAGTTCGCCGAGTCCGAAACCCGGGATGTGGATGTGCGCAGTCTCTTTGGTGCCTGATTCGGAAAACAGGGGCATGGATGCCGCAACCGTGGGTGCTCTGGTGGGTGGCCTGATTGGTCTGGCCGGGGGCATCTACGGCTCGTTAAAAAGCATCACGTCTACGCGCGGGCCGCGAGAACGGCTTCTGATGTGGCAGCTGGTCGTGATCTTCTGGTTGGTGGGCATTGCCTTTCTGGCAGGGATGCTCTGGGTAGCGAACCCCTGGCGGCATTTGTTGTGGCTTCCCTGGTTGCTGTTTCTTCCCTTGTTCATCGTGCTGGGCAACCGTCTCCTGGTTCGTGTCCGCCTGGAGGACACGTCTTCGAGTAAAGGAGCGGTTCGGGACACCTGACTCCGGGTGGCTTGACCACAACGCCTTTCGCGGCACCCGATGGATGGAGCTCGTTCATCCAGGTCCCCGCGAGGGAACGGATCATGATGGAACACCTTCGCCAACTGATTCTTGAACTGAGCCCGGGGGAGTATCCCTGGGTTTTTGCGATCACGGGACTGATGTGCCTGGTGGCCTTTGTTTTCGGTCTTCGTTCGATCCTGCGTGCCCGGGTCATTATGGATACCCCGACGTCGCGCATCCGTTCGGCGGCCCAGGGGTATGTCGAGCTGGAGGGGACGGCGCGCGCCGCGGGCAATGAACTGCTGCTCGCGCCTCTGTCGGGATACGAGTGTGTCTGGTATGACGCCCGCGTCGAAAGACGGGAACAGGTTCATACCAGGAACGGGACCCGGACGCGCTGGGTGGAAGTCGAGCGTGTCATCAGCGGCGAGCCGATCGCGATCGACGACGGTACCGGGGAGGCGCTGATCCTGCCCAATGGAGCGCGGACCTATCCGGCGTACCGGCGGGTCTGGTACGGGTCTTCCCCGCGGCCGGCACCGGGCGTTGCCGGGGCGCGGCTGTTTTTTGGGCGCAGTTACCGGTACACGGAACGGCTGATCCGCGAGCACGAACCGCTTTACGCGATCGGAGAATTCTCGACCTCGTACCAGGACATCGCCTCGGAGCGAAACGAACGGATCCGGACGCTGCTAGCGGACTGGAAGAACGATCCCGGGCAGATGAAGCGTTTTGATCTGGATGGAGATGGCCGGATCGACGAGCGCGAGTGGGAAATGGCCAGAAGACTGGCCACGGCCACCGCGCAAAAGGAAATGATTTCCGAAACCGCCAACGACCAGGGAATCAATATCATGCGTCGTCCGCACGATGGTCGGCCATTCATTCTGTCGGCGATTCCCCAGAAGACGCTGGTTCGCCGCAAGATGGCGGTCGGGCTGGGCCTCTGGGCCCTGGCGACCGTTCTTGTGGCCCTGCTGGCGCACATGAACCAACTGAGAGGATGGCCTTTCTGATGCCCCTTACCGTCGCTTCCTGGAACGTCAATTCGCTCAAGGTCCGGCTGCCGCAGGTCCTGGACTGGCTGCAGTCTTCCGGGACCGACATCCTGGGACTGCAGGAACTGAAGATGCCCACCGAGGCCGTGCCGATCGACGCGTTTCGGGAACTGGGCCTGCACTGCGTGGCTTCCGGCCAGAAAACCTACAACGGGGTTGCCCTGATCTCGCGCGAGCAACCGCGGGATGTCGTCACCGAGATTCCCGGCTTCGAGGACCCTCAGCGTCGGGTCATGGCCGCGACCATCGGAAATGTTCGCGTGATCGACCTCTACGTCGTCAACGGCGAGGCCGTCGGTTCGGACAAGTTTGCCTACAAGCTCCAGTGGCTTGATGCGCTGCATGGCTGGGTCGCGTCCGAAATGATTGCCCACGAACAGGTGATTGTCATGGGTGACTTCAACATCGCACCCGATGACCGGGATGTCCATGATCCGCAGGCCTGGGCGGGCAAGGTGCTTTGCAGCGATGACGAGCGAAGCCGGCTGCAGCGCCTGATCAATCTCGGGCTGGTTGATACCTTCCGGCTGTTCGAGCAGCCCGAGCAAACCTTTTCCTGGTGGGACTACCGTGCCGCCGGTTTTCGCCGCAACCGGGGCCTGCGCATCGACCTGGTACTTGCCTCCAAGGCGCTGGCGGATCGTTGCGCGCAGGCATGGATCGATCGCGAGCCCCGCGGGTGGGAAAGGCCCTCGGATCACGCTCCGGTGGTGGCCCGTTTTGCCGACTGACGGAGCCGCCCGCTGAGCACGTCGGCCCGATCGGCCCGATCAGACTGAAGCACCCCGAACGCCAGTACCCGGAACGCCAGGCAACGTCGGCTGCAAGGCATTCGGCATCGGTTCTTGTCCTTCATGATGGATCACGAGCGTGGTCGAAGGGTGTTCACCCGCGCCTGTCCTGGAGCGCCACGGTTCACCAGATCGCGCGATGCCGCGATCCGTGCGATCTCGACCTGCCGAGGGCAGCGCGAGGTCCGGGTGAGGCGAAATGTCAGGCTGGGCGCTTCAGCGCAGGTAGACGGCAACCCGCCGGATTTCGGGGAGGGTCTCGGTGAAGCTGCGCAGGGCCTGCGCGCCCGCGCGGGCCTGGGCCAGGTCGTCGAACAGCTTGAGCGGCAGGCTCAGGTCCAGCTCGATTTTCCCATCCACATAATGCAGCCCCAGGACACCGATCTGATCGACCGGAAACAACTGGTGTTCCCAGTTCTCGGCCAGCCGCACGAGCAACTGCCGGCGACTGGGCAGTTCCAGGCAGGGGCCCCGGTCGCACCCCTCGTCATCCTCGGTATCCACGTGGATGGTCACGTCGTCGACCTCCGGGACCTGCTCGATCAGATGGAAGCGGACCGACTCGGCAATGTGATCCCCCTCGGAAACACTGATCTTGGGTGCAACCTGGATATGCACGTCGACCAGTGCCATGCCGCCCATCTGCCGAGTGCGCAGCTGGTGGAACCCGTCCACGCCGTCGACGTCCCGGATCACCTCGGCGATATGCTGCACCTTGTCCGGATCCAGTGCGGTCTCCATCACTTCCTGCAGGCTGGCCCAGATCATCCGGCCTCCCATCAGGGCCAGCATCCCCGAGACCAGGATTGCTGCCAGGGCATCCAGATAGGCGAAGCCGAAGATCGTCGCGCCGGCCACGCCGATCAGCACGATGATCGAGGAGAACGCATCGGAACGATGGTGCCAGGCATTGGCCTGCAGCATGCGCGAGCGTGTCTGTCGCGCCACGTGGATGGTGTAGTGGTACAGGCCTTCCTTGGCTGCAATGGCAAGCACGGCGACCGCCAGCGCCCAGGTACCGGGGCCGGCTACCGTCTCGGCCGCGAGAAGCTTGTGCGCCGCATCAAGGCTGATGCCGAATGCCACGCTCAGCAGGATCAGCCCGACCAGAATCGAAACCAGCGTTTCGTACCGCCGGTGTCCGTAGGGGTGGTCGGCATCGGGCCGGGCATTGGCGTGGTGCGCCGTGAGGTAGACGACCGCATCGCTGATCATGTCCGAAAGCGTATGCAGTCCATCGGCGAGCAGGGCCTGGGAATTGGCCAGCAGGCCGCCGAGCACCTGGATCGTCGACAGGCCGAGATTGATCAGGATGCTCGTCAGGGTGACCCGCTTCATCACCTCCCGGCGCTGTTCGAGCGTCATGGCCACGCCGGTTCGGCGGTTCGAGTCGATGGTCTTGTTCATGGTAAGACTTGTCGTCGCGGCCGGTGTTGAAGGGATGCCGGCCGGGTCAGGCCCCGGGGGCCTGCGGATTGGCGCCCAGCCTTTCGAGCTCGGCCCGGTCCGAGTCCTGCACAAGCCCGGCATGTTGCGGTTCGCCGGGTTTCAGATGCAGCGTGCGCGTCGGGAAGGCGACCTCGGCGCCGTGATCCGCGATGATCCGGGCGATCTTCAGCAGGATGTCCTGCTTGATCTCCTGGTAGGGTACCCAGGCAGTGGTCTTGGTAAATGTATACACGATGAAATCCACCGACGAAGCCGAGAACTGGTTGAAGTTGACGAACAGGGTTTCGTTGGTATCTATTTCAGGATGTTCCATGAGCATTTGCTTCACCTCGGCGGTAATCGCGTCCATTTTCGGCAGATCTGCGTAGCGAATGCCGATGGTCTCGAAGATCCGCCGGTTGGTCATCCGCGAGGGATTTTCCAGGGCAATGGTCGAAAAGATCGAGTTGGGCACGTACAGGGGGCGCTTGTCGAAGGTTCGGATCCGGGTCTGGCGCCAGCCGATTTCCTCGACGGTGCCCTCGATGTTCCGGTCCGGCGAGCGAATCCAGTCACCGGTGTGGAAGGGCCGGTCCAGATAGATCGTCAGGCCGCCAAAGAAATTGGAGACGAAATCCCGGGCCGCCCAGCCAATGACGATGCCGCCGACCCCCCCGAAGGCGAGCACGCCGGAAACCGAAAAACCCAGCGTCTGGAGGATGACCAGCGAGGCGGTGATCACCACGGCCAGCCGGAGCATCTTGCCGATCGCTTCTGCCGTATGCTCGTCGATCTGTGCCTCGCCGAGCCGCGGCCTTTGCTTGACCAGCACCTTTTCGGTGTTGTGGATCAGGCGTGTCAGGAACCAGGCGATGCTGACGATGACCCCGACGTTGCGGATGTCGCCGGAGACCTCGAACAGCAATGTTGCCGTCTCGGCATGAATGATGTCGCCGGCAAAGGTCAGGCCCAGAACCCAGATCAGCAGCGTAAGGGGCTTTTTAAGCGCATCGACGGTCGCGTCTGCCAATCGGCTGCCGCGTGCCTCTAGCTTGCGATGAATGTAGCGCAGCAGACGGCCCTGACTGAAATTCAGGATCAGGGAAACGAGGATCACCAGGAATACCTGGGTGATCCAGATCCACTGTCCGCTCAGATAACCGAAACCGGTCTTGAACTCGGAAAGATCCATGCCGACCCTCTGATAGCCCACATTCAGTGAACGGACCGGCAGGTTAGCATGAATGCTCGCCCGGAATGCGCAGGAAGCGCTCCCTGACCCACATCGGCTGGCCGCGAAGCACGAAACGGGAAATCCGCCCGGGGCACCCTTCACGGTCACGGTACAGCAGGATCGGTCCTGCCCGCCGCCCCTGCCAGGTGAACAGCAGCTGCCCGAGGGGCCGGGTTCCCAGTTCCGAAAGCTGGCGCCTGAGTGCGTGGAATGTCTGCGGGGGAATCAGCGACCGGGCATGGACCCAGTCCTGGTCTTCGCAGCGCAGCAGCACCTCGCGCACCCAGACGCGCCGGTCGGGCAGCCCCAGCTGGTGACTCTCCGAAAGACGGGTCTGTTGCCAGCCCTCGAACAGCACCCGGACCTGGATCTTTTTTTCGGGGCAACACCCGGCCAGTCGATCGGTGAGCGA
This sequence comes from Halothiobacillaceae bacterium, assembly GCA_046541195.1. Classification (GTDB taxonomy): domain Bacteria; phylum Pseudomonadota; class Gammaproteobacteria; order Halothiobacillales; family Halothiobacillaceae; genus JBKHDT01. The sequence goes on along the minus strand of JBKHDT010000031.1, from coordinate 8,666 downwards.
GCCGCGCTCGAGCAGAAAGGGCCGCAGGGGTGCGGGCAGCCGCCAGGCCGGCAGGTCGATCGCCTTGAGCATCAGCGAACGTCCGCGGTCCCTTCGACGCGCGGATCACTGGCCGCGGTGACCCGGTTCGCCTCGCGTTCCCAGAGGATCGCCTGCATGTTGCCCCAGGCCGGGGCCTCGCGGACGGTGTGGCCCATCCTTTCCAGTTGCTTGATCGTCTCGGGCGCCAGTGCCGCCGGTTCGATCAGCAACTCGTCCGGCAGGTACTGATGATGGAAACGGGCCGCACTGACCCAGTCAGTCACCGGGTCACCGGCCAGCGCGGACATCAGCCCCTGCAGGACCATGGTGATGATCCGGCTGCCGCCGGGCGTGCCGAGGATCGCGATCCGGTCCGGTCCGACCAGAAAGCTCGGCGACATGCTCGACAGTGGGCGCTTGCCCGGCTCGATGGCATTGGCCTCGGCTCCGACCAGTCCGTAGGCGTTGGGATGCCCCGGTCTGGCCGCGAAATCATCCATCTCGTTGTTCAGCAGGACTCCGGTTCCCGGCACGGTGGTGGCTGCACCAAAGGGATAATTGATGCTCAGGGTGGCGGACACACGGTTGCCTGCCCGGTCGAGAATGGAAAAATGCGTCGTGTGCGGACCCTCGTCCGCCACGCGCACCGGCGGCAGCAGGTCGCTGGGCGTGGCGCGCGCCGGATGAATGCCGGCGCGAAGCCCGGCGGCGTAGTCGGCCGAAGTGAGTCGATCAACGGGGACGGGGTAAAAGTCGCTGTCGCCCAGGTACTGGGCCCGGTCCCGGTAGGCCCGGCGCATGGCTTCGGCAATCAGGTGCACGCGCTCGGTTTCCGGGCGATCCTCGACCGCGAGGGGTTCAAGCATGCGCAGCATCTGGATCAGGGCCACGCCGCCCGAAGAAGGCGGCCCGACAGTCACCAGTTCCTGGTCGCCGAATCGGGCGCGCAGGGGCGCACGTTCGATGACCCGGTAGCGTTCCAGATCGGCCCGCCTCCAGATGCCTCCCGCGGCGCGCACACCGGATACCAGCCGGTCCGCCATCTCGCCGGTGTAGAAGCCGTCGAACCCCTGCTCGGCCAGGGTCTGCATCGTTTCGGCCAGTTCCGGTTGGCGGACGAGGGCACCGAGTTCGGGTGTTTCGTCATCAGCCAGGAAGATCCGGGCGGTTTCTGCATCCATGCGCATCGCATCACCGCGAAAATCGGCCATGCGTCGGTAGCTTTCGGTCACGGCGAAGCCTTCCCGGGCCACCTCGATCGCCGGTGCCAGGGTGGCCGAGAGCGGCAGCCTGCCGTAGTGATCGGCAAGCCTGACCAGCGCGGCGGGAATGCCGGGGATGCCCGCGGCAAGGCCGCCGTTCATGGAAGCCAGTGGAATCACCTCGCCCTCCTCGTCCAGGTACAGGTCCGAGTCGGCATCCAGTGGCGCGATTTCCCGGGCATCAAGCATGATGTCGCGGCCATCCGCGGCCCGGTGGAGCAGGTAGAACCCGCCACCCCCAAGGCCGGAGCCGTAGGGCTCGACCACGGCGAGCATGGCGGTGGCGGTAATGGCCGCGTCGAAGGCATTGCCGCCCTCGGCGAGGATGTCCAGAGCCGCCTGCGTGGCGAGGGGATGGGCCGAGGCGACCGCGTCGGCCGGGGGCTCGCCGGCAGAGGCCCAGGGTGCTGTCAGCGAAAGGGCCGAAAGCAGGACTGCGAGCGCGAAACGCCGGATCATCGTTCAGCCTCCACCGATGGCCTGAACCACCTCGACGCGTTCACCGTCGCGCAGGATGCGGGTCGCATGTTCGGCACGTGGCGCAATTTCCGCGTCAATCTCGATCGCATAGCGCTTGCCCTCGAGGTCAAGTTCGAGAATCAGGTCCCTGAGCGAGGTGCCTTCAGGCAGTTCGCGGGGTTCGCCGTTCAGGAAAATCTGGATGGACATGGTGTCGATACCGGGTTGGTGGTCGGTGAACCCAGGTGTCACCGCCCCTGGGTCGGGCGTCACGTCGAGCACCTGGCAAGCATTTTCTGGCAGGCCAATCCAGGGACGGCCTGCCCTGGGCAACCCTGCACCAAGCCATCCATGACTTCGTGCAGCCACGCAGCGGCGGGTCTGGATTCGTGCCGACCCGCCCTTGGAAACCGGACAGGTCATGATCCGGTTCTTCGCGGCCACTCGCGTACCGGTCACGAGGTTCGCGATCGCATCCTGCATCCCCCTGCATCCCGGGGATGGGTTCGATCAGACCGTGCGCAGGGCTTTGCGATCCAGCCGCCTGCGCCACGCGCCATCGTGATTCGAAGGCCCGGGACGCCATCCGGAACATCCATGCCCCAACCGGAAATCTCAAGCATTCGTGCAGTGATCTCCTAGAATAACGCGTACCACCAAGTCACGTCACGGACCATGAGCGCATTTGAAACTTTCGATTTTCAGGATATCGACACCATCCTGCTGGATATGGATGGCACGCTGCTTGATCTGCATTTCGACAACCATTTCTGGCTCGATCACCTGCCGAGGCGATTCGGGGAGATCGCGGGTTTGCCCGAGGCCCAGGCCCGAAAGCGCCTGCATGATGATTACCAGGCCCTGCGCGGCAAGCTCGACTGGTACTGCCTGGACTACTGGTGTCGGGAGTTGGCGGTCGATATCGTGTCGCTCAAGCAGGAGGTCGCCCACCTGATCGACGTGCATCCCTGGGTCCCGGCGTTTCTCGAACGTGCCGGTACCATGGGCAAGCGCCGGGTGATCGTGACCAATGCCCATCGGGACAGCATCAACCTCAAGGTCGCCCGCACCGCTCTGGACGAGCATGTCGACCGGATCATCAGCTCGCACGATTATCGCTGCCCGAAGGAGGATGCCTGTTTCTGGTCGTCCCTGGCCCGCGACGAGTCCTTCGACCCGGACCGGACCGTACTGGTCGACGACAATCTCAGCGTGCTTGATGCCGCCGCCCGGTTCGGAATCCGGCACCTGCTGGCCATCGCCCGGCCCGACAGCCGCCTTGAACCGATGGTCACCGACCCGTATCCGGCGCTGCCCAGCTTCGAAATCCTGTATCGCGCCCTGGGTGATGCGCATAGCTGAGCTGAACCGGCCGCGTCGGGGACAGTCGGGCTGCGGTTTTGGCTGCGCGCCCGCCCCGGCGGGCATCAGTCCATTCCGAGTTCCTTCATTTTCCGGGTCAGGGTGTTGCGCCCCCACCCCAGAAGGATGGCGGCTTCCTGTTTCATGCCGCGGGTCTTTTCGAGCGCGACCTCCAGCAAGACCCGCTCGAAGCGGGGCGTCGCCTCGTCCAGCAGGTCCTGTGCACCCGTGGCCAGGCGCAGCCGTGCCCACTGTCTGAGCAAATCTTCCCAGTCCGGGGTCCTGGGCGTGGCGCCTTCCTCATCGCGACTGGTCAGTTCAGAAGGCAGGTCGTCCATGACGACCTCGTTGCCAGGTGCCATCACGGTCAGCCAGCGGCAGGTATTTTCCAGCTGCCGGACGTTGCCGGGCCAGTCCAGTCCCGAAAGATAGGCACTGACTTCCGGGGACAGCACCTTGGACGGGACGCCAAGTTCCTGCGCCGCCCGTTCGATGAAATGCGCCAGCAGCGCGGGAATGTCCTCGCGCCGTTCCCGCAGCGAAGGCAGGTGCAGCCGGATGACATTGAGTCGATGAAACAGGTCTTCCCGGAACAGGCCCTGCTTCACCCGTTCCTCGAGTTTCTGGTGGGTGGCGGCAATCACCCGCACGTCCGCGCGGATCGGGATATGCCCACCCACCCGGTAGAACTGACCGTCCGCCAGTACACGCAGCAGGCGGGTCTGAAGGTCGAAAGGCATGTCGCCGATTTCGTCGAGGAAGAGCGTGCCACCGTCGGCCTGCTCGAAGCGCCCGCGCCGCTGGGCCTGAGCCCCGGTAAACGCGCCCTTTTCATGGCCGAACAGTTCCGATTCAAGCAGGTCCTTGGGTATCGCCGCGGTATTGATGGCAATGAACGGCTGGTTTCGCCGGGGGCTGTGATTGTGCAGGGCGCGTGCGACCAGCTCCTTGCCCGTGCCGGACTCCCCGTTGATGAGCACCGTGATGTTCGAGCGCGACAGGCGCCCGATGGCACGAAAGACCTCCTGCATGGCCGGAGCATTGCCGATGATCTCCGCGGTGGGAGCGGGCTCCCGGGACTCGGCAGGCGCCGGCGGTTTTCTGGACGCGCAAGCCCGTCGTGCCAGTTCCACCGCCTCGTCGACGTCAAATGGCTTGGCCAGGTAGTCGAAGGCTCCGCCCTCGAAGGCGTTGACCGTGCTGTCGAGATCCGAGTGCGCGGTCATGATGATCACGGGCAGGTCCGGGTGTGCCTCGCTGACCCGGTTCATGAACGCCAGTCCGTCCATGCCCGGCATGCGGATGTCACAGAGAATGGCCGCCGGCTCTTCCTGCTGCGCCTGGATCCGCTCCAGCGCCTCGTTGGCCGTCTCGAACGTCTCGACGGGAAATCCCTCCTTGCCCAAGGCACGCTCGAGCACCCACCGGATGGAAGGATCATCGTCGATGACCCAGAGTGTCTCGTCATGGGGCCAGCGGGACGAGCCCGCGGCATTGCCTTCGGGGTGTTTCAGCGAGGCCTGGTTCATGGCTGGGACTCCGTGGCGGTCGAAATGGGTAGCAGCAGGGTGAATACGGTTTCTCCGGGGCGGGACTTGAACTCGATCAGTCCACCATGCTGTGCGATCAGCGTCTGGGCAATCGACAGGCCCAGGCCGGTCCCGTCCGGGCGACCCGAAACCATGGGAAAGAAGATGCTTTCCTGAAGCGCTTCGGGAATGCCGGGCCCGTTGTCCTCGATGTCGATGCGGGCCACGAGCTTGTGGACCGTGTGACCGAGGGTGAACTGCCGCAATACCCGGGTTCGGAACAGCAGGCGCGGTTCGGGCGTGCTTTCGAGCACCTGCACGGCATTGCGCGCGATGTTCAGCACGGCCTGGATGATCTGGTCGGTGTCGATGCACACCTCCGGGATGCTCGGATCGTAGTCGCAGCGAATGCGGATGGCGGATTCCACGCATTCGACCCGAAGCAGCTGTCGGACGTATTCCAGGGGTTCGTGGATGTTTTCCCAGCCTTTTTGCGGCAGGGTATTGGGTCCGAGCATCCGGTCGACCAGCGTGCGGAGCCGATCGGTCTCGTGCAGGATGATCCGCGTGTACTCACGCTGCGCCGGGTCGGTCAGCTCCCGATCAAGCAGCTGCGCGGCACCGCGCAGACCGCCCAGGGGGTTCTTGACCTCGTGGGCCAGGCCCCGGACCAGCTGCCGGGTGGTCTGGTGAAGCGAGATGAGCTGATCTTCCCGGGCAATGCGCAGGTGCCGGTCGATGTCCGCAATCTCCAGCAGCAGGTACAGGCCCAGTTTCTCGTCTTCCACCGGGGTGACGCTGCAGTCGGTGGCGGTGGCGTCGCCGTGCGGCATCACCAGCGCGGATTCTCGCAGGGTGGCGCCCTGGCCCGTCTGCAGGGCCTCGCAGAGCGCCTGCTTGAGCCGAGGATTGCTGTTGAGCCAGATCGAAAGCCCGTGGCGGTACGCGTTCTGGGCACTGGTCGAGAGCAGCGCCTCCGCCGCAGGATTGAGATAGTGCGGCACGAGCTCGTCATCCAGCAGCAGAACCGCTGTATTCTGGCACTCGAGCAGGCGCTCGTGCATCGTGATTGAGTGTGATTCGGACAGTTCCATCGATGACCTGACGCCGTTCGGGTAATGCAGCAAGGGTTTGGACAAGCGACTCCGATTTGATCGGAGACGTTCCGGGGCCGTCGCACCGGATTCAACCGCCGGCCTGCCGCCCTGCCGGCCGCTTCAGGCTGTCGGTGGCGCTCGTTCGCGTCAGGCGGGATCGCCATCCGCGACGCGCGCTCCAGATCCGGTCAGCAGTCGGTGTCCGGTCGCCTCGACCGGCCATGTCCGACAGGCCCGGCAGAGCGGCCCGTGCGGGCACGGCTGCCCTGCCGCGTCAGGGCCCAAGCCGGTCGATCGCAAAGCCCGGGCCGGGCACCGATCCGCCCGGGGATCGCTGCAGGAGGCCGCGGAGGCTCCGTGCAGCGTTTTCCTTGCAGCAATTACCTTTAGCAAGACTTGAACCAAGGGATGCCCGGGGCACCGAAGGGGCCTGCAGCCGCACGCTGGCAGGCGCGAGGAATCGTCGCGCCCAAAAGCAGGCGCCCTGCCCCGGCCAGTCGCGCACAATTGTAGTGCATCACGGGCATTGCGCACCGAAACAAGGCGCGGATCGATGGGTGCGATGCAGGAGGATTGCCCGGAACCAGCCCCGTGCCTGGCAGCCTGGCGACGTATCGGCGGGCTAGTGGTCGGTCAGGGGGCAGCAAATTCGAAGGCCTGAGCGGGGCTTCGGGCGATGGTTTCGTCTCCGCGCCGGATTTCGAAGCGGATCTGGTGACTTCCCGGGCTGATGGAGCTGACCGCGTGACGCGTACCGGAGGTGTCGGAAACGACCGGCGTGTCATCGAGGAAAATCGTCACCCGGTCGGAGGCTGCAAGTGGCGGCTCGATATCCAGCTCGATCATCAACACGCCCCCAACACGCGCCTCGATCGTGGCGCCGTCGGCGGGCGAGGCGATCGCCAGCCGGCTGTATTCGCCACTTTCGGGCTGATCGGCTTGCTGCCTTGCCTTGCGTTCGGGGATGCTGGGGATGACCAGTTCCATGGGCGGTGTCGGATCGACCTGCACGGGCATCGCGCCGGGCAACGGCTCGTCGGTGAAGGTCACGTTGCCCTGCTCGTCCATCAGGCGATAGATGGTTTCGGCAGGCACCGTGCCTGGCAGCAGCCAGAGGATGAGAATGGACCAGGTTGCTCGTTTCAATGCACGGCTCCTCCGGGAAAGGCAACGCCCGCCCGGTGGTTTCGCGCCGGGCGGGTGTTGCATCATAGCCTGAACAGGCGTGGGGCGAACGTCCACCGTTTCTGGTGATCGATTCCCGCGCTTGCACGGGCATCCGCACGAAAAAGGCGCCCCGAAATGGGGCGCCCCGCGCTGTTGCAGCCGGAAACTGTCTCCCGGCAGCGCCTCGGATCAGAGGCTGTAGTACATGTCGAACTCGACCGGATGCGTGGTCATGCGGATGCGCTGCACGTCCTCGCCCTTGAGCTCGATGTAGGCATCGATGAACTCGTCCGAGAACACGTCGCCCTTCTTCAGGAACTCGCGGTCCTTGTCCAGCGCATCAAGCGCCTGCTCCAGAGAGAAGGCCACTTCGGGAATGTTCTTCTCCTCTTCCGGCGGCAGATCGTAGAGATTCTTGCTTGCGGCCTCGCCGGGGTGGATCTTGTTCTGGATGCCGTCCAGGCCGGCCATCATCATGGCTGCGAAGGCCAGGTACGGGTTGGCGGTGGAATCCGGATAGCGCAGCTCGATCCGGCGCGCCTTCGGGTTGGTCACAAACGGAATCCGGATGGAAGCGGAACGGTTGCGCGCCGAGTAGGCCAGCTTGACCGGCGCCTCAAAGTGCGGAACCAGGCGCTTGTAGCTGTTGGTCGACGGGTTTGCGAAGGCGTTGATCGCGTGGCTGTGCTTGATGATGCCGCCGATGTAGTACAGCGCCGTCTCCGAGAGACCGGCATAACCGTCGCCGGAGAACATGTTCTTTCCGTCCTTGGCCAGCGACTGGTGCACATGCATGCCCGAACCGTTGTCCCCCACGATTGGCTTGGGCATGAAGGTTGCCGTCTTGCCATAGGTGTGCGCCACGTTCTGGATCACGTACTTGAGGGTCTGGACCTCGTCGGCCTTCTTGACCAGCGTGTTGAACGCCACGCCGATCTCGCACTGGCCCGCCGTAGCAACCTCGTGGTGGTGGACCTCGACCTTCAGGCCCATCTCCTCGAGGACCAGGCACATCGCCTGACGGATGTCATGCAGGGAGTCGACCGGCGGAACCGGGAAGTAGCCGCCCTTGACCCGCGGACGGTGCCCCATGTTGCCGTCTTCGTAGACACGCTCGGTGTTCCAGTGCGCTTCGGCGGAGTCGACCTTGACGAAGCTGCCGGACATGTCGGCGCCCCAGCGCACGTCCTCGAACACGAAAAACTCGTTTTCCGGTCCGAAGAAGGCCGTGTCCGCGATGCCGGTGCTGGCCAGGTAGGCCTCGGCACGCTTGGCCACGGACCGCGGGTCACGCGAATAACCCTGCATGGTATCGGGCTCGATCACGTCGCAGACCAGGATCAGGGTCGGCTCCTCGGAGAACGGGTCCATTCGGGCCGACTCGGTATCGGGCATCAAAATCATGTCCGAGGCATTGATGCCCTTCCAGCCGGCGATCGAGGAACCGTCGAACATGGCACCGGACTCCAGCGCGTCCTCGTCGATCTGGCTGGCCGGGTAGGTGACGTGCTGCTGCTTGCCACGGGTATCTGTGAAACGATAATCGACGAACTGGACGCCGTTTTCCTCGATCATCTTGAGAACGTTTGCTACGGACATTTATTGACCTCCGAAGGGGGATTCGTGTCTGGGTTTTGGAAGTTGTTGCCGGCCCGAGGCTGGCGATGAGCGATAGCTAAGCATGAACCGGGCCAGATTGGGCGAATCGCGCCAGGATCGGAATTCGACCTGTCGGGGCTCGTCCGCACGAAAACCGCGCGCATCATTAT
>JBKHDT010000030.1:0-26198 GCA_046541195.1 Halothiobacillaceae bacterium | reverse complement strand
AGCGGCGCGCTTGCCGACCACCTGCCGCTGACGCGCCTGCATCGCCGCCGCCCGACCGCCGGCTGCCGGAGCCGCGGCCGCCGGGGCGGCCGAAGCCGACCCGGTGCTGCGCCCGGCACGCCCGTGGACCTGGAGCTGACGCCGCGCCTTGGCGGCCTCGCGCCCAGCGGGCTTCTTGTTGGTTACGCTCATGCGTTAACCCTCCGTAGAACGATGGGTGAGTGACGCTGCAATCACATGCGCGGTGCGTAGACGACGAAGTTGTGCCCCTGGCACTGCGTGTAGTTGTCGTAGCCGATCACCCGGATGATGTGGTCCGGGTAGCTGCGACGGCAGGACTCGACTTCCTCGAGCAGCTCGTCGGGGTTGTCCATGCCGAAGAACGGCAGCTTCCACATCTGCCAGTAGGGATGGGTGGCGTTGCCCGGGGTTTCGTGCTCGACCGCCGGGGTCCAGCCCTGGGCGATGATGTATGCCACCTGGTCGTAGATCTCGTCCTGCGTCAGCGGCGGCAGGAAAGAGAAGGTTTCCATGGTGAATTTGGTGCGGTAGTCACCCATAGTGCTTGGCGTGGCCATGCTTGAATCTCCTCGATATGAATTCGTCGATTGGGATTAGGAAAGATCAGGCATCGAGCTTGTCGACGGTGTCGAACTCGAACTTGATTTCCTTCCAGGTTTCCAGGGCGATGGCCAGCTCGGGGCTGTTCTTCGCGGCCTCGCGAAGGATGTCGCCACCCTCGCGCTCGATGTCGCGGCCTTCGTTGCGCGCCTTGACGCTGGCTTCCAGCGCGACCCGGTTGGCTGCGGCGCCCGCGGCGTTGCCCCAGGGGTGACCCTGCGTACCACCACCGAACTGCAGGACGGAATCGTCACCGAAGATGGTGACCAGTGCCGGCATGTGCCAGACGTGGATACCACCGGAAGCAACCGCCATGACGCCCGGGAGTGAACCCCAGTCCTGATCGAAGAAGATGCCGCGCGAACGGTCTTCCGGCACATAGGCTTCACGCAGCTGGTCGACGAAGCCCAGCGTCGAGGCGCGATCGCCCTCGAGCTTGCCCACGACGGTACCGGTGTGCAGGTGGTCACCGCCTGACAGACGCAGACACTTGGCGAGTACGCGGAAGTGGATACCGTGACGCGGGTTGCGGTCGATTACCGCGTGCATGGCGCGGTGGATGTGCAGCAGAACGCCGTTCTTGCGGCACCACTTCGCCAGACCGGTGTTGGCGGTGAAGCCGGCGGTCAGGAAGTCGTGCATGATGATCGGCATGCCCAGTTCCTTGGCGAACTCGGCGCGCTCGTACATGTCTTCCGGCGTGGCGGCGGTCACGTTCAGGTAGTGGCCCTTGGATTCGCCGGTTTCCTGCTGCGCCTTGTCAATCGCCATGGCGACGAACTCGAAGCGGTTCTGCCAGCGCATGAACGGCTGGGAGTTGACGTTCTCGTCGTCCTTGGTCAGGTCCAGACCACCACGCAGACATTCGTAGACGGCGCGGCCGTAGTTCTTGGCCGACAGACCGAGCTTGGGCTTGATCGTGGCGCCGAGCATCGGGCGACCGTACTTGTTCAGCTTGTCCCGCTCGAGCTGGATGCCGTGCGGAGGACCCATGCAGGTCTTGATGTAGGCAATGGGGAAGCGCAGATCTTCAAGGCGCAGGGAGCGAACCGCCTTGAAGCCGAAGACGTTGCCTACCAGAGAGGTCAGAACGTTGACGACGGAGCCTTCCTCGAACAGGTCCAGCGGGTACGCGACGAAGGCGTAGAACGCATCCTTGTCGCCCGGGACGTCCTCAATGCGGTAGGCCTTGCCCTTGTAGAACTCGATATCCGTCAGCAAGTCGGTCCAGACGGTTGTCCAAGTCCCGGTGGAAGATTCCGCCGCGACAGCCGCCGCTGCTTCCTCGCGCGAGATCCCTTCCTGCGGCACGACCTTGAAGCAGGCCAGCAGATCGGTGTCCAGGGGCACGTAGTCCGGCGTCCAGTAAGTCAGGGCGTAGTCTTGGACCCCCGCATCATATTTCTTCGATGCCATCTGTCATTCTCCCTCTCGGTGAAGTTATCTGGTTGCAGCGCCGATTATCGGCACCGGTCAGAGCCTTGAATAATTGGAATGTCCGATTGCAACCATAGATGAAACGCTATGCAAATTCGACCATCAAGAATCAGTCCTGCGTCTGGCAGCCGGTTTGCAACAGGTTGGCCATTCGGCAGCAAGCAGTTGAAGCGACGGCGCTTTCGCCTTGACACACTGCCATCGCCCGCTTCTGCGCTGCCGCTCGTCCGCCGTGACCGCCAGGGTGCCGATCCGCGACGAGGCGTGGGCAGCGCAGTAACAATAGCCGACCCTCGGACAAAAACCAATGGCCCCCGACCGCTTCAGGCACTACCATAGGGCCGTCCTGTATCGGAGCGTGCAGCGGCGCACCGCGGCGGTGCGCTTCGAACAGGCGGTTGGCAGCCGCCGCAGCGATCCGGCGCACACAGCCCGAAGGGCGTGCCCGTGGCCGGCAACGCGGGTCGGGCCGGGACGAAAATGCCGGATCAGGCGCGCCGTCCGCTGCCCGCACCCGGGCCCGCGGCGGCCCGATTCGAAGCCACCCTGTGATTGCAAAGTTATGGAGGAACGGATGATCGAACTGCGCACCTATGTCTTCATCGACGCGCTGCAGCCGCAGCTGGCGTCGTACATGGGGACGGTGTCGCAGGGCTTTCTCCCGACGCCGGGCGATGCCTGCCTCTGGCTTGAGGTATCGCCGGGAATGGCCATTCACCGGCTGACCGACGTCGCCATGAAGGCGGCCCAGGTCCACCTGGGCCAGATGGTTGTCGAGCGGGCCTTCGGCTCGATGGTCATCCACCATCGGGATCAGAGCAACGTGCTCGAGTCCGGGCGCGTGGTTCTCAACGGCCTCGGCACGGACGAGCGCTCGCGCCAGCCCTGTCGGGTCGCCTGGGAGGAAATCATCCGCGCGATCAGCGCCGACCACGCGGTGCTGATCAACCGTCAGAACCGCAAGGGTTCGATGATCCTGCCCGGCCAGAGCCTGTTCATCCTCGAAACCGAGCCGGCCGGTTACATCATCTACGCGGCCAACGAGGCCGAAAAAGCCGCCAACGTCACCCTGGCCGAGTGCCACGCCGTCGGTGCCTTCGGACGACTGACGCTCGCCGGCAAGGAAGCGGACATCCACGTCGCGGCACAGGCGGCCCTCAATGCGGTCGCCTCGCTCAACCGGCACACCGCCCGGATCTGAGAGCCGACAGCATCCGCACCGGCGCGCAGCTCCGCCCGCCGGTCAGTCACCTCCCCTGACGAGCGGCCACCCGGACGGTTGATCCGGGTCCACCGGTGCGTTCGCCGCGTCGATCGACCGGGGGTTGAGGTCGCAGTCTCCTGCCAGACAGGACAAACCGCAGCGAAGACGGCATTGCCGCTGGCATTCGAGCAGCAACAGCCGCCGGATGGTTTCATGGTTGCGTTCGGGTCGGGTACTGAGCAACAGGCCGAGCGACAACCGGCCGTCCTGCACCAGGGCGCGCAATTCATCCCCGGCAAACCGGGCGGCCACCCGGCCTGTCTCCGGGTCACGCACCTCGATCCAGGGCCGCTCCGCCTCGAGGTTCTTGACCAACTGCATATTTCACCTGCCCTCTATCCCGCAGAAACGATGCCCAATCATAACGCAAACGATTCGCACTTATAAGCCGGGACATCGAAGAAACCCGGCCTTTCGGTGTTTCGCTTGGCTTCTTGCGCCCGGAACCGCCGGCGCAAGCAACCTCGGCGCAATCGGACCACCACGGCGGTGATCCGGCCGGTTCAGCCAGCGCAGTCCAGGTTGTCCGACTCGCGCACGATCAGCCCGGCGGTGCGGCCCGGGCTGGCCATGGACTCGGCCACCCAGTGATGCCCGACCTGCACGATTTCGCCGGCCACCTCGATCACCCAGATGCAGTCGCGCTCCCAGGGCGGAATGCCGGCCTCCTGGAACAGGTTCTTTAGCCTGCGATGAACCGGGCTGCCCCGCGGCCGGATGCGGTCACCGGGCTGACGGTTGCGCACGGTCAGCGTCCAGCCGTCGGCCTGCATCCATTCGGCCAGGCGCATCGGATCAAGACCTTCACCGGGTGACCCGGTCACCGCTTCGAGGACGCGCCCGTCGGGCAGGGCCAGCGGTGTGCTCAGATCCCACTGCAGTTGAAAGTCCGATCGCGGGGGATCGGGCGGGCGGGCAAACAGCTCATCGCGATACCTGCGTACCTCCGCACCCGGCCAGCGGACCAGAAGCTGCGCGTCCCGGCGGGCGTCCAGCTGATCCCGCAGGGTCTCCAGGCGAGCCTCCGGCGGCGCCGGCAGTCCGCGGGTTGCGATCCAGTAACGCAGCAGGTTGCGCTGACGCGCCGCGGACAGTCGCCCCAGGGCGCGAACGGCCAGGGTCTCCGGCGACCGCCCCGCGCAGCTGGCCAGGTCGATGCGGGCCAGATCGCCCAGCAGGGACTCGGCCTCGGCCGCGTGACGGGCCGAGCGCGCCAGCGCCGCCGAGGCGTTCGGCCAGCGGACCTTCAGGGGTTCGAGCACCGCGTGGCGCAGGTAGTTGCGATCGGGGCCGGTGTCCGCGTTGCTCGGGTCCTCAACCGGCTCGAACCCGCGGGCGGCGATGAAGGCGCGCAGGCTGTCTCGGTCATAACCGAGCAGCGGCCGCCAGTGCCAGCCACCGGCGAAGGGCCTGAGCACCGGCATGCCGGACAGCCCCCTCGGACCGCTGCCTCGCAGCGCATGGCGCAGGAACGTTTCGGCCTGATCGTCCCGATGATGCCCCGTGACCAGAACCCCGCGGTCGGCAAGCTGTTCGGACAGCGCGGCATAACGGGCCTCGCGGGCGAGGGTTTCCGGCGAGTTCCCCGGACGGATGCGGTTGGACAGATCCAGGCGCACGACCTGCAACGGCAGCCCGAGCCGGTCACAGACTACCCGGCAGTGCTCGGCCCAGCGGGACGAATCGGGATGCAGGCCGTGATCGACATGCAGGACGCACAGCGGCCCGAGGGCTCCGGCCCGCCCCAGGGCCTGCAGCCTGAGCAGCAGGGCCAGCGAGTCAGCTCCCCCGGAGAACCCGACCAGCAGCGGCCGGCCTCTCAGCGGGGGCGGTAGCGAATCGAACTCGTCCTGGTCCAGATCGCGCATGTCTCGATTCCATGCTGGATGGGTTGCCGAGGCCATCGGGCCGCCGAGGCCCGGGAGTTGGGCACTCCGGCGACCGCCTCAGTGGACGCGGGCAGGACAGATCCGCCCGGAGGCGCCACTTCGCCACCGTGTCAGTCAACCCGGATCAGCCGGCCGCTCACTTTTCGAGAAAGTTGCCCACCTGCATCAGCCGCTCGTAGCGGCGCTGGAGCAGATTCTGTGTCGGCAGCTCGGTCAGCCGTTGCAGCGCGGCGGCCAGCTCGGTCTTGAGCGAGCGGAACATCAGTTCCGGATCGCGATGCGCGCCTCCGCAGGGCTCGGGCACCACCTGGTCCACCAGACCCAGCGACCGGAGCCGGTCGGCGGTCACCCCGAGCGATTCGGCAGCATCCGCGGCCCGCTCGGCACTCTTGTACAGGATGGAGGCGCAGCCCTCGGGCGAAATGACCGAGTAGGTGCTGTACTGCAGCATCATGACATGATCGCCGACGCCGACCGCCAGCGCCCCGCCGGAACCGCCCTCCCCGATCACGGTGACGATCACCGGCGTCTCCAGGCTGCTCATCACCGCCAGGTTGCGGGCGATGGCCTCGGACTGGCCACGCTCCTCGGCATCGATCCCCGGGTAGGCCCCCGGCGTGTCGATGAAGGTCAGCACCGGCAGGCCGAAACGGGCGGCCATTTCCATCAGGCGGCGCGCCTTGCGGTATCCCTCGGGACGGGGCATGCCAAAGTTCCGGCGGATCTTTTCCCGGGTATCCCGGCCCTTCTGGTGACCGATCACCATCACCGGGCGCCCCTCGAATCGCGCGAGACCACCGACGATGGCCGGATCGTCCGCGAAGGCCCGGTCGCCGTGCAGTTCCTCGAAGTTCGTGAACAGGCCGCCGACGTAGTCAAGCGTGTAGGGCCGCAGCGGATGTCGGGCCAGCTGGGTGATCTGCCAGGCGGTCAGGTTGCCGAAGATCGATCGGGTCAGCGACTGGGACTTGCTCTCAAGCCGCGCGACCTCATCCTCGATGTTCAGGTCGCTCTCCTTGCCGACGCGACGCAGCTCGGTGATCTTCGCCTCCAGTTCGGCGATCGGTTGTTCGAATTCCAGGTAGTTGGGATTCATGGGCAGCCCGGGTGCTCCTGATGTACGGACGGTCCCCCCGTACCTGGTGGCGGTCGGGGCGGATGGCGGGCCAGACGAACCCGCGGCCCCCGATTGTACCGCATTGTGCGTGCGCCGCGGTCGATCAGCCGACCGGGGGCATCGCCGTCGATGCCCAGCCGCGCCATGGCGCAGGCGATTTGGTGGTGCAACACGGGCCGGGCACAAACGCACAGCGGGTGAATGCCCACCGGCCCGGACGTTGCTGAACGCGGGGTTCGTGCGCGGTTTCGCTAGTGGCCACGCGCCCGCATCAAGGCCACCTGGCGCCTCAGCTGCGCCAGCTCGTCGAGCAGGTCGAGCGCCAGGGCGGCGCCCGCCCAGTTCACCCCCAGATCACGACGCAAGGTGACCGCGCGCTGGGCCCGGCGCAGGCTCAGCCCGTCGAAGCGCCACGGTCCCGGCCGGCCGCGGACCGGCTCGACGATACCCTCCTCGACCAGCAGCAGTACCTCCTCGGCGCTCAGGGCGCATCGCCGACTCAGCTGCCCCAGGCTCAGCTCGACTTCCTCCTCGAGCAGCTGCCCAGCCACCGTCGTCGTCAGTCCCGGTTTCATGATCGGTCACCTCCCATGTCTGCTCTCGGGTCAAAGTGAGGAAAGGCCTGTGCCAGCGCGCGATAGGCCGCCTCCTCCTGCGGGGTTTGCGCCGGCGGCAGGCTGATCTGGAGCACCACGTACAGATCACCCGGCACGCGGGCAGGAATGCCCCGCCCCTTGAGGCGCAGCTTGCGCCCGGATTTCGAACCTGCCGGAACCTTGACCTCGACACGCCCGGAGGGCGTCTGCAGCGCGATGCCCGCCCCGAGCGCCGCCTCCCAGGGCGCCAGCGGCAGGTCCATGAACACGTCGGCACCGTCGACATGAAAGTGCGCGTGCGGCAGGAACGCCACTTCCAGGTAGAGGTCGCCCGGCGGCCCGCCACCGAGACCGGCACTGCCCTGGCCCGCGAGGCGGATGTGCTGTCCCTGCCGGATTCCCCGGGGGATGCGCACCTGCAGGGTGCGCTGACGCGAATGCAGCCGGCCATCCGGCCCGGGCTCGCTCACCGGGAAGGACAAGGTCCGGCTCGCCCCGTGATAGGCGTCCTCCAGCGCGATCCGCACCCGGGCATGGACATCCTCGCCCCGGGCCTGCGCCCGCGCGCGGCCGGGGCCGCGGCCAAACAGGCTCTCGAAGAAATCCGAGAACTGCGCGGCATCCGCATCGGTGAAACCACCCCCGTGAAACTCGAATCCGCCGGACCAGTCCGGCGGCGGCCGGAAGTCCTGCCCGGCCTGCCAGTCCCGACCGAGCTGGTCGTAGGCGGCCCGCTTCTCGGGGTCCTTGAGGACCTCGTAGGCCTCGCCGAGCTCCTTGAAGCGCGCCTCGGCATCCGGTTCGCTACTGACATCCGGGTGGTATTTGCGCGCCAGGCGCCGGTAGGCCGCCTTGATCTGCTCCTGGGTCGCGTCACGCTCCACGCCCAGAATGGCGTAATAGTCACGATATTCCATGTCTGTCCTCGTCACCATGGCGCAAGCCGTTCAATCGCGTGGCTCGCGCCGGGCATGCGTGGGCACCGGCGTTGCGGCACCAGGCCACGGCAGGCTTCGTGCCGCTTTTGCTCAGCGAACCTCGACGCGGCGGCGGGCGGCCGCCGTATCATGCGGTCTTGGCAGGTGCAGGGTCAGCACGCCCTGTTCGTACCGGGCCGAAACCGCCTCCGGCTGCACGGGATACGGCAGGGGCAACACCCGCTCGAACCGGCCATAGGCGCACTCGGCCACGAAGTAGCGCCCGTCGCTGCGCTCGCGCTGCCAGTGCTTCTGACCGGCAATCACCAGCCGGTTTGTGAACACCCGCACGTCAAAGTCTTCACGCCGCATGCCGGGCGCTTCGAGGCGCACCACCAGCTCGTCGTCCGAGGCAAACACTTCCATCGCCAGCAAGCCCCAGCCGATGTTGCGCGCCGCCGCCTCGTTCTGTCGGGCCGGCAGGTTCGTTTCCGCATCCTGCGATCCTCCGCCCCGAAACCGGGTCATCGCCCCCGCGGCCCGCTGCTGCAACCAGCGCCAGCCCTGGGCCACGCTCTGCCAGATGTCCTGAAAACCCTCGTTCAGATGCCTGAAAGCCGACATGTCGATCCTCCTCCCGCAAGTCACCTTTCCCGGGTCAGCCCTTCAAGATCAAAGAGCGCGAAGCCGCCCCGAGCCACGCGTCCCGGGGCGGCCATCCCTCGGACGCGGGCCGGCCATCACGGTCAGCCCACGTCCCTTCAATGATAGGGATGCCGATCGCCATTTTCGAGATCTCCGAGAATGCCACGCGGACCAGTCCGCGACGGCCTGATCGACCCGACTCGCCACGGCCGGAACCGGTTTTCCGGTACACTTGCGCCCCATGTTCACCAATCGCATTCTCGACCCGCTCAACGAGGCCCAGCGTCAGGCCGTGACCAGCGCGGCGCCGGCCACGCTGGTCCTCGCCGGCGCCGGCTCCGGCAAGACCCGGGTGCTCACGCACCGCATCGCCTGGCTCGTGGAGGAACAGGGCGTCGAACCCTACTCGTTGCTGGCCGTCACCTTCACCAACAAGGCCGCCGCCGAAATGCGCGGCCGTGTCGCGCGGCTGCTGGACGGGCGGGTCCAGGGACTCTGGGTCGGGACCTTCCATGGCCTGTCGCACCGACTGCTGCGCCAGCACTGGCAGGAGGCGGGACTTCCACAGGGATTCCAGATCATCGACTCGGACGACCAGCTGCGGCTGGTCAAGCGCATCGTGCGCGAGGCCGGCCTGGACGAGACCGCCTGGCCGCCCAAGCAGGTTCGCGCCCTGATCAACGCCTGGAAGGAAGACGGCCTGCGCGCCGCCCACGTCGAGGAAACCGGCGACCCCAACCGCCAGCAGGTGCTCGAGCTGTACCGCAACTACGAGGAACTGTGCCGACGCTCGGGGCTGGTCGACTTCACCGAGCTGCTGCTGCGCGCCCTGGAACTGCTGCGCGACAACGACGCCCTGCGCGCCCATTATCAACAACGCTTCGTGCAGGTTCTGGTGGACGAGTTCCAGGACACCAACCGCCTGCAGTACGCCTGGATGCGCCAGCTGGTCGGGCCGCAAACCGCCGTGTTCGTGGTCGGCGACGACGACCAGTCGATCTATGGCTGGCGCGGGGCGCGCGTCGAACATATCCGCGACTTCGACCGGGACTTTCCGGACACCGAGATCGTCCGGCTCGAGCAGAACTACCGCTCCACCGGCACCATTTTGCAGGCAGCCAACGCGGTGATCGCCCGCAACGAAGGCCGGCTGGGCAAGACGCTGTGGACCGAAGGCGATGCGGGCAGCCCGATCAGGTTCTACCATGCCTTCAACGAGCAGGACGAGGCCTGGTTCGTGATCGAGCAGATCCGCCGCGCCTGCGCGGAGGGTCTGCCCCGCCACGAGATCGCGATCCTGTACCGTTCCAATGCCCAGTCGCGACTCTTTGAAGAAGCACTGATCCGCGCCGGCCTGCCGTACCGGGTCTACGGCGGACTGCGATTCTTCGAGCGGGCCGAGGTCAAGGACATGCTGGCCTACCTGCGCCTGATCGCCAACCGGGACGACGATGCCGCCTTCGAGCGGGTGGCCAACGTGCCTCCGCGCGGCATTGGCGACAAGACGATCGAGCAGCTGCGCAAACAGGCCCGGGACCATGGCGCCTCGCTCTGGCAGGCGAGCATTCTGGCGCTGTCCACCGGCACCCTCTCGCCGCGCGCGTCGGCCGCGCTCGGCAAGTTCACCCGGCTGCTCGAATCGCTGGCCGGCGACGCACGTCACCTGACATTGCAGGAACAGGTCGATGCCGTGGCCGAACACAGCGGCCTGGTCGAAATGCACCGCGGCGACCGCGAGCGCGAGCGCGGCGAAACGCGGATCGAGAACATCGAGGAACTGGCCAATGCCGCCCGGGGGTTCAGGCTTGATCCGGAACAGCACGAGGGCATGACCGAGCTGGACGCCTTCCTGAGCTACGCCAGTCTGGAGGCAGGCGAGGGCCAGGGCCAATCCTGGGAGGACTGCGTCCAGCTGATGACCCTGCACTCGGCCAAGGGCCTGGAATTCCAGCTGGTCTTCCTGGTGGGCATGGAGGAAGGGCTGTTTCCGCACCAGATGGCCCTGGACGAACCGGGGCGGCTGGAGGAAGAGCGCCGGCTCTGTTACGTGGGCATCACCCGGGCCCGCCAGCGCCTGGTGCTGACCGCCGCAGAACATCGCCGGCTGCACGGCCGCGACACCTTCCCGATGACCTCGCGTTTTCTTGGGGAAATCCCCGACGAGCTGATTCATGACAGCCGACCGAAAAAGCGCCCCGCGCCAGTGCACTCGCCCCGCGCACGCCCGAGCGAGGATGCGGACGCGGGCGGGCTCTCGATCGGGCAGCGGGTCGCCCATGCCAAGTTCGGCACCGGCATCATTGTCGATGCCGAAGGCAGCGGACCCTCTGCCCGCGTTCTGGTGAACTTCGAGACCGGCGAAAGCAAGTGGCTGATCCTCAGTTACGCACGGCTCCAACCATGCTGAAATCCGGGAGATCAGGGCCATGATCCACCTGCAGGGTATCGAGCTGCGCCGCGGCGGTCGGGTGCTGTTGCAGGAGGCCGACCTGCAGGTGCATCCGGGCCAGCGTGTCGGGCTCACCGGGGCCAACGGGGCGGGCAAGTCCAGCCTGTTCGCCCTGATCCGCGGGCAACTGTCGCCCGATGCGGGCAACCTGTCGCTGGTCGGCCGCGCGCGCATCGCCCATGTCGCGCAGGAAACCCCCGCCCTGCCGATGCCCGCGCTGGAATTCGTGCTGGGCGGTGACGCGGAGCTGCTGGACATCGAGGCCCGGATGGCCTCGGCCGAAGGCACGGCCCTGGCCGAACTCCATGCCCGTTACGAGGCGCACGACGGCTACACCGCCCGCGCCCGGGCGGCGCGACTGCTCGCCGGGCTGGGCTTTGCCGAGACTGCCCAGCAACGCCCGGTCAGCGACTTTTCCGGTGGCTGGCGAATGCGCCTGAACCTGGCTCGCGCCCTGATGACGCCCTCGGACATCCTGCTGCTGGACGAGCCGACCAACCACCTGGATCTGGAGGCCATCACCTGGCTCGAGAGCTGGCTCAAGGGCTACCCCGGCGCACTGCTGCTGATCTCTCATGATCGCGCCTTCCTCGATGGGGTCTGTACCCATGTCGCACACATCGCCCATCAGCGGCTGACGGTCTACACCGGCAACTACAGTGCCTTTGAAATCCGGCGCGCCGAGCAGCTGGCGCAGCAGCAGGCCATGGCACAGAAGCAGAGCCGGGAACGGGCGAGGCTGCAGGCCTTTATCGACCGCTTCCGGGCCAAGGCCACCAAGGCACGCCAGGCCCAGAGTCGCATCCGGGCCCTGGAGCGCCTGCCGCAGATTGCCGCGGCACACGTCGATCGGCCGTTCCGCTTCGAATTCCCGGAAAGCCCCGAAGCCGGCAATCCGCTGGTACACCTGGAATCGGCCGATATCGGCTACGATGGCAGGCCGCTGCTTCGCGGCATCGACCTGCGGATCGGCCCGGGCCAGCGGATCGGCCTGCTCGGGCGAAACGGCGCCGGCAAGTCCACGCTGATCCGCCTGCTGGCCGGCGAGGAAAGGCTGCTGGCCGGATCGCAGACACGCAGTCCGAAACTGCGGATCGGCTACTTCGCCCAGCACCAGCTCGAACAGCTCGACAGTCACGCGGACGCCCTCACCCACCTGCGCCGGATCGACGGCGACCGGGCGGACGAGCAGACCCTGCGCGACTTTCTTGGCGGTTTCGGATTCGGCAAGGACTTCGCGGAACGACCGGTCGGTCCCTTCTCCGGCGGCGAGCGCGCCCGGCTGGCTCTGGCGCTGATCGTCTGGCAGGCGCCCAACCTGCTGCTGCTCGACGAACCGACCAACCACCTTGACCTGGACATGCGCGAGGCCCTGGAACTGGCCCTGCAGGAATACGAAGGGGCCATGATCCTGGTGTCACATGACCGTGCGATGCTTGAACATGTCTGCGACGAATACTGGCGGGTCCACGACCGGCGGGTGGTGCCATTCGACGGCGACCTGGACGATTACCGGCAGCTGCTCGCCCGGGAAGAGGCCGAACGTCCCGAAACGGCGCGCGTGGTGCAATCCGCCCCCGTCGACCGCAAGGCAGAACGTCGCGAGGCCGCCGAGCGACGTGCGGCCCTGCGGCCCCTGAAGAATCGTCGCGACAAGCTCGAAGCCGAACTGAACCGGATTGCACTGGAACTGGAACAGGTCGAGGCCGAGCTGGCTGACCCGGCACTGTATGACGGGGACCACCGCGACCGGCTTCCGGAACTGGGACGTCGACAGGCTGAGCTGGCCGAGGAACAGGAACGGATCGAGCTCGAGTGGCTCGAAGTCAGCGAAAGCCTGGAAAGCGGCTGAACCGGTTGCCCTGCGGCAACCAGCCATCGACAGACAGCGAGTACGACCAACATGGACCTTCTGATCATTCGACACGCACCGGCCGAAGACCGCGAGGAATTCGCCGAGACCGGCCAGCCCGACACCGAGCGCCCCCTCACCGAACGCGGCATCAGCCGCATGAAGGCCGCCGGCCGCGGACTGACCACCCTGGCGCTGCCCGTCGAGCGCATGGTTTCAAGCCCCCTGCTGCGGGCCCGCCAGACCGCCGACATCCTGACCACCGCGCTGGAACTCAAGGGTTACGATGTCCATGACGCGCTGGCGCCCGGCGTCGGTGCCGGCGTCGTGGAGAAGTGGCTCAGGAAGGAACCGGAGGTCGAGTGCATGGCGCTGATCGGCCATGAACCGGATCTGGGCGAGCTGGTCAGTCACCTGCTGTGTGGCGAGGTCGGGGCCCAGGTACGCTTCAAGAAGGGTGGTGCGCTGATGCTGCGCTTCGACCAGCACATCGAGGCCGGCAAGGGCCGGCTCGTCTGGTCCCTGCCCCCGGCGGTATTGCGCTCGCTCGCCGACTGACCGCGACCTCCGAGCCGCCTTGGCGGTCGAGGCCCCAGCCTTTGAAAAGGTTCAGTCGCCCAGACGAATCCGACCGGCGGCACGACGCGCCTTGTCCCGGGCCTCGTCGACCGTCTCGCCGAGCGCCAGGGCCACGCCCAGCCGCCGCCCGCCATCGAGGGCCGGCTTGCCGAACAGCCGCAGGTCGGTATCCGGCTCGGACAGTGCCGCACCCACCCCGTGAAACACCGGGTCGGAGCTCGTCCCTTCCCGGTAGATTGCCGCCGACGCGGCCGGACCGCGGCAACGCACATTGGGCACGGGCAATCCCAGCAGGGCGCGCAGATGGAGCGCGAATTCCGAAAGCCCCTGCGAGATCAGCGTGACCATTCCGGTGTCATGCGGACGCGGAGACACCTCGGAAAACCACACCTGATCGCCCCGCACGAACAGCTCCACCCCGAACAGCCCGCGCCCTCCGAGGGTCCCGACCACCGTCGAGGCAATGCGCACCGCTTCCTGCTCGGCCACCGGACTCATCGGCTGCGGCTGCCAGGACTCCCGGTAATCGCCATCCACCTGCTCATGCCCGATGGGCGCGCAGGTGCTGATCCCGTCGCGGTGCGCGATGGTCAGGAGCGTGATCTCGAAGTCAAAGTCCACGAGTCCTTCCACGATCACCCGTCCACCGCCGGCGCGGCCCCCGGACTGCGCGCAGGCCCAGGCCCGGTCGAGATCGGCCGGATCGCGCACCACGGTCTGTCCCTTGCCCGAGGAGCTCATGACCGGCTTGACCACACAGGGCAGACCGATCGCCGCCACGGCGCGGTCGAGGTCCGCCCGCTCGCTGGCAAACCGGTACGGTGAGGTCGGCAGGCCCAGTTCCTCGGCCGCCAGGCGACGAATCCCCTCGCGGTCCATGGTCAGGCGGGTCGCGCGCGCCGTCGGCACCACCGTCCATCCTTCCGATTCCAGCTCCTCGAGCGTGACCGTGGCGATCGCTTCGATTTCCGGCACGATGAAGTCGGGCGACTCCTGGTAAATCAGGGTCCGAAGCGCCTCGCCGTCGAGCATGTCGATCACGTGCGCCCGGTGGGCGACCTGCATCGCGGGCGCGCCAGGGTAGCGGTCCACGGCCACGACCTCGATACCCAGCCGCTGCGCCTCGATGGCAACCTCCTTGCCCAGCTCGCCACTGCCAAGCAGCATGAGGCGCGTGGCCGACGGGCGCAGCGCCGTTCCGAGCCCTTCGAAATTCCGATCTGCCATGAACGTGCTCCCAGGCTGGTATCTGTTGCGTGACAGGCGCGCGGGCTGTGACCGTCCGCCTGTGCCGTATTCTATCCGCTCACCCCAAGGGGCGCGCCAGATCCAGTTCCACGCCGAGCAGGCGCGTGCCGAGCAACCGCACCGACCCGGCCCAGCGATCCGCCCCGCTTCGGGAAAACTCGAAGGCAAACTCGCGCTCGAGCACCCAGCGTCCGTCCATGCCGCGCCTCGGTTTCAGCTTGCGCAGGCCCACCGAGTCGTCGAGCAGCTGGACACCGGCGGACACGCAGGCCTCGCGGGCGATGCGCAGGGCCTGAGCGCGGGCCCGGTCATGGCGCCACCACGCCCAGAGCGCCAGGACGATCAGAACCAGGGTCAGGAGACTGCCGAAGGACATCATGGGGAATCGGAACGCCGTGAATCCGTGGAAAGCTTCGGGGCGAGCACAACGAGGACCCGGGCCGACCCGCAGCGCAACCCGTTTGACCGGGCTGCCTCACGCCCTCGGGCAAGCGCCTGGGCCCACCCGGCGCGGACGGGAATTCGATGATGTGGTGCCGAGGGCGAGACTCGAACTCGCACGGTATCGCTACCGGTGGATTTTGAGTCCACTGCGTCTACCAATTCCGCCACCCCGGCAGGCACGCCGTCCCAGACTGACCGCGGGCCTTGCTCGCGGGGTCCGACTGCGCATGCGAATGCCGCATGCAGACTCAAGGACGACAGGCGCGCAAGTTTACCCCAGCAAGGTCAAAACGCAAGCGGACGCACCTGACAGTCCGCCCCGGAATCATTTTGTTATATGCTCGGCTCATGCAAACCCCGCTCCGTCAACCGGCCGTCATGTGGGCCGCAGGCCTCCTGATCGCACTTTCAGTGCTGGCGCTGTGGCTGGCCAGACCGCAGCCACCGGAGCCGGTTCGGGTCGGTGTGATCCATTCACTCAGCGGCGTCATGGCCGAGAGCGAACGCGGGCTGGTCGACGGCCTCTCGCTGGCGGTGGACCAGATCAACGCGGCCGGCGGCGTGCTCGGCCGCCCGATCGAAACGGTCGTCGCCGACACCCGCTCCGACGATGAGCGGGCAGCTTCCGAAGCGGCCCGCCTGATCGACACCGAAGGCGTCCAGGCACTTTTCGGATGCTGGACCTCATCCTGCCGACAGGCCGTGCGCCCGATTGTCGAGGCAAAGCAAACCCTGCTTTTCTACCCGGTGCAATACGAGGGCCTGGAGCAGTCACCGAACATCATCTACGGCGGCTCGGCGCCCAATCAGCAGATTCTCCCCGGCACGGCCTGGGCAATCGAGACCTTCGGCCCCCGCCTGTTTCTCGTCGGTTCCGATTATGTGTTTCCGCGCACGGCCAACCGCCTCATCCGCGACCTGGCGAACGCGAACGGCGGGCTGGTGCTCGACGAACACTACCTGCCCCTGACCGCGGACGACTTCTCAAGCGTGGCTGCCCGGATCCGCCAACGCAATCCGGATGTGATCCTGAATACCGTGAACGGTGACAGCAATCGGGCCCTGTTCGCTGCACTCCGGGACGCCGGGCTGCACCACATTCCGGTGGTCTCGTTCAGTGTCGCCGAGCCGATGACGCGGATGCTGGCCCGCGACGCCTTCCATCCCAGTCATTACGCAGTCTGGGGCTACTTCGAGGATCTGGACATCCCGGGCAACGCCGAATTCGTGGCGGCATTTCGCGCCCATGCCGGCACCGACCAGCCGGTCAGCGACCCCGTGCTCACCAGCTATCTGGCCATGCGGCTGTGGGCCGCAGCCGCCGGGCGCGCCGGTTCGACCGACCCGCAGCGGGTGCGCCGGAACCTGGGCAGGACCAGCATTGCCGGGCCACATGGTCCGGTGGCTGTGGATTCGGCCACCGGCCACCTCTGGCGGCAGGCGTATGTCGGCCAGGCAAGCGCGGACGGGGGCTTCAAGATCGTCCACCGTTTCGAGCAACCGCTGCGCCCGGCGCCGTTCCCGGTCCACCGCAGCCGGGCTCACTGGATTCGCGTCAGCGGGGCACCGGTCGCGCCGGAGCCGGCCGGAGCACCCACGCCATGAACCTGGCCACCCTCGGCCTGCGCGGGCGCCTGTCGATCGGCTTTCTGCTCGTCGCCGTTCTGCCGCTGATCGTGCTGGCGCTGTTCTACCTGCACAGCTACGAACGCGCGCTGACCACCACCGTGTTGCAGAATCTGGCGACCATCGCCGACAAGAAGGCAGACCAGATCGACCGGCACGTGGAGGAGCGACTGGGCAATGCGCTGACGCTCGCCAGCATGCCCGCCATCCAGGACATCCTGCTCGGCGCGCAGACCGGGCCCCTGCCCGAGACCGTCGATCGGATGATCGAACACGGCCGCTACCGGGACGTGAAGCTGATCGATCCGACCGGGACCGTCCGGCTCTCGACCCGTTTTCCCGAACACCACGGACTCGACATCCGGGAGCTCCGCGACGAGCCGGACACCCTCTCGGCAGGTTTCCGGCAGGCCACGGCGTTCCTGCATTCGGACATGATGCCGTTCAGACCGGCCGCCGACGGCACGATGGTCGCCCACATCGTGGTGCCGGTCGTCCAGCATGACCAGTTGCTCGGCACCGTGGTCCTGAGCCTGGATTACAAGCGCGTCGAGCCGGTCCTGTTCAACGAGACCGGGCTGGGGGACAGTGGCCGGACCACCCTCGTGCTCCAGCTGGATGGCGCGGACGAAACGATCCTTTCGCTGCACGACCGCGAAGGCGGCCAGGACCACCAGGACGCGATACCCGGTGAAGCGGTCGAGGCGGCGCTGTCCGGCGCCCAGGGTCAGGCCAGGCTTTGGGCCGCCGACGGTCGCGAGAAGGCGGTTGCCTGGCGTTACCTGCCGGTGCTGCAGGCCGGCATGGTCGTGCAGATGGACGCCGCCGAGGCGCTCGATCCGCTGAGCCAGATGCAGCGGACGACTGGCACGGCGCTGGCGGTGATTTTGCTCGCAAGCTTCCTGGGGGCACGACTGATCGGTAACCGGCTGGTGCGCAACGAGGCCCGGATCGAGGAGCAGCAGGCCCTGTACCGGGCGATCTTCGAAACCATGAACGAAGGCGCCGCGCTCTACCGCCGCGACCCCGACACCGGCCGGTTCACGGTTCTGGACCTGAACCCGGCGGGGGAGCGCATTTCGGGTGTCGCACGCCGGGACGCCGCGGGACGCAACCTTGACGAAGCCTTCCCGGGCGTTCGGCAGATCGGGCTGCAAGAGCAGATCGAGCTGGCCTGGCAAACGCGGGCAGATCGCAGCATCGGCGAGCGGCTGTACGACCATGGCCCGATCCAACGCTGGGTCGACAACCACATCGTGGTGCTGCCCGGCCGCGAGATCCTGGTCGTCTTCCGCGATGTCACCGAGCAGCGCGATGCCCAGAAAGCGCTGCAGGAGTCGCTGAGCCGGCTTGGCGAAGCACAGCGGATCGCGCGGATGGCGGCCTGGACACTCGATCATGACACCGGGCAGTTCGGCTGGTCCGAGGAGGCCCGGCCGTTGTTTGACGCGCCGCCGGATGCATTCGCCTCCACGCTCGCCGCATTGCTCCAGCGGGTGCTCCCCGAGGACCATGATCGCGCCAAAGCATTCTTCGAAAGACCGGTCGCGGATCAGCCCCGGGAGGCCGTATTCCGCATCCGCCGGGCGGATGGCCAGGCCCGCTGGCTGCGCGCGCACGGGGAACTGCGCCAGGGCCCCGGCGCTCGCCCGACGAGCAGCGTCGGCACGCTGCAGGACATCAGCGAGGCGCAGGAGGCGGCCGAGGCGCTGGCGCTATACGCCAATGTCTTCAAGAAAAGTGGCGAGGCCATCCTGATTACCGACTGGGAAAACCGGATCATCACCTGCAACCCGGCCTTCGTACGCCTGACGGGCTACGAGCTGGCCGACATCCGGGGCAAGGACCCGAAGTTCCTGAACAGCGACCGGACATCGCCGGAAATACACCGGCAGATGTGGCAGGCCCTGGAAAACCAGGGCTTCTGGCAGGGCGAACTCTGGGACCGGCATCGCAACGGGCATGTATTCCCCAAGTGGGCGGCCATTTCCTGCATCCGGGACGAGCAGGGCCGGATCAGCAACTACATGGCCAGCTTCACGGATATCTCCGAGCGCAAGGCTGCGGCGGCGCGCATTGAACAGCTGGCGCACCACGACAGCCTGACCGGCCTGTACAACCGCGCCAACCTGGAGATTCGGCTCTCCCAGGCGCTGGTCACCGCGCGCAGGGACAACCGGATGCTCGCCGTGCTGTTCATCGATCTGGATCGATTCAAGATCATCAACGACACCCTCGGACACCAGGCCGGCGACCAGATTCTGGTCAACGTGGCGCGCCGGCTGCAGAGGTGCCTCACCGAAGAAGACATCCTCGCCCGGCCCGGGGGGGACGAATTTCTGATCGTCCTGACCGGATTGACTCATGTCGAACAGGTCACCGACGCGGCCAACCACATCCTGGAGCATCTGGGCAAGCCCTACACGCTGGACGAACAAACCCTGCCCAGCACGCCCAGCATCGGAATCGCGCTGTTTCCGGACGACGGCGACGATGTCGGCACCCTGCTCAAGAACGCCGATGCCGCGCTCTACCATGCCAAGGCTCAGGGGCGGAACCACTTCGCCTTCTTCACGCCGGCGCTCAATGCCTCCGCGCACGAACGGCTGGAGCTCGAACGCAGCCTGCGCGAGGCGATCCGGCGGAACGAGTTCGTGCTGTACTACCAGCCGCAGGTCCTTCCCGGGGCGGCCGACGCGCCCCGCCTGCTTGGCGTGGAAGCGCTCATCCGCTGGCGCCACCCCGGCCAGGGCCTGGTTTCACCGGCGCGTTTCATTCCGGTGGCCGAGGATACCGGGCTCATCCGGGAAATCGGACGCTGGGTGATCCATGAAGCCTGCCGCCAGTTCGCCGAGTGGAAGCGATGCGACACCGCCCCGCGACGCATTGCCGTCAACCTGTCCATGCATCAGCTGGGCGACCCGAACCTGGTGCACACGGTCACCGAGGCGCTACGCAATCACGGGCTTGAAGACGGGCAACTGGAGCTGGAAATCACCGAATCGGCCACCACGGACAATCCCGACCAGGCCATCAGCGTGCTGTGGCAACTTCGGGACGCCGGCGTTCGCCTGGCGCTGGACGACTTCGGGACCGGGTATTCCTCCCTGGCCTATCTCAAGCGGCTGCCCTTCCACAGCCTCAAGCTCGACCAGACCTTCGTCCGGGACCTGGAAACCGACGGCAACGATGCCGCCATCTGTGCGGCCACCATCGCCATGGCCCACGCGCTTGGCCTGGAGGTCGTCGCCGAGGGCATCGAGACTCCCGGGCAGCGCGACTTTCTGGTCGAGCACCGTTGCGACCTGCTTCAGGGTTTCCTTTTCGGTCGGCCGGTTTGCGCCGGCGCGCTCGAGGAAACCTGGCTCGCCACCGGCGCTGCCCCGGATCTTCGCCAGGACTGAATCCGCGCGCCCTGGCAGGACCGGTCAGGCCCGCACGAAGGCAGAGAGCTGGCCGCGCAGAGCGTGAATGCCCCGCCGCGCCCTGGGGCAGACGCAGTGCGGAGCATCCGGATGCAGACTTATCGCAGCGTCAGTGTAAAGCGGCCCGAGGCATCCGGTGTCGCGGCCACTGCCAGGTAGTAGCCTCCTTCAGCGTCCGCGATGGTCAGTTGGCCGGAGACGCGGTCGATGAACTCAAACGCCTCGTTGTAGAGAATCAGGTAATAGTGATCCTGTTCCCCGGACAACGCCACGGTCAGAGACTGGCCCGGGACTGGCGCCTCGAACCGGTACCACTGATTCTCGTGGACACTGGCTTGCGCGCTGCGGGTTTCACCGGGTATCAGCCAGGGGATGGCCTCAAGCGGCAGGCCAGTGTAACCGCCGAAGACCAGATGCTCGATGTCATTGCGGCTTTCGAAGAGCAAACGGCTGTCCCCGCGGTTGTTGACTCCGGAGAGGAACGCCAGGTTGTTGCCGGCAGGTAACGCGAAGCTGTCGTCGATGAGGAGCACGCCGTCCCGGATGGCGAGATCCGCCAGGGGCGCCCCTATTTGCCACAAGAAATCATGCCAAGGGATGTTATTCAGCATGTAGGATCCGGTACGGTCGAACCAGGCACCCGGAATCTCCACGGGTTCGATTTTCTGGCCCAGTATCTGCTGCATTTGGCCATCAAGCACGTATTGCTCGGTCTTCGATCCCGAACCGCTTGCCTGGATCATGACGAAATAGCTCTCACCCTGATCCTGGATCTGGTCAAACACGATCCGCTCCTCGCCATCCGCGTACTTGTAGGCGCGATCCTGGAAAAACAGGGTACGGGTCTCTTGCTCGTCGCTGTGCGCATCGACGATCCAGGTCAGGGTGCCGTCGCCATTGTCCATGACGCGATCGTAGCCATGCTGCTTGGCATAGAGGCCGGCAATGGCGTCCGTATCGGTCCGTGTGCCATACCAGGGAAGTACCGGCTCTGAGGGCGCCAGTCCGTCTTTATCCTCGACGGCCGCTTGCAGGCACTTGCGCGTGACCGCCGGGGCGAGCAGAGCGCCCTCGTCAAAGTTGGTCAGGACCACGCACGCCAGGCCTCGATCGGGCAGCAGGCCAATCCAGGCATTGAAATCGCCTGTACTGCCGGTCTTTATCCAGGTCGGGCCGGCGTAGCTCAAGGGGGGATAGGCTACGCTGTCGAGTCCAAGCCCGGCCTGGAAGAGGGAGCTGACATCCAGCGGCGTCTGCTCCGCCTGCCCC
Organism: Halothiobacillaceae bacterium; assembly: GCA_046541195.1. GTDB lineage: Bacteria > Pseudomonadota > Gammaproteobacteria > Halothiobacillales > Halothiobacillaceae > JBKHDT01. The sequence continues at coordinate 4,820 of JBKHDT010000030.1, read as the reverse complement.
ATCATGGCCACGGTGCCTGCTTGCAGGTAGGGCACGCCCTCGAGGGTGCGCCCCTGATTTAGAAGCATGGCGAGAAAGCGGCCCATGTCCTTTACCGTGCTGTAGGCACCGCCCGTGGCCCCGGCGACACAGTTGAACTCTTGCGATGCCATGGCCTGGCCACCCGCATAGCCGGTGGCGCGATTGTCGGTGACGGGGCGCATCGCGGTGCGCTGCATGCCAAGCGGCTCAAAGAGTTCGCGTTGCATGAAGGCGCCAAACTGCTCGTCCGGCTGCCCAAGCAGCCGCTGAGCAATCTCGCCGGCCAGGATGAACCCCGTGTTGGAGTAAGACCCCACGGCACCAGGGCGGTGGCTGGGGTAGTCGGAGGCCAGGTAATCGAACAGCCAGTCGGTATACAGGTCGCAGCCCCACTGATCCATGGGCTGAAAGTTGATGAACATGCCGTTATAGATATCTCCCGGAACACCGGCATGATGATTGAGCAGCCGCCGGACGGTGATTTCCTCCGCCTGGTTGGGGTAGCGCTCCAGCAGACTGAACTCTGGCAGGTAACCCTGAACGGGATCATCAAGTTGCAGCAACTCCAGGTCAACGGCACGCAACAGCGCGGCGGTTGCCAGCGTTTTGGTCACCGACCCGATCATGAAGGCGGTGTCGGCATCGACTGGCCTTCCCGTTTCCTGGTCGGCCAGGCCGAAGCCCTGGGCCCAGGCGACGCCCTGCTCATCGACCAGCGCGACACTCAAACCGACGCCATCGAAGAGCGGCATCTGTTCCTCGATATAACGGGTGGTTTCGGCGACGGCCGTTTGATAAGTGCGCGCCGGAACATTTCCGCTGTCGTCGGAGGAGTCGTTGCAGCCGGCCAGGCTGACCACCAGGATGAGCAGGGCGACCAGGCCAAGCGGCTGTGCCCGCGGGACTGACTGCAGTCGATCGATGAGTCGGGTCATGATGGTCTCACGCTTTTTGAATCAATCCTGAATGCGTTGTTGCCGCCCCCGGCTCCCGATCAAGGCGGCTGACTTCGCAGGATCATAGACGCATTTTTTAGGTTCATCGCACTTTGTCGTGAAAAGCGTCCTGGATCTTCAGAAAAAAGTACTCGGTATCCCGGTATCCATAGGCCGTTCGTTTGATGACCTGATGCGGTTGTTCACCCCTTCGAGCACGCTGGTGTTCAAACGGCGCGCGCCTCCGGCACCGGGCAGCCCTGGTCCTCCACAAAGCCGGCTGCATCAAGCTTGAACTCGGCCGAAAAAACACGATTTTTCGCGCCACTTCAAAAACCGACCTTCCCGGAAGGCTCTTCGGCGGTACTTTCCCCGGGGTTCGCCCGGCGTAGTCTCATGGAGTCGGCCGATGTCCCCGGAAAAGTCCGCTCTCTGAGCCCGGCCACCGGGCCGGTTGTCAGGTCACCGACCTTCCGCGGGCAACCGGCCCCAATCGCATCCGCCCGGAGCCCGATGCCGACCGGCCCCTCGTCCGTGACCACGGCGGCGGAAAGGCCCGAACGGCTGCAGCGCCATCTGCGCGGGATATTCGCCCACCGCCGCTACCCGCGGCACACCAGCCTGCCCGAAGGGATCAACAACCGCATCAGGGTCCTCAAGCGCATGACCTGCGGCTGACGGGACGAGGAGTCCTCCCTCAAGATCCGGGCCGCCTTTCCCCGGCAACGAGCGATGAACTTTTTTTTCGACCCGCCCCTTGACGTGCCCAAGTGCGGCCCTATTATTGGCACTCGCCAGGGGTGAGTGCTAACAAGCCCCGTCCAGGCACGCGCATTTGCGTTCAACATCCAACCAGATGATGGAGTCGTATTGATGAAGATCCGTCCCTTGCACGATCGTGTTCTGATCAAGCGCGTCGAAGAAGAGCGCACCACTGCCGCCGGCATTGTCCTGCCGGATTCCGCCGCCGAGAAGCCGAATCGGGGTGAAGTGATCGCCGCCGGTCCCGGCAAGAGCAACGACAAGGGCGAAATCCGCCCCATGGGCGTGAAGGTTGGCGACATCGTGCTGTTCGGCCAGTACGCCGGCAGCAAGGTCAAGGTCGACGACGAAGAACTGCTGATGATGGGCGAGGACGACATCCTGGCCGTGATCGAGAGCTGATCGTCGCGCCGGCAACCCAGATCCCGTTCCATCGAAACCGAATCAATACAGAGGTTTACTGAACAATGGCAGCAAAAGACGTACGTTTCTCCACCAGCGCCCGTGACCGCATGGTGCGCGGGGTCAACGTCCTCGCCGACGCGGTGAAGGTCACCCTCGGCCCCAAGGGCCGCAATGTGGTCATCGAGAAGAGCTTCGGCGCCCCCCACGTCACCAAGGACGGCGTGACCGTCGCCAAGGAAATCGAGCTTGAGGACAAGTTCGAGAACATGGGCGCGCAGATGGTGAAGGAAGTCTCCTCCCAGACTGCCGACGTGGCCGGTGACGGCACCACCACCGCGACCGTACTCGCTTCGGCCATCGTGCGCGAGGGCATGAAGGCCGTGGCCGCGGGCATGAACCCGATGGACCTCAAGCGCGGCATCGACCGTGCCGTCCAGGTGGCGGTCGAGGAGTTGAAGTCCATCTCCAAGCCCTGCGAGGACAACAAGGCCATCTCCCAGGTTGCGACCATCTCCGCCAACGCGGACGAGTCCATCGGCAAGATCATCGCCGAGGCCATGGAGCGCGTGGGCAAGGACGGCGTGATCACCGTCGAGGAAGGCTCCGGCTTCGACGACGAGCTGGACGTGGTCGAGGGCATGCAGTTCGACCGTGGCTACCTGTCGCCCTACTTTGTCAACAACCAGAAGCAGATGTCCGTCGAGCTGGAGGACCCCTACGTCCTGCTGCACGACAAGAAGATCAGCAACATCCGTGACCTGCTGCCGGCGCTCGAGGGCGCGGCCAAGGCCGGCAAGCCGATCCTGATCATTGCCGAGGACATCGAGGGCGAGGCCCTGGCCACGCTGGTCATCAACGCCATGCGCGGCATCGTCAAGGTCGCCGCCGTCAAGGCACCGGGCTTCGGTGACCGCCGCAAGGCCATGCTGCAGGACATCGCGATCCTGACCGGCGGCAACGTGATTTCCGAGGAAGTCGGCCTGACCCTCGAGAAGGTCACCCTGGACGATCTGGGCACCGCCAAGCGCGTGGTCGTCACCAAGGAAAACACCACGATCATCGACGGTGCCGGTTCCAAGGCGGACATTGAAGGCCGCGTAAGCCAGATCCGCACCCAGATGGAAGCGACCAGCTCCGACTACGACCGCGAGAAGCTGCAGGAGCGCATCGCCAAGCTCGCCGGTGGCGTCGCCGTCATCAAGGTTGGCGCAGCGACCGAGCTGGAGATGAAGGAGAAGAAGGACCGCGTCGACGACGCCCTGTCCGCGACCCGTGCCGCGGTCGAGGAAGGCGTGGTACCTGGCGGTGGGGTGGCGCTGGTCCGTGCCCTGCAGGGCCTCAAGGACCTGGAAAGCCCGATCCACGAGCAGAACGTCGGCTACGACATCACCCGTCGCGCCATGGAAGAGCCGCTGCGCCAGATCGTCATGAACACCGGCGAGGAGCCCTCCGTCATCCTCAACAAGGTTGCGGAAGGCACCGGCAACTTTGGCTACAACGCAGCCACCGGCGAGTTCGGCGACATGGTCGAGATGGGCATCCTGGACCCGACCAAGGTTACCCGGACCGCGCTGCAGAATGCCGCTTCGGTCGCCGCGCTGATGATCACCACCGAGTGCATGATCGCGGAACTGCCGAAGAAGGACGATGGCCCGGCGGCACCGGCCGGCGGCATGGACGGCATGGGCATGATGTAATCCCGTTCACCCGAACGGCAAGCGCCCCGCGCATTCGGCGGGGCCACGAAAAAGCCCCGGCATTTGCCGGGGCTTTTTTTGGTTCCGGAGCGCTGTGCCGGACGCGGATCAGAGCATTTCCAGATCCATGGCCACGGCCTGGAACCCGGCCGCGGCGCATTCCTCGTCGACCATGCCGTCCGGCGCACCGCTGACGCCGACCGCGCCGTAGATCCGGCCACCGGCTTCCATGACCACCGAACCGGCCATGAATGCCAGACCCTCGCCCAGTTCGGTCAGGGCAGAGCCGGCACGGCTCTCCAGATCGGAACCTGCAGCATTGAACATGATTGCGGTGTAGGCCTTTTTCTCGCTGATGCCCAGCGACACCGGCGGCGCCGTGGTATCGCGAACCTGAACCTGCACGATGCCGTTGCGATCAACCACGGTAACACTGACCGGAATACCCTGATCGCGGCAGGATTTCATCGCCTCCATCGCGACCGTGTTGGCGACGTCCACGGAAACCCGGGCGACCTCGGCGGTCATCGCCTCCTCGGCCTGCACCGGCATCGCGGTGACGGCGCAAACTGCCGCGGCCGCGCAAAGACCCTTGAGGGAATGCTTCATCTCGACCTCTTGCTGACGTTGTGAACGGATTGTTGATCGTCACCGATCAAGATCGACCTGCCCAATCGAATCGTTCGATACCTTATCGAAGCCGGATTTCGGAACCGCGCCACGGCACGGTGCCCTGATCCTTCCCACCCACAGAAGGTCTGCACGAAAGCAGACCGTCTTGCGCCGGGGCGTGAATCTGCCGGCGCGCCCTGCCACCAGGGCGCGAAGCCTTTCTTTGGAAGCCCTTGGAAACCCTTGAAGGCTTCGCGCACGAATGCCCCGGATGCCCCAACGCGCAATGGCGTAAGCCATTGAATTACTGAGCCCGGGCCGAGCATGTATCGACCCGGGCGTTGCTGAACGCGGGCTCCGCCAGCTGACGCGTTTAGCTGGCGTTAGC
>JBKHDT010000029.1:0-26281 GCA_046541195.1 Halothiobacillaceae bacterium | reverse complement strand
GACGTAGGCCGGATAAGGCGAAGCCGCATCCGGCATCGAGGGGGCGGGGGTTTTACCCGATGCGATCTCCCACAACCATCCGGGATTTTGCCCGATGCATCCTGCGGCCTTGTCGAGGCTGCGGAATGACAGATCGGAGAAGCCGGGATTGGATTTCGGGATCCGGCGGGCGGCTTGCGCCAAGCGGGCGGCAGCCCACAACGGTTTTTCCAGGTGCCCTGATATGATGCGAACCTCGGCAACGAGGATCCCTGTCAGCACAGGAGTGAAAAATGGGCATTGAGATCGAACGCAAGTTTCTGGTCCGGTCGGCAGGCTGGCGTGACCATGTGGTGCGCTCGGTACCAATGCGCCAGGGCTACATGACCGAGTCCGGCCCGGCCTCGGTCCGGGTCCGGGTGGCTGGTGATCGCGGGTACCTGAACATCAAGAGCATGACGCTGGGCGTTACCCGTCACGAGTACGAGTACGAGATCGACGTGGGTGAGGCGAACGAGATGCTGGACAATCTCTGCATCGGCCCGCGCATCGAGAAGGTCCGCCATCATGTGGAGGATCACGGTCATCATTTCGAGGTCGACGTGTTCGAGGGGGACAACGCGGGCCTGGTGGTCGCCGAGCTGGAGCTTGAACATGCGGACCAGCAAATCCGGATGCCGGAATGGCTCGGTGAGGAGGTTTCCGATGACCCGCGCTACTACAACGTGAGCCTGGTCCGTCATCCCTACCGGGACTGGCAGGACGCTTCGGACGCTTGATGAGCGAATCGCGGGGCGCGCAGGACGGGGAAGGCTTCGACGCCCGGGGCTTTCTCCGGGACGTGACCGAGCGCCCGGGGGTCTACCGCATGTACGACGCCGCCGGCGAGATCCTTTATGTCGGCAAGGCGCGCAACCTGAAAAGGCGCCTGGCCAGTTACTTCCGCAGCCAGCAGCCTTCCCCCAAGACCCGGGCGCTGGTCGCCCAGATTGCCGATGTCGAGGTCACGGTCACCCGCACCGAGGCGGAAGCCCTGCTGCTCGAAAGCAACCTGATCAAGGCGCACCGGCCCCGCTACAACGTGCTGCTGCGGGACGACAAGAGTTATCCGTGGATCTACGTTTCCGTTGGCGAGTCCTTCCCGAGGGTGGCCTACCACCGGGGCGCGCGCCGCAAGCCCGGCCGCTATTTCGGGCCCTATGCCTCGGCGGTTTCCGTGCGCGAGACGCTCAATTTGCTCGAAAAGGTCTTCAAGGTCCGTCAGTGCGAGGACAGCGTCTTTCGAAACCGCAGCCGGCCTTGCCTTCAGTACCAGATCGGTCGCTGCAAGGCGCCGTGTGTCGGTTACGTTCGCGAGGACGAGTATCGGCAGGATGTCGAGGATACGGTGGCTTTTCTCGCGGGCCAGAGCCGGACGCTCATCGACCGGCTCGTGGCACGCATGGAGACGGCGGCCGCTTCGCTGGACTTTGAGCAGGCCGCCACCCTGCGCGACCAGATCGGGATGCTGCGCGCGGTCAGCGAGCAGCAGCACGTCACCGGAGTGTCCGGGGATGCCGATGTGGTGGCCCTCGTGTCGGAGGGGGGGCTGGCCTGCATCAGCGTGACGACCATTCGCGACGGCCGACATCTCGGTACGCGCCCCTACTTTCCCGAGCTGCCGGAGCCCATGCCGCCCGGAGAGATCCTGGCCGCGTTTCTCGGGCAGTACTACGGCGAGCGCGATGCGCCCGAGCGGATTCTGGTCAACGAGGACGTGGAGGACGTCGACTGGCTTGGGCAGGCCCTGGCCGAGCGCAGTGACCGGCGGGTACGCATCAGTCGTCCCCAGCGCGGCAAGGGCGGGCACTGGCTGGAAAACACGGTGGAGAATGCCCGGATCGCCCTGGCCTCCCGGCTGGCTTCTCGCGGAAACCAGCAGGCGCGCTGGGCGGCGCTGGAGTCCTGGCTTGGGGGAGAGCCGTTGCGCCGAATCGAGTGCTTCGACATCAGCCACAGCCACGGCGAGGCGACCGTGGCCTCCTGCGTGGTCTTCGGGCCCGAGGGGGCGGAACGATCCCAGTATCGCCGCTACAACATCCGGGACGTGGCGCCCGGCGACGACTACGCGGCGATGCACCAGGCCTTGACCCGGCGCTTCGGCCGGGCCGTCCGTGAAGCCGGGGTGCTGCCCGACCTGCTGCTGATCGATGGGGGAACCGGCCAGGTCCGCCAGGCGCTGGATGTGCTCGCCACGCTGGCACTGGACTCGGTGCGCGTGGTCGGGGTGGCCAAGGGACCGGCACGCAAGGCCGGCGAGGAGCGCCTCATCCTGACCGACGGTCGGGGCGAGATGCGGCTTGATCCGCATTCACCGGCACTGCACCTGGTGCAGCAGGTCCGTGACGAGGCTCATCGCTTTGCCATTACCGGTCACCGGGCCCGGCGGGGCAAGGCACGCAGCGAGTCGAACCTGCAGCAGATCCCCGGGGTCGGTCCCCGCCGGCGTCAGGCGCTGCTCAAGCACTTCGGTGGTCTGCAGGCGCTCAAGCGCGCCGGGGTCGACGAGCTGGCCACCGTGCCGGGGGTCAGCCGGGCGCTGGCCGAGCGGATTCACGCCTGGTTTCACGAGGGCCTGGAGTCCTGAAGGACGCGCATCGTCCTCGCGGCCAGATACGTGCGAAGATCCCGATGACGGGTGGACTGCGCCGGTTGCGTCTCAATCGGCAAGCGGGCTCCGTCAGTGCGCGGGGCCAGTCACCCGGAAGGCGCCTCCCTGCCGGTCGGCATGCAGTGGCTCGACGTCGAACTGACGGGCTTGTCCGGTCGGGTCTGCGAGGAGCATCCGGCGGCCATCGCCGGAAATTCGGATGCCGGGGTGCGGGCCGATGATCACGATCTGGTCGCCGGTGCGCAGGTGACGGGCCGCGTCGGCAGGGTCGATCGCTCCGATGGCATTGAGCGGACTGAGCAGGTAGCGGGTCTTGAGCCGCGAGAATTCCTCCTTGGAAAACACCAGCACCCGTGCCGCCGGGTCCAGCGTTTGCGCGATGTTCTCGACCCACGGCACCAGTTCGCCCTGCGGGCCCGCCTGGCGCAACTGCGATGGCGGGATTCCGGCGTAACGATCGATACTGTCGGCGTGGGCGTCAAGCAGCGTCCGCTGCCAGCGGTAATCCAGCGCCAGCCATGCCACGGCCAGGACCAGTACTGTCGGCAACAGGACCGGCGTCCGCGCATGGATGGTCCTGGTCAGCCCGAACCCCGCCAGGGTCGCGAGCACGACCAACGCCAGGAGCACCTGCAGGCTTGGCGCGCCCGGTTCGTCCACGATCCAGGTGTTGATCGACTGGTGTCCGATCTCGGTGCGTGTCTGCAACTGGCCGGCAAGATCGGCCAGGAAGCCGGCCAGGCCATGATCCGGTGGCAGCAGCGCCAACGCCCCGATCGTCGCGCCGACCGGGTCTTCACCCTGGACGCGCAAGCCCAGGGCAAGCGGCCGGCCGTTCCAGTCGGGCGCCTGGTCCAGATCAATGTGGCCTGTTTCGTCGAAGGGCGCTTCGCGCACCCGGCCGGGGGCGTCTGCCGTCATCCAGAGCAGCGCGACATCCCGAAGGGGCCGGTCCGTCTCCAGGCGCATTCTCCCGATGGCCGTCATGTCCGCCGGGTTGCCGAAGTTCATGGCCAGCAGGACCGTACCGCCGTCGGTGCCGGCAATCCGCCAGCCGTCGGCGGTTCGCTCGGCCTGGCCACGTTCAACCGCCATCGAGGCAAGGGGAAAGGCCTGTCCCGGGGACTGGGTCTTGAACAGCTGATGCCAGGTGAGCAGTGCCAGAAGCAGGATGACGGCCGAGAGCCCCGAACCGAGGGCGATTGCGCGCCATCGGATCGGGGGCACAGCTGCCGGGACGGTTGCAGTCGATTGCGAAGTCATTGCCTGGCCACGCCGGTGAAAACGGATGCGCCCAATCTTTCAAACCGGCGCCGGGCTGTCAAGGCAGGTTCGGCGTCTGCGCGGATTGCTGCCTGTCGTCCCTGTTGTCCTGGTCGAAGAACAGAATCACCTCGCCGACCCGGAAACCGAACTTGCGCACGGTCGCGCGGTTGATCATCACGCCATCGGGCTGCAGAAACATCCAGTCGTCGAAGTTCAGCCGAATGGTCGTGTCCTTCCAGGGCACGTTCAGAACATAGCGGAAATTGAAGGCTTGTCCGCGAACCACGCCCTCGGCCGTGCCGACCACGTCGTCCGCCCGGCCGACGTAGCGATCCGGTGCGACCCGTTCAAGTCGCCAGATGCGTCGGTCCTGTTCGCCGTCGGCATAGTCGAAATGCTCGTCGAGCACTAGCGTGTCGTCCTCGACGTGGCCCTCGATCCGCACGCGAAACTGACGGATCGGCCGGCCCTGCCGGTCCTGGAAGATGCCCCAGGCCCGGGTGGTTCCGGTGAAGTACTCTTCCAGGGACAGTTTGCGGTTGGTGTCGGAGAAGTCTTCGATTTTCATCGGTGAACATCCGGTAAGCAGGGCGAGCAGGCAAGCCAGGACGAGGACGGCGAACGTCCGGCCTGCCGGGCAGGCGCTGGCCCGCCGGGTGGCGGCTGCGGGTTGGCGGGTGGGCATGGGTCGGTTCCTGGCCTCTGATCGGGTTGTGGGGTTGGGTGGGTGTGCGGCGTCTGTCCGGCCATTGCTCCCGCGGGGTCAGTGTCTGGCGCCGGCGCCGCCCGGGGCCTCCTGAAAGCGCCGGGTCACCGGACCGTGAATGATGGCCGCGGCCGCAAGTTTCAGAACCACCGGCAGCGCGCCGTAGAGCAGGGCAAGCGCAAGCGTGTCCGTGCGCCCGTCCGTGTCGAAACCGCTGAGCTCAAGCAGGCCGAGTCCCAGCCCCGCGGCCACGGCAAGGGCAAGTTTGGTCACCAGCCCGAGCAGCCCGAACAGCAGGCCACTGCGGTCTGCACCGTGGCGCGCGCGATCGCGCCCGGCCAGATCCGCCTGAATCGATGCCGGCAGGGCCATGTCCGCGCCCAGCGACAGCCCGCTGACCAGGCAGATGACCGCGAAGGCCGCCACGTCGCCCGGCCCCAGCCAGGGCACGACCAGAAAGGCCACCGCCGCCAGCATCACCGAGGCCAGCCAGGTCCGCGCCTTGCCGTGGCGGGCCGCCAGGCGGGTCCACAGGGGCAGGGCGATGATCCCGGCGGTGAAATACACCAGCAGCAGGGGGCCGACAGCCTCCGGCGCCTGGAGCCGGTGTGTCACGAACAGCAGGAACAGCGCTGCCGGCAGGCCGTTCGCCAGGCCGTTGAGCCAGTGGGCGCTCAGGAGCGGGGCCAGTGACGGGTTGTCTCGTACCAGGCTGCGCAGCCCACCGACCCGGGTGGTCGTTGCCGAAAAGGGGACTTCCGGAATCCGCGCAAACAGGATCAGGAGCGTCGCCGGCAACAGCAGCAGCACTAGCAGGTTGACGGCCTGCAGAACGGCCCCGGGCTGGTCGCTGCCGATCACGACCGGCACGGCCGCCGCCAGCACGGTGGCGAGGATCGCGAAGCCTTCGCGCCCGGCCGACAGCCGGGTTCGGGCAGCCGGCCGGGGATCGACCTCGGCACCCCAGGCCTGGTAGGGCACGCTGACCAGCGTCCAGCCCAGATAGGCGGCCAACGCCCAGCCGTAGAGATGGCCGAGGCCGGCCTGTTCTGGCGGCACCAGCAGCTGGTTCAGCGCGATCATCGATAAAATCGCGCCCGCGATCATCGGAAGCCGCCGACGATACGGGCCTCCAAGCCGGTCCAGCATCCGGCCGACCAGCGGGTCGGTCACCACGTCGAACAGCCGGGTCAGCATGATGGCCAGTCCAACCGCCGCCAGGCCGAGTCCGAGTTGCTCGGCATAGAAGACCGGCAGCCAGACGTAGAGCGCGAGTCCGGGAAGGGCCAGGGGCAGTCCCGGCAGTCCGTAGGCCAGTATCCCGCCGAGCCGGTCACCGACCGGCCGGGAGTTCAAGCCGGCTTTTCCAGCAGCACCTGCATCACGTCGATCCGTCCGGCGTTGAACCCGGCTTCGCAGTACGCCAGGTAGTAGCGCCACATTCGCTGGAATCGCTCGTCGTATCCGAGCGCGGCCAGGTTGTCCGCCTGTCGCTCGAACTGATGGCGCCAGTGCATCAGCGTATGGGCGTAGGCCGGCCCGAAGAATGTCCGGTCGCGGACTACCAGGCCTGCCTGCTCGGCCTGGCGGCTGAACTCGGTCGGTGTCGGCAGCATGCCGCCGGGAAAGATGTACAACTGGATGAAGTCCGGCTCGCGGCGGTATTCCTCGAAGACCGACTCGTCGATGGTGATCACCTGGATCGCGGCCCGGCCCCCGGGGGCGAGCCGGTCATGCACGTTGCGAAAGTAGGTCGGCCAGTAGCGCTCGCCCACGGCCTCGAACATCTCGATCGAGACGATGCGGTCGAACTGCCCGTCGACATCCCGGTAGTCCACCAGGCGAATGCGCGCCCGGTCACTGAGGCCGGAGGAGGCGATGCGTTCCAGGGCAAAGTGGTGCTGCTCGCGCGAGAGCGTGATGGCGGTCACGTCCAGCGCACGACGTGCGGCGTGCTCGGCCATGCCGCCCCAGCCGCAGCCGATTTCCAGCAGGGTCTGGCCGGGTTCGGCGTCGAGGAGATCCAGCAGTCGCTCGTACTTGGCATCCTGGGCCCGGGCCAGCGGTTGTTCGGGATCTTCGAACCAGGCGGCCGAGTAGGTCATGGTCTCGTCCAGCCAGAGTCGATAGAAGTCGTTGCCCAGATCGTAGTGGGCGGCAATGTTGCGGCGGCTGCCGCGCCGGTGGTTGGCGCGCAGCCAGTGCTGCAGCCGGTGGCCCAGCCTGGCCCAGAAGCTGGCCCGCAGGTCGTCACGCATCAGCTCGAAGTTGCGTGCGGCAATCTCGATCAGGTTCGTCAGGTCCGGACTGCTCCAGTCGCCCTCGATATACCCCTCCGCGAAGCCGACATCGCCCAGTCGTGCCACCCGCGTGAAGAGTCTTGCCGGATGGTGCAGGTGCCAGCGGGCGTGCAGTTCCGGCCGGGGGCTGGTGAAGTCCAGCGTCCGGCCGTCATCGAACACCAGTTGCAACTGGCCGAGCTGGAGGCGCTCGAGCAGGCCGCGCAGCCAGCGGGCGCCCATCGGCAGTTCGAAATCGAGCGGGTTCAGGTCTTGGGTGTGCGTACTGGACATGAGCTGATCTCCTCTTCCGGAAGGGGTGGTGCGCGGTGGAAGCGGCCACCCCGGATCCAGATCTTCAATGCCTGCCAGTGGATCAGGCCGATGACCTTGAACGTGAGCAGGGGGACTTTCAGGCACTGGACAAGAATGCCCCGGTCGGTCAGGGGCCGGCGACGGGCCACGTGGGTGGCCACGAGCAGGGTGTCCTCCCCTTCGGTTTCCCGGATGGCAACCGACAGTGCTTCGCCGGGCCGGTCGAAGCGAAAGTGGTAGCGCATCGGCATGTCGATGAACGGCGAAACGTGAAAGACCTTGTCGGCCACCGCGCGAAAGGGCAGGGAAAGCGGTCTGCCCTCGTCGTGCAACAGATAGTGGTGGTGTTCGCCAAAGGTGTTGCTGACCTCCGCGTTGATGGCCACCAGGTGCCCTTCGCGGTCGTGGCAGTACCAGACGCTCAGCGGGTTGAACTGGTAGCCGAGCACGCGCGGATAGGCGCTGACCTGCACCCGGCCGCCCCGAATGTCGACGCCCGCCCGGGCACAGGCCGCCTCGATCCAGGGTCTGAGGGGTTGACCGTCCCGGGGGCCGTGATCCGCCTGGTGAAAGGACAGCAGGTTGAACCGATCGGCGGACAGCAGCCGGTTGTCCGGGAATCCGGCTTCCAGGTCGTCCAGATCCACGAGCAGGCTGAACACGCGGTAGTCGAAGCGGTAGGCCGGACCGCGCGTGCGTTTGTGCATCACGTTGCCGATGTAGAGTGCCGAGGCGTTCATTCGGACTCCCAGGGCGGGAGCGCCCCGAAATCTCTCGCGACAGCCACGGCCGAACGCAGCCCGTCCTCGTGAAACCCGTAGCCCGTCCAGGCCCCGCAATACCAGCAGTGGTTGTGGCCCTGGATCTGCTTCAGACGTTGCTGGGCGGCCATGGCCGCCGGGTCGAATACCGGATGGCTGTACCGGATCTTCCGCGCGGTGAGGGCCTCGGCCGGCGGGACCGGCGGATTCAGGGTGACCAGCCAGGGTTTGGCGGAGTCCAGGTTCTGAAGCCGGTTCATCCAGTAGGTGACGGCCACCGCCTCCTGGCCATCCGCGCCGGAGCGCCCGTAGTAATTCCAGCTGGACCAGACGCGCTGGTGCCTGGGCATCAGCGTGGCGTCGTTGTGCAGGTAGGCGATGTTGTCCTGGAACCCGAATGCCCCGAGTACCGACTGTTCCAGTTCGTCGGGCTTGTCGAGCATCGCCAGCGACTGGTCCGCGTGCGCAGCCAGGATAAGGGCGTCAAAACGCTCGTCCAGTTCGGGCAGGTAGACGCCCGAGCCGTCGCGGACCACCCGGCTGACCGGGCAGTTGAGCCGGTAGTCGAAGCGCCCGGAGGTGCGCAGCCGTTCGACGTAACGCCAGGACCCGCCGACCACGGTGCGCCACTGGGGCCGGTCCTCGATATTCAGCAGGCCGTGGTTCTCGAAGAACCGCAGGAAGCTCCGCGCCGGAAAGCGGCGCATGGTGTCGGTCGGGCAGGACCAGATCGCGGCCGCCATCGGCAACAGGTAGTTGCGCGCGAGCTGATCACAGAAGCCATGCTTGGTCAGAAAGTCATCCAGCGTTTGGTCTTCCGTCCCGGGGGTTTCGCGGGCGAGCGTCGCCTTGCCCAGCCGGTTGAACCGCAGGATGTCCCGCACCATGCGCAGGAAACTCGGGCGCAGCAGATTGCGACGCTGGCTGAACAGGGTGTTGAGGTTGGCCCCCCCGTATTCCAGCCTGCCGTCATCCATGGATACGGAGAATGACATTTCCGTCTCCTGTGTCTCGATGCCCAGAAATTCAAAAAGGCCGGTCAGCAGGGGGTAGTTCGGCTCGTTGTACACGATGAACCCCGTATCGACCGGCAACGCGGAACCCCGATCCCGAACCTCGACGGTGTGGGTATGACCCCCGAGGCGGGTGTCCTGTTCAAGAACCGTGACGCGGTGGTGCTGTCCCAGAAGCCACGCCGCGGCCAGCCCCGAGATGCCCGAGCCGATCACCGCGATCCTGAGTCCGTGCTGCTGAGCTGGCTGCATGTCCGGTCCATTGTGAATATGTACAATCATTGTATAGCAATCGCACTGCTTTGGCGCAACCGTCTTTCAGCGCAGGTCGCTGGCACCGCGGGTCTGTCCGCGCCCGATCGCGCGGTGCCGGGGGCTGGTCGCGCCTGGATGCATGGCCCGGCGCCGGCTGCCGCGGTGCGTTGATGGCGGTTGCGTCAAGCCGGTCGCCAAGTTCCGGCCAGGAGAAGCCATCCAATGCAAGCGGAAATCGACATCGTCTGGTTCAAGCGCGACCTGCGGGTGGAAGACCATGCGGCGCTGGCGGCCGCCGCGGCGGCCGGGCGTCCTGTCCTGCCGCTGTACGTGATCGAGCCTGCGCTCTGGGCGCAGCCGGATTATTCAGGCCGGCATGCCACCTTCCTGCATGGCTGTCTGCGGGAGTTGCGCGAGACCCTCGCTGCGCTGGGTGCCCCCCTGGTCATCCGGATCGGCGCCATGCCCGAGTTGCTGGAAGCAATCGGGCGTCAGTACCGCGTCCGTGCGCTGTTCAGTCATCAGGAAACCGGCAACGACTGGACCTTTCGGAGGGATCGGGCCGTCGCCCGCTGGTGTCGGGACCGCGGCGTGATCTGGCACGAGTTTGCCCAGCAGGGCGTGTTTCGCGGGACACCGGATCGTGATCGCTGGGCGCAGCGCCGCGAGTCGTTCGTCGCGCAACCGGTGGTGGCGTCTCCGAAGGCGCTTTGCCGGACCCCGGTCGATCCGGGGCCGCTGCCCACGCTGGCGGACTGGCTGGATATGGTGGCCCGCCCCGACGCGGGCCGAGTCCTCCAGGCGGGGGGGCGCCGTTTTGGCCAGCGGCTGCTTGAGGGGTTTCTGGACGCGCGTTGCGCTGGATACCGGCGGAAGATGAGCGCGCCGGGGCCGGCGGTCAACGGCTGTTCGCGGCTTTCACCCTACCTGGCTTGGGGGGCGCTCTCGATCCGGGAGGTGGTCCAGGCGACCCGGGGCCGGCTGGTCGAATTGCCCGAGGGGTCTGCGGCGCGGGCCGGCCTGGTGGCCTTCGAGTCGAGACTGGCCTGGCACTGTCACTTTATCCAGAAGCTCGAAACCGAGCCGCGCATCGAGTTCGCGAACCTGCATCCGGCCATGGACGGCCTGCGGGAACCGGATTTCGACCCGGTGCGCTTCGAGGCCTGGGCCCGCGGCGAGACCGGCTGGCCGATGGTGGATGCCTGCATGCGCAGTCTGGCGGCGACCGGCTGGCTGAACTTCCGGATGCGGGCCATGCTGGTCTCGGTCGCCGCTTATGGCCTGTGGCTGCACTGGCGCGCGCCTGCGCTGCATCTGGCGCGCCTGTTCACCGATTACGAGCCTGGCATCCATTACTGCCAGATGCAGATGCAGTCGGGAACGACCGGAATCAATGCCCTGCGTGTCTACGACCCGGTGGGCCAGTCGCGCAAGCTTGATCCCGAGGGGCGGTTCATCCGGCAGTGGCTGCCGGAACTGGGCGGGGTTCCGAAAGCCTGGATTCATGAGCCCTGGCGCATGCCGGCAAATCTGCAGGCCCGCTTCGGCACCCGGCTGGACCACGACTATCCGGTGCCGCTGCTGGACCTGCCGGCTGCCTCGCGGGCGGCCCGCGCACGGGTTGCCGACCGCTTGCACAGCGAGGCGGCGCGCACCGAAAGCCGCCGGATTCACCTGCGTCATGGCAGTCGGCTAAAAAAAGCTCGAAGCGCAGGCAAGCGCGCTGGCCCGGAGGATTCGCGGCAACTGTCGCTGTTTCCCTGACCCCGGCCAGGCGAGGCCGGCATCGGGGAGCGTCGGTCCATTTCGGTCCAGCGCCGGCGTGGTGCCCGCGCTTGAAATGCGCTGCAGGACCGCCGTGGCGCTGGATTCGGTTTCGACGGCACCGCCTGCCTTGCAGGCAGGCCGCCCGGCGGGGGCGGGGCGGATTGTGCGCAGAGATTCCACAAGAATAAAAAAGAAAAACCCCGCGACCGGGCGGTGCGCGGGGCAAAGTCAGGAGTAGAACAGCTCAGCCGCAGATGGCATCCCGCCGATTCGGGCACTTGGCCCGCTTGCCGGGGCGCCGGAACCCGCTCCTGCCCGTCCGCGCAGGAGCGGGTGACGACGAGCCCGGCGCTTGCGCTGGATCGCGCCGTGGGCGGCTGAAATTCGCGTCACCACGAATTAGTGATAATGATAATGCACCGCATTTGTGTGTGCAAGCGCGTTTGAGTGCCGGCCGAGTCCAGCTGGCCCGGCAGGGCGGCGACGCGGTGCAGGGGGCAGGTCGAGCACTGCCCGTCGAGCCACGAATGCCAGCGGGTTTGCAGGTACACTTCCGGGTGGAACCCGACGAGTACCGAGGCCGCCCGCCGGCCCGGCGCGTCGGGCCCTGGTGGGGGGCGGGGATCATCCGGGCAGTGTGCGCGCTCGGCGCCCGGCCTGCCCGCCGCGATGCATGCAGGAGAATCACCTTATGCGACAGGGGTTCGAGATGGACGAGTCACCCGCGCAGGTGTCGCAGGCCGAACTGATCGGTGCGCTCAGTCACGCGCTGGATCTGACCGAGGGGCAGCCCCCGGGGCACTGTCTGCGATGCGGCTTTGTCGGCACGCAACTGGGCAGCCGGCTCGGCCTGGCCGGGGACGACGCGCACGACCTGTTCTGTACCCTGCTGCTCAAGGATCTCGGCTGCAGCAGCAACGCGGCGCGCATCGCCCAGCTGTACGCCACGGACGATCGCGCCTTCAAGCGGCAGTTCAAGCGCGTCGGGGATGGATTGTCTTCCAGGGTGCGGTTCATGATGGGACAGGCCGCGCCGGGTGCTCCCTGGCCGCAGCGTGTGGGGACCTTTGTCCGGGCGGTGCGCGTGGGGGAGGCCTTTGCCCGGGAGGTCATGGAGGCGCGCTGCCAGCGGGGGGCCGGGATCGCGCGCAGCCTGGGCTTTTCGGAGTCGGTTGCACGCGGGATCTACAGCCTGGATGAGCATCACGACGGTGGCGGCATGCCCGACGCGCTGGCCGGCGACGAGATTCCCCTGTACGCGCGCATTGCCTTGCTGGCGCAGGTGGTCGAGGTATTCCATGCCTCTGGCGGCCCCGACGCGGCGCGTGAGGAGGTGCAGCGTCGCGGCGGCAGCTGGTTCGACCCGGATCTGGTCGCAGCCTTTCTCGATCTGGCGGCCGACGGCGAATTCTGGCAGGCGTTGGCCTCGCCCGAGCTGCCTGCGCGGGTGCTCGAGTTGCCCGCGGCCCGTGCCGAACAGCCGGCTGGCGAGGACATGCTCGACCGGATCGCCCTGGGGTTCGCGCAGGTCGTTGATGCCAAGAGTCCGTTCACGCTCGGGCACAGCGAGCGGGTGGCGGAGTACGCGGACCGGGTGGCGGAGCAGATGGGTCTGTCCGCGCCCGAGCGACGCTGGTTTCGTCGGGGTGCGCTGCTGCACGACATCGGCAAGCTGGCCGTCAGCAACCGGATCCTTGACAAGCCCGGTCGGCCCACGGAGGCCGAATGGGCCGCCATCAAGGCGCACCCGGTGCATACCGAGGAAATCCTGGCGCGCATCGGTCCGATGCGCGTGCTGGCCCGGATGGCTGGCGCGCATCACGAACGGCTCGATGGGCGCGGTTATCCCAGGGGGTTGTCCGGGGAGCAGATTTCCCTGCCGACCCGGATTCTGACCGTGGCGGATGTCTATGATGCCCTGACGGCCGAACGGCCCTATCGGCCCGCCCTGTCCACCGAACAGGCCCTGACGATCATGGCGGCCGACCTCGACCTGGCCCTTGACCGGGAGTGCTTTTCGGCGCTTCGCGAGGTGGTCTGCGCGTAGCCGGGTGCGCCCAGCGATTGACAGCCGGGATCGCAGGGCAGGGGACGGCATGATGTTTGTGCAGGCTCAGTCCAGACGTTCCTCCGGCTGAAAATACGTCCGGAGCAGGTGTTCGTGAACGCGCGCCACGCTGATCTGCACCTCGTCCAGCCACAGGTGCAGCGCCTGCGGGTCCTGGCCGTCCGGCAGGGCATCGAGTACCCGGCGCGCGTTGCGCAGGGAGCGCATCGGGCCGCGGGCGGGCAATTCACCCAGGGCCACCTCCATCTCGCTGAAGGCGAAGGCCAGCGAACGGGGGAAATGGCGGTTTTCTGCAAGGAAGGACAGGATTCTGCCCGGGTTCGGACGCACGCCGTGGCGCAGGCGGTACATCTGCCATGCGCCCAGTGCCTTCAGTACGTGAGCCCAGATTGCGTCCCGGGCCAGGTCCTGCCCGTCCCGGACCGGGTCGATCACGGTGGTCAGGTCGATGATGCGGGTGGTCATGTCTACCCGCTCAAGCATCGAGCCGATACGCCAGAACAGCCAGGCCTGATCGTGGCTCATGGTCTCGTGGATCAGACCGTTGATGGTGGCCGTGCCGGCGACCGTTGTCCGCAGCAGCTCGTCCCGGGCGCGCAGGTCCGCCGGCAGGCGGCTGCGCGCCCCGAGGTCCAGATACAGGCCGTTGAGCGTTTCCCAGACCAGCACCGGCAGGCCTTCCCGGTAAGTGCGGCCGTTTTCGCGTGCGGCATGCAGCGAGGACAGGATCGATCCGGGGTTGTCCGGACCCTCGATCAGCCGGGTGAGTACCTCGCAGCCAGGGTCCTGCTGATCCGGTCCGGCCGGCCTTGCGGCGAGCCCCATCACCTGGGTGACCGCCTGCCAGTCGAAGCCGGAAGCCGGACCGGCCTCCGAGCGTACCCCGAGGGTGGTCAGCACCAGTCGGGCCGTATTGTCCGCGCGCTCCAGGGAGCGCCCCATCCAGTAGATGTTCTCGGCCGTTCGCGACAGCATCATGAGCGGTCCTCCCCGGTCGTCCGGACAATCCAGGTGTCCTTGCTGCCCCCGCCCTGCGAGGAGTTGACCACCACCGAGCCCTCGGTCATGGCGACCCGGGTCAGGCCGCCGGTTGTGACCGACTGGCTTGCCCCCTGAAGGACGAATGGCCGCAGATCCAGATGGCGCGGCGCCAGGGACTCGCCGGTCCAGGTCGGGCTGGTCGACAGCTTGAGCATCGGCTGGGCCATGTAATTGCGGGGCTTTTCCCGGATCAGGCGGGCGAACTCGGCCCGTTCGGCCTCGGTGGCCCGGGGGCCGATGAGCATGCCGTAACCGCCGGACTCGTTGACGGGCTTGACGACCAGCTCGTCCAGGTGGTCCAGCACGTAGGCCCGTTCGTCCTCGTTCATGCACAGGTAGCTGGGGACATTCGGCAGGATGGGCTTTTCGTCCAGGTAGTACTCGATCATCCGCGGCACCTGAGTGTAGACCGCCTTGTCGTCGGCCAGCCCCGCCCCCGGTGCGTTGACCAGCGCGACCTTGCCGGCACGCCAGGCGCGCATCAGTCCGGGCACGCCGAGCACCGAGTCCGGGCGGAACACCTCCGGGTCGAGGAACAGGTCATCGATTCGCCGGTAGATCACGTCCACGCGCCGGGGTCCGGCGACCGTGCGCATGGTGACCACGTCGTCGGCATCCACGGCCAGATCGGCGCCCTCGACGAGAAACACGCCCATTTCCCGTGCTAGATAGCTGTGCTCGAAATAGGCCGAGTTGTAGATGCCCGGCGTGAGCACGGCGATGACCGGGTTTTCCACCTCCCGCGGCGACATCTCGCAGAGCATGGCATGCAGCCTGGCGGCGTAGTCGTCGTTCGGCAAAATGGTGCCGTCGGAGAACAGCTCGGGGAATACCCGTTTCATCAGGGCGCGGTTTTCCACCATGTAGGAGACCCCGGACGGCACCCGCAGGTTGTCTTCGAGCACATGGAACACGCCCTGGTCGTCGCGCACCAAATCGGAGCCGCAGATGTGCGCCCACACACCAAAACGGGGCGAGACTCCCTCGCAGGCGGTTCGGTAACTGGTCGAGGTTTCCAGGAGGGCCGCGGGAAACACCCCGTCGCGAATGATCTGGCGTTCGTGATAAATGTCGTCGATGAAATGGTTCAGTGCCCGCAACCGTTGCTTCAGCCCTTCGGCCACCCCGGTCCATTCCCGGTCGGGAATCACCCGTGGCACCAGGTCCAGCGGCCAGGCCCGGTCGATATTGCCGGCTTGGGAATAAACCGTGAAAGTGATCCCCATGTTCATGATCGTCCGGTCCAGCTGGCGGGCACGCTCGGCAAGCGTTTCCGGCGCCATGGTCCTGAGCCGGGACCACAGCCGTCTTGCGGCCGGGCGCGGTTCGCCGGTCTCGTCCAGCATCTCGTCCCAGTATCCATCGGATACCGAAGTGTCCTGGTTCATCGGGTGACTTCCTCTCGTGGTGCTTTCAGACCGCGCTGCCTGCCGGTGCGGCCTGTTCGGCGGGCCGTTCCGAATCGGGTTCATGCTCGACCTAGCAGGAAGCGGACCAGACCAGGGCGCCGGAGCTGTCATGCTTCTTGCTGCGGGCCGTCGGCGGTCGATGCCGGTTCAGCCCGGGGTCTTCGTGGCGCCCTGTCCGTGTGCAGGACGGGAACGGGGGTATACTTCGGGCCGGGCGGACGACCAGAAACCGCCGCAAGCGCCGCCAATCAAACCAGGGGTGAAACGAGTCGATGACCTATTGCGTTGCCATCAATGTCGATGAGGGGCTGGTGTTTGCCTCGGATTCACGCACGAACGCGGGGATCGACCATGTCAGCACCTACACGAAAATGCATGCCTTCGTGTGGCCCGGCGAGCGTGCGTTCGTGCTGCTCTCGGCGGGGAACCTGGCTACCACCCAGGCGGTGGTCAAGCAGCTGGGACAGGAAAGCGAGTCGGACGGGGACAGCCTGTACCGGCTCTCAAGCATGAGTGCCTGTGCCGACCACATCGGGCATCTGAGCGCGGTGCTTCAGCGCCAGCAGGCCCAGCGGGACACGGCGAATACCAATTTCGAGGCCACGTTCATCTTTGGCGGGCAGATCGCCGGATCGGACCCGGAATTGTTCATGATCTACCCGCAGGGCAACTACATCCACGAGTCGCGCAGTCATCCCTACCTTCAGATCGGGGAAATCAAGTACGGCAAGCCGATCCTGGACCGGGTCATTCGACGCGACCTGTCCCTGGAGACCGCCGCCCGGGCAGCCCTGGTCTCGCTGGATTCAACGATCCGCTCCAATGTGACCGTCGGCGCACCGCTTGACCTGGCCATTCTGCGACGTGACCGCATCGATCTGGATACGCGCCTGCACCTGGAGGAAGCCGATCCGTTCTATCGGCGACTTTGCGAACGCTGGCAGGAAGGCCTGATGGCCGGCCTGAGCTACCTGCCCCGCTTTCCCTGGGAGGCGGCCCAGGCGCAGCAGTCGGCGCCGGGCAACGCAGCGGTCCCGGACCAGGTGCCCGGTGCCGATCAGTGAGCCGCCGGGCCCCGGTCCCGGCACACTGAAGGGTTCGCGGCCGGGGGGCGGTTCAATCGGGCTGGCCGGTTCCCGGCGGGGCTGACCCGGCTTTCGGTTCCGGTCGCTGATCGGCAAGCCCGGTCAGTGTCCACAACTGCTCCAGCTGGTTCTCCAGGTGCTCGACCCGGGCCTCCAGCTCGGCCATTCGGCCCGGCGCGTCCGCGACCCGGGAAGCCGGTTCCGGCTCGGGGTCGATCGCCGGCGCGCCACACAGCAGGTGGGCGTAGCGTTCCTCGCGCTTGCCGGGCGCCCGCGGCAGGCGGGTGACCAAGGGCGGGGTGCGCTGGGCGAGGCGTTCCAGCCGGTAGGCGACTTCCTCGAGATTCTCGAACTCGGCCATGCGGCCGGCATGGCTGCGCAACTCGCCGACGGTCAGCGGGCCGCGCAGCATCAGCAGACAGAGCAGGGCCTGCATCTGGCGGGTCAATTCCTGGCGCTTGTCCAGAAGCTGCTCGTAGCGTTCCGTGCGGCCCGAAAACTGGCTCGAGACCAGGCCACGGTCGCGCAGGGCATTGACGGCATGACCGACTTCGCCCAGCGTCAGGTTCAACACCGGGTTGCGGGCGGATTTCTGGTTGCAGGCCGTCACCAGCGCGTTGAGGGTCAGCGGGTAGGCATCCGGGGTGGTGCGCTGCTTTTCCATGAGGCAGCCGAGCACGCGGGCCTCGACGGGTGTCAGCATCGGCTGGTCTGTGGATGGCGCTTCACGGGATTGCGCGTCGTGCATGGGCTGGCCTTCAGGCTGGATGTCATCAGGCATCGGCTTGCGCCTCCTCGGTGGTTTCCTCGCCCGCCAGCATGGACTCGATCTGGTCGACGAAACGCTGATGATCGGGCGAGTCCAGGCGAGCGTAGTTGAGGTTCTTGAACAGGCCGGTCAGCCGCGTGTAGAACCGGCGCACCTGATCCTTGTCCTTGAGCTTCGGCGGCTGCTCGATGGCGCGCATGACGCGGGCAAAGTCCTGCTTCTGCCGCTCCAGCGGCACGGACACGTCCACCGGATCGAAGGCATCCTGCTGCAGGTAGACCATGTCGAGGAACAGGGCCTGCTGGAAGGTCAGGTAATCGGCGAGGGTGACGCCTTCCTCGCCGGTGACCTGCATCATCTGCTGGACGCTGTCGCCCGCCTTGAGCAGCTCGACCATCCGTTCGACCCGCTCGGTCCAGTCCGGGGCGATTTCCCGGTTGAACCAGGGCGCGAGCTGCCTGAGATAGCGCGACCAGGACAGCAGCGGGTCCACCGAAGGGTAGAACCGCTTGTAGGCCCGGTCCGCGGACAGGCCGAGAAAGGTCTTGACCGTCGCCAGCGTGGACTGGGTGACCGGCTCCTCGAAGTTGCCGCCCGCTGGCGAGACCGTGCCGATCATGGTCAGGCTGCCCTGCCGGTCGCTCGCGGTGTCCTGGATGATTCCGGCGCGCTCGTAGACACCGCGGATGGCGGAGTCGAGATAGGCCGGGAAGGCCTCCTCCCCGGGGATTTCCTCCATGCGGCCCGAGGTTTCGCGCATGGCCTGTGCCCAGCGCGAGGTCGAGTCGGCGATCAGCAGCACGTCGAAGCCCATCTGCCGGTAGTACTCGCCCAGGGTGATGCCGGTGTAGATGGAGGCCTCGCGCGCGGCGACCGGCATGGACGAGGTGTTGCAGATGATGACCGTGCGATCCATCAGCGAACCGCCGGTCTTGGGGTCGCTGAGCTTGGGGAATTCCTTGATGGTCTCGACCACCTCGCCGGCGCGCTCGCCGCAGGCGACCACGATCACGATATCCACCGCCGAGTAGCGGCTGATCAGATTCTGCAGCACGGTCTTGCCGGCGCCGAAGGGGCCCGGAATGCAGGCGGTGCCGCCCAGCGCGATCGGGAAGAAGGTGTCGATCAGCCGCAGGGTGGTGACCAGGGGCTTTTCGGGATATCGGCGAATGCAGCGGCGGCGCCTGAGCAGTTCCTCCGGAACCGGGCGGCGCACCGGCCAGCGCTGCATCATCGACAGCGACCGTTCCGGTGCCTCCGGATCGTCCGAGGCCCGAATGCGCGCGATGGGCGTATCCACCGTCAGGTTGCCTTCCTGAATCCAGGTCACCTCGACCGTGCCGGGCTCGTCGAAGGGAATCATGATCCGGTGGGTGAAGCGCCCCTCCTGGACCGTGCCGAGAGTGTCGCCGGCCTGCAGTCGGTCGCCGGTCTTGACGGCGGCGACGAAGGACCACTTCTGCTGGCGATCCAGCCGGTCGACGTCCGCACCTCGCGGCAGGAAGGTCCCATACCGTTCGGAAACCTTCTCCAGCGGGTTCTGCAACCCGTCGAACACCTGCCCAAGCAGACCGGGTCCAAGCTCCACCGAAAGCATTTCGCTGGTCAGCACCACCTCGTCGCCGACCGCCAGGCCGCGGGTATCCTCGAACACCTGAACGGTCGCGACGCGCCCGCGGACCTTGAGTACCTCGGACTGCAGCCGTTCGCCGCTGCCCGGTACCAGATAGACGACCTCGTTCTTCATCAGGGCGCTTTGCTGGTCGGCGGCGTTGACCTCGATCGTCACGATGTCGCCGGAGACCGCGCGGACGGTAACGGTGATGTCCCCGGGATTGGGCGGTGTGTTCATGCCAGGGCCTCCAGAGAGACGGAAGATTGGTTCAAAGCCTGTTCAACCAGCGTGTCGAAGCGGGCGACACCCGCCTCGGGCTGACTGCGGTGATAGCGCTGCAGGATGTCCCAGCGCATCACGTACAGCGCGACCGCGTCGAATCCGAAGTCATGCGGATCAGCCACCCGGTCCAGCCGGCGCCAGGACTCTCTCATCAGCAGCAACTCCAGGGATATCGGGTCGTCCGCGCGCAGGTAGCGGTCGGCCTCGACGAGCCAGGGGTACAGGTGGGCGAGTCCGAAGGCCGGGTCCTGGAACTGCCGTTCGACCTGATGCACGAACCGGCCAAGGCCCCAGCGACGATCACGCGGCAGACTCCGGCCCCGCGCCCTCAGGCGCAGCGCGGCCGTGAAGCTGCGCATTTCCAGCCGTTCGAGCATGATGGGGCGCAGAAACTCGCTCTCGATCCCGGTCATCGCGTGCTCCGCCCGCCTGATGACGGCCTCGTCGTCGAGATCGATGGGCAGGCGCGCCCAGTGCAGCGCCGCATCCATCTGTTCCAGCCGTTCGCGGTCGCGTGCGTCCATCCAGGCCAGCCGCTTTTCCAGCTGCAGCCGCGTGATCGGAATGTGCTTGCGCGTGCCGGGCGCCGGCAGGTGCGGCAGGCTGGCCAGCAGCATGACATAGGGCTCGCTCCCGGCCATCAGCGCACGATCCCCTCGAGCAGCGCCCTGAAGCGCGGTTGCAGGTGGGCCATCAGCAGCGCCGCGATCGCCTGGTCGGAAAGGTCGATTTCCAGCTCGCCGTTGTTCAGGCGCAGTCGCAGGCCCCGGGCCTTGTCGTCTGCCACACAGAAGGTCACGCCCTCACGCAGCATTCTCTCGGCCATCGCCAGCACGAAATGGCTCAGCGTCCCTTCCCGAAGCTGATCGGGATGACGCCGCAGCTCTTCGAGGCCGACCACGTCCCGAGGCAGCACCACCTCGACCTGATTCGACGCGTCCAGGTCGAGGTCCTCGCGAACGCGGCCCACCAGCTCGAGGATCAGTCGCTGCAAGAGCTGCTCGTCGGAAAGCTGGTTGCGCACCAGCCTGCGCACCTGGGCCGCAAAATGGTCCGAAAGGTGGGTCTTGAGGGCGAGCACGGCATCACGGGCGGCCACCTGCATGGCCTCGTCCGTGGATCGGCGCAGCCGCTCGCTCTGCTCCCGGGCCTCCGCCAGGATGCGATCGGCCTCTTCCTGGGCCTGGTTGACCAGCCACTGGGCACGGTGTTCGGCATCGTGGACGATCCGCGCCGCCTCATCCTGCCCCTTCTGGATACCCTGGCCGCGTAGCCGCTCGATCAGTGTTTCGACGCCGTTGCTCAGCGCGACGTGGTCGGTTTTTTCGCTCATGGGTCGCTCCTCGGTTCAGGCCGGGATGCCGGCACTGATGACCAGGGCAAAGATGAATGCGAACACCGCAAAGCCCTCGACGATGGCTGCCGGCGCCAGCGACAGGCCGAAGATCTCCGGGCGGGCCTTGGAGGCGTTGATGGCCGAGGCGCAGGCCTTGCCCTGGTAGATGGCGCTGGCCATCAAGGCCAGGCCGGCCAGCAGGCCGATCCCGAAGATGCCGGGCGCCGCGGCCTCGGTCATTTCCCGGTTGAGGGTAAACATCACCACGATGCCGAAGATGACCTGCGAGGACGGCATGGCCGAGACGCCCAGGTACTTGCCGTGGCCGGACTCGGTTTCCAGCATGGCACCGATGGCCGCCTGTCCGGCCAGCGAGCAGCCGATGATGCTGCCCACCGCCCCCAGCGCCATCGGGGCGTACAGGCCGAGCCAGCCGAGGGCCAAGACGAACTCATTCATGGTGAATCTCCTTTTTGCGAAACGGCCGAAACGGGTAGCCCTCGTCGGACAGTCCCCAGTTGTAGAACTCGATGAAATTCAGGCGCAGCCCGTGGACCACGCCGGAAAGAATGGCCAGTGCCAGGTTGAGCACGTGGCCGAAGATCAGCACCAGCGCGGCGAGGAACAGGCCCATGCCCGGCAGCGCCTCGGCCACGTCTCCCGCGATCTGGTTGAAGGTCAGCGCCAGCGAGGCGCTAGCCAGGCCGAGGGCGAACAGCCGCATGTAACTGAGCACGTCCCCGAAGGCCTTGGTGATCCGGGTCAGGGCGTTCAGGCTTTCGAACAGTCGGAGCAGTGCGTCCCTGACGCCATGGACGGGTCGGCGGGAACCCAGTGCCAGGATGGTCAGTCCGGAGCCGATGCCGAGGACCCAGCAGATGCTGATGAGCCAGGTCGGCAGCACCCCGGATGCGGAAAGCCAGCCCACGAAGCCTGCCAGCAATACCCCGTTCCAGGCAATGGCCGCGCCGGCCACGCGGTCCGGCCAGTAGCGCGCCGCACGAAAGCCGTTGGCCATCATCAGATGGGCGACGCCGATGAAGACCGACAGGCGCAGCATGCTGTCGAAGTCGTTCAGGTCCAGGACCTGCAGTTGCGCAAGCAGGGTGTCCTCGGGCGGCGAGACGCCGAAATAGCTGCCGACCAGCACGCCGTAGACCGTGGCGGCCGCGAAGGTGGTTGCCGCGAGGTTGCGCAGCCGCCGGCCGGTGCGTCCATGGCCCAGGCGGCGCCAGAACACCGTCAGCCCGGCGGCGAGCACCAGGGCGTATCCGGCATCCGCCATGATCATCGCGAAGAACAACGCGAAGGAAAAGAACAGGATTCGCGAGGGGTCCCAGTCCGCGTAGCCGGGTGTCTGGAAGAAGCCGGCCAGATCCTCCCCCCCGGCCACGGCCGGCGGGTTTTTGAGCAGCGTCGGCGGGCGATCCGTTGGCGCCGGGGACTCGAAAAAGGCCGCGATCCGGTGCGCATCCGCGAAGCGTTCGACCCGGTCGCGCTCATGCCGGGGCATCCAGCCGTGCAGGACGAACAGGCCCTCGTCATCACGGGTGATATGCCCGGCGTGTTGCAGTGCGGCCAGATCTTCGGCCCGCGCCAGTTGCCGGCTGATCAGCGTGATCCAGCGGGTCAGCGACAGCCGCTCGAATTCCAGTTCCTCGATCCGTGCCCGCGAGCGTTCGATCAGGTGATCCAGCCGGGTCAGCGACAGGTGCCCCAGGGGAGTGGGCGGGACCGGCATGCGCCCTTCGGGGGGCTCGCGTTCGCCCATGATGACCAGGTAGACATTGTGCGAATCCTTGCGGACCACGCTCCAGTTCAGGTCATCCTTGGGCAGCTGCTGGAACTGTCGGTGTGTCAGCACGTAGAACCAGAAGTCCACAGCACCGAACTCGCCGGGGGCAGGCGGGCTGAAGTTGCCCCAGGGCTCCAGCCGCTTGCGCTGCGCCTGGAGTTCCTCCAGGTGTGCGCGGGTTTCGTTGAGCGCACGGCGGTTGTGTTCGACGGTCTCGATGATCGCGTCGAAATCGAAGTCGCGCTCGTCGCGGACCTGCAGACGCCGGTCGGGCGTGTCCAGAAGCCAGCGCAGGGCGCGATAGGCCGATTCGGGCCGGTCCGAGGCAATCTCGGAGCCTCCCGCCGGTCCCGTGCCGCGCCGCAGCGGGACCAGGTGCACCACCCCCAGCGCCTGCAGGTCCTCGAGCACCCGGTCCTTTTCAGCGAGCGGGCCGATCAGTGTCACCTTGCCCAGCTTGACGATGCTCATGGCTGTTCCTCCATCGCGCGCACACGCCGTGACTTGGCGATCTTGGCGCGCACCACCGCCGCGCGTTCGCTGTCCGCCAGGTGGATCCGGATATGGCGGATGCGTTCCTGCGTCCGGGGGATCAGGACCTTCTCGAAAAGATTGACCCGCTGGGTGATCTTCTGGACCGCCGCCTCCAGCCGTTCGAGACGGATTTCGGCGATGCGCTCCTCGACGCGCAGACGCAGCATGCGCTCGAGCCGGTCGACGGTCGCATCGACCCAGTGGGGACGGGCCAGCAGGGAGTAGGGACGGGTTTTCATCATCAGCGAGTCAAGCACCGGCAGCAGGGTGCCGAGCACGTTTTCCTCCCGGATGTCGACCCGCTCAATCCGGACCATGTCCGGCAGGTCGACTTCGTGGTTGGCCAGCATGGGCAGCTGCTGCATCACCTGTTCACGCAGCCGGGCCTGCCGGTCACGGAGTTCGGCCAGCGCGTCCCGGGCGCGCGCACGCTCGGCAATCAGCTGGCGACGCTTGAGATCCAGCGAGGGCAGGAAGCGGCGGTAGCTCTTGAGCTGCCGCGATTCCCTGAGCAGCGCCGACTTACTCAGCGACAGCTTCGCCATGAGCCTCCCCGTCCGGGCGATCGGTGTGCCTCACACCCGGCTCGGAGCGCGCCTGCGCGCGCACCTGCTGCGGGTAGTACTTGTCGACCAGCGCCTGCTTCATCAGCAGTTCCTCGGGTTCGAAACATTCGGCAAGCGTTCTCCAGCACAGGTCCAGCGCTTCTTCCAGCGGCATGGATACCTCGATATCCATGAACCGCTGGCGGAACAGGTCGCCAAAGACCAGCAGCCGCTCGTCAAAGGCGGAGAGCTCGAAGGCCATCGCCTGTTTCTGCCGGGCATCCCGCGCCTCGGAATAGAACCGGATCATGGTGTTCATGATCTGGGCGTGGTCCTCGCGGGTCGACTTGCCGATCACGTGCTGCTTGAGGCGCGAGAGCGAGCCGAAGGGATCGAGCACCCCTTCATGCAGGTAGAACTGGCCTTCGGTGATATAGCCCGTGTTGTCCGGTACCGGATGCGTGACATCGTCGCCGGGCATGGTGGTCACGGAGAGAATGGTCACCGAACCGCCGCTCTTGTAGTCGCAGGCCTTCTCGTAGCGACGTGCCAGCTGGGAGTAGAGGTCGCCCATGTAACCGCGGTTGGAGGGGACCTGGTCCATGGCGACGCCGACCTCCTTCATGGCATCGGCAAAGGCCGTCATGTCCGTCAGGAGCACCAGCACGCGCTTGGCTTCCTCCACCGCAAAGCGCTCGGCGACCGCCAGGGCCATGTCGGGGACCAGCAGTCGCTCGACCACCGGGTCGGATGCCTGGTTGACGAACATCACCGTGCGCCCGAACACCCCGGCATCCTCGAAGGCGCTGCGGAACAGATGGTAGTCGTCGAAGATCAGGCCCATCCCGCCGAAGATCACCACGTCGGCGTCGGCCTGAATGCCGATCCGGGCGAGAAAGCTGTTGTACGGTTCGCCCGCCACCGAGAATACCGGGATCTTCTGGCTCTCGACCAGCGTGTTGAACACGTCGATCATCGGCACGTCGGTGCGGATCATCCGCGACGCCAGACGGCGCTGCATGGGATTGACCGACGGCCCGCCGATCTCGACCCTGGTGTCCGCGGACAGGTCGGGGCCGCCATCGAGCGGAACACCCGAACCATTGAATATGCGGCCGAGAATGTTCTCGGAGTAGGTGGCCTGCATCGGGTGGCCGAGAAAGCGAACCGAGCACCGCGTCGACAGCCCCTTGGTGCCGGTGAACACCTGAAGGGTGACCACATCGCGGTCCAGGCCGATCACCTGGGCCAGCGACTGTCGTCCGTCGACGTTCTCGACCAGGGCGAGATCGCCGAAGCGCGCGGGTCCTCCGGATTCGCCGTCGGCGCCAACGGCCCGGACGCGCAGGATATCCCCGACGATTTCCAGGACTCGGGAGTAACGAACCAGACTTTCGATCACTTGGTGTTCCTT
Organism: Halothiobacillaceae bacterium; assembly: GCA_046541195.1. Classification (GTDB taxonomy): domain Bacteria; phylum Pseudomonadota; class Gammaproteobacteria; order Halothiobacillales; family Halothiobacillaceae; genus JBKHDT01. The sequence goes on along the minus strand of JBKHDT010000029.1, from coordinate 1,397 downwards.
TTCGGTCTCGTTGCGCCTTCGCGGTCGTGGGCTGACTGCCTTTGGACCCGACCGGTCAACACTCGGTCACGGGCAATGATGCTCGCATGTCGCGTTGACAATAACGTGACCGGGCGACTTGCGACAAACGCAGCTGCGATTTGCGCTCAGGGTCTTGCGGTCCCCATGAGCCGGTCAAGCACTGTTTGCAGGCTGACGGCCAGCCGCTTGTGCAGGCGCTGCTTGCGATGATAGTGCACTTCGTAGGTCTCGCCGTTCGCACACAGATCGCGCAGCAGGTCATCGCTGACTGCAATCTCGTCGACCAGCCCGAGCGCCAGGGCCTGTTCGGCATGCCAGTACTCGCCGGTGGCGACCTGATCGAGATTCAGTTGCGGGCGGTAACGCGCCAGAAATTCCTTGAACAATGCATGGGTCTGCTCCAGGTCTTCCTGGAACTTGCGCCGTCCGGCCTCGGTGTTCTCGCCGAGCACCGTCAGCGTGCGCTTGTGTTCCCCCGCGGTCATCAGCTCGATGTCCACGTCGTGGCGCTTGAGCAGCCGGTGCACGTTGGGGATCTGCGCGACCACCCCGATCGAACCGACGATCGCGAAGGGCGCGGCCACGAGCCGGTCGGCGACCGCCGCCATGAGATAGCCACCACTGGCCGCCACGCGATCGACCGCGACGGTGAGTGGCAGCCCGGCATCGCGCAACCGGGTCAACTGCGCGGCCGCCAGGCCGTAGCCGGGCACCAGCCCCCCGGGACTGTCGAGGATCAGGACGACCTGGTCGGTCTCGGGACGTGCGCGGGACAGGATGGCGGAGATTTCCTCGCGCAACCGTTCGACCTGGCTTGCCCGCAGGTCGCCTTCGAAGCGCAGCACGAAGGTGCGGGGTGCTTCCGGGCTCGGGCGTTCGGCTTGCAGGGCCTCGCGTCGCCAGCGCCATTTTTGACGCAGGGTGCGGGGTGGTGCGACGGCTTCATCGATCGCCCGCGTCATGCGCCGGTAGTGGTCGTTGTAGCGACGGACCCGCAGGTTGCCCTCCGGTTCCGGGCGCGTCTGGCGCAGTGCGCCTGCTACTGCCCCGACCAGCAGCGCGACGAGAAATACGAGGGTGACTCCCTTTGCGAGAAACCAAAGATAATCTTCCATCTGCTCATTTGCCCCGGTTCGTGAACTGGCTGTGGCCGGTGATGATAAGGGAAGGTCTGCCCGAAGGCAGACCTTCCCGCGCAGGGCATGGATGCCCTGCCGCGTCATGGCGCAAGCCAATGAATCGCGCAAGCACGGGGCGAGCATGCATCGGCCCGTGCGCGGCTGCACGGGGCCATGGAAGGCTTCGTGCAGTTTTTTTGCAAGAAGGTCTGCCCGAAGGCAGACCTTCCCGCGCAGGGCATGGATGCCCTGCCGCGT
>JBKHDT010000028.1:0-28232 GCA_046541195.1 Halothiobacillaceae bacterium | reverse complement strand
CCATGCAGCGCAAGGGGGCGGAAGGCGACTTTCGTTCCAACCTGCACCGGGGCGGCAGTGCGCGGACGGTGCGGATCACGCCCGAGGAGCGTTCGACCGCCGTGCGCTCGGCCAAGATCATGGGGCTGGATGTCTGCGGTGTCGACATGTTGCGCTCCAATCACGGCCCGGTGGTGATGGAAGTCAATTCCTCGCCTGGACTCGAAGGCGTCGAGAAGGCGACCGGCCAGGACATCGCCGGCAAGATCATCGAGTTTCTTGAAAAGAAGGCCCAGGCAACCAGTACCCGGAAACGGGGGCGGGGGTAATGCCGGCGAGAACCGGCTTCGTGCTGGGGGGCGAGGTCGTGCCGCCGGGCTCGCGCCGCACGGTGGATCTGCCGGTCAGCACGCTCTCGGATCACACCCCGGTTACCCTGTCCGTCCACGTGGTGCATGGACGTCGTCCCGGTCCGACCGTGTTTGTCTCCGCGGCGGTACACGGAGACGAAATCCTCGGTGTGGAAATCGTTCGCCGCCTGCTGCGGGCGTCACAGCTGAAAACCCTCCGCGGCACCCTGATGGCCGTGCCGATCGTCAATTCCTTCGGGTTCATGAACCATTCCCGGTACCTGCCGGACCGGCGCGATCTCAACCGTTCTTTTCCCGGCTCGCCCCGCGGTTCGCTTGCCGCCCGACTCGCGCATCGCTTCATGGAACAGGTGGTTTCCCGCTGTGACCTGGGCATCGACCTGCACACCGCCGCGATCCATCGAAGCAATCTGCCGCAGATTCGCGTCACGCCATCCAAGCCCGATACCCTGGAACTGGCGCGCGCCTTCGGCGCCCCCGTGGTGCTGACCGCACCATTGCGCGCCGGGTCGCTGCGGGAGGCGGCAATGGCCAGGGATGTGGACGTGCTGCTCTACGAGGCGGGTGAAGCCTTGCGCTTCGACGAGTTTGCCGTCCGGGCGGGAGTCACCGGCTGTCTCAGGGTGTTTCGGGAAACCGGCATGATTCCGGCCCGGGGGATCAGCCGCCCAAGAGCCGAATCGCTGTTCAGCCACGCGAGCAACTGGGTTCGCGCTCCGGCAGGCGGGTTGCTGCGCAGTTACCGGAATATCGGAGACGTGGTGGAGGAGGGCGCGGTGCTCGGCGTGCTCTCCGATCCGTTCGGGGAGATCGACATCGAGGTGCGCGCCTCCGACCCGGGGCTGATCATCGGCCGCACCAATCTGCCGGTCGTCCACGAGGGCGATGCGCTGTTCCACATTGCCCGACTGCGTGCCCGGGCCGAGCCGGAGGCGACGCTCGAATCGCTGACCGCGCAGCTCGAGGGTGAACCGATGTTCGACGAGGACGAGATCATCTGATTGCGGACCCGGTGGCCATTCCGCCAGCCGGGCTCGATCAACCGCTTGCGCGGCGGTCGACGTCCGAGGTCGTGTTTTCCTTGGGTTCACCCACGTGATCCATTGCGGACAGACTATTTGCCAGACGGATCAGATCGGGGTCCTTCCGAAGCTGGCGGACGGCCTTGCGCAGGTGGCCGCGCAGCGGGCTTTTCAGGTGGGTCGTCGCCGCACCCGGTCGAATCTGCTTGAGTACGCAGAAGATCGCCAGCGCGTAAGTCAGGTCATAACGAGACAGGTCGGCCGCCCGTTCGGCGCCGGGAACCCGGCAGGCGCCGCAGCCAAGCCTGGGCGACTCGTAGGCGGAGTTGGCCATGATGATTCCGAAGCCCATGAAGACCGCGAGAACCTCCGTCATCTGGCGCCAGTTCTCGGCGCCGCCCGGCGGTGTCGTGGTCGCGGTGCGGGCCACCAGATCCGCCAGCGCACGCGCAAGACTGCCGATCAGCGCCTCGGGGTTCGTGACCTGTCCCGGTGCGTAGTCCAGCCGGGCGGGTGGCGGAGTGGGTATCCGGCGGACCCCGCCGGGTTGTTGGGTGAACGTCCCCGTTGTGGCGACCAGGCTGGGCTGAGAGGTCCCGACGGGGTCTTGCAGGGTGACCGGCCAGTGCGCCAGTCCGGCATGGCGGCACACGTGATCGAGGACCAGCACCGCGCGTTCATGTCCGGCGCGGGCCCGTCCTGGAAAGTCCCGGTCGGTGGGAGTGACCAGCGGGGTGTGGCGTGCGAAAAACGTCCCATCGAACGACTTGAGCGCCCATTCGTAAACGTCCAGCATCCAGCGGCGGGTGGGTTCGTCAATCAGGGGGGCGGGACGCAGCCAGGCTGGAAGCATGGGCGGATTCTCGATGAAAACTGTGCACCAGGCCATTCATGGCTTGCTGCGGCAACCTCCGGGCCGGCAGGCTTGGCCTGGTGCCGTGCCCGGCCGTGCAATGGACTGGCTTGCGCCGGTAGTTCGTCGGATGCATCGCAGGCCGTTCCCGACCCTGGCCGATGGAAGGCCCGGGGCGCGATGACCATGGTCGCCGCTTGATCTCCCTTGGTGGCCGCCTGGGAGTCCATGCCCTGCACAAGAGGCTCTGGGTACAATCAGAGCTTTCCCCCGCGGGTCTTCGGCGCCCCCCCCGCGCAGGGGTTGGCCCTCGTCAGGACTGTTCGCGTTCGAACATCTCCAGCGCCTTGTGGACCTCGGCAATGTAGGTCATGGCCGGGCCGCCGCCCATCAGGATGGCGACCTTGCAGACCTCAATGATTTCCTCGTGGGTCACGCCTGCGTGCAGGGCCTTGTTCACATGGATGCCGATGCAGTAGCTGCAGCGGGCGGTAATGGCCATGCCGAGCGCGATCAGTTCCTTGGTACGCACGTCGAGCACATCGTCCTTGAGCACCGCGTTCATGAAGCCGTTGAAGGCTTCCATGGTTTCACCGGCTTCTTTGGTCATCATGCCCATGCCGGCCTTGAAGTCATGCATCGTCTGGCTCATGTTGTTGCTCATCGGTTGTTCCTCTCCGGTTTGGATGACAGCGGGATTGTTCAGCGTAACGGTTTTCAGTCTGCCGACTCAATATAACCCGTTCGTGACGTGTGGCCGCCGTGGGGAAACACCCGATTCGCGATCGTGCGCGCGCATGGCCTGCCTGGAGCGCGTGCGTGTCGGCTCAGAGCGTTTCGGCGCAACAGACGGCAGACGACCAGGCCCACTGGAAATTGTGCCCGCCAAGCTGGCCGGTGACGTCGAGCACCTCGCCGATAAAGCGAAGCCCGGGCAGATCCCTTGCCGAAAAGTCCTTCGATGAAACCTGGCGGGTATCGACCCCCCCGAGCGTCACCTCCGCGGTTCGGTAACCCTCGGTTCCCGCGGGCGTGATTCGCCAGTCGGTCAGGGCACGGGCCACCGCCTCAAACCCGGCATGCCGCCAGTCACCCAGGCCCGAGGCGATCGGGCCATGCGATCCCTGCCAGCCTGTCAGCTCGTCGGCCAGACGCCGGGGAAAGTGCGTACCCAGCCATCGGCCAAGGCCCGCTTTCGGATGCGCCGCCTGCTGTGCCTTGAGCGAAGCGGAGACGGCTTCTGCCCCGCCAGCCTGCGGCAACAGATCCACCCGCAGTTCGTCACCGGGCTGCCAGTAGCTGGAAATCTGCAGCATCGCGGGACCGGACAGGCCGCGGTGGGTAATCAGCATGGGTTCGTGGAAGCTGGCCTCGTGGCAGGACACCCGCACGTCGGTGGCAATCCCGGACAGGGGCGCGAGCCGGGCCTTGAGCGGCGGCGGCAGGGTAAAGGGCACCAACCCGGCGCGGGTGGGACGAACCGCCAGTCCGAACTGCCGGGCGATGTCGTATCCGAAGCCGGTGGCACCCATGGTGGGGATCGAAAGCCCGCCGGTGGCCACGACCACGGCGCCGCAATCGATCGGCCCGGCGCTGGTTTTCAGGGTAAATCCTTCGCCCTGGGTATCGATCCGATCAATGCGCGTTCGCGTCCGGATCTCGGCGCCGGCCCAGTCGCACTCGGTCAGCAGGATGTTCAGCAGATCCTTCGCGCTGTTGCGACAAAAGAGCTGCCCGGGGGCCTTTTCGACGTATTCAAGTCCGTGACGGTCCACCAGTTCGATGAAATCCCAGGGGCTGTAGCGTTTCAGCGCGGAAATGCAGAAGGCCGGATTGTCACCAAGAAACCGGTCCGGGCCACAGGCGGTGTTCGTGAAGTTGCAGCGCCCGCCGCCGGACATCAGGATCTTCTTGCCGGGGCGGTCGGCGTGATCAAGCACCAGGATCCTGAGCCCTCGGTATGCCGCCCGCGCCGCGCACATCAGCCCGGCGGCCCCGGCGCCAATGATGACCACGTCATGAACCTGAGTGGCAGGCATTCTGCGCGCCTCAGCCAGCTCGGCCGCGCTTGCTGGCGGCCTTGTGGGCATACATGCGCGTATCCGCTGCATGGATCAGGCCGTCCGGATCGTCGGCATCGCCCGGCCAGCGGGCCAGGCCGATGCTTGGGGCGAGCCGGATCATCGCCTCCGTCCCGAGGTCGACGGGCGCGCCGAGCAGCCCGCCGAGCTGGTCCGCGAGCTGTTCGGCCTCTGGGTGGTCGGCCGGGTGAAGCAGGGCAAACTCGTCACCCCCGAGTCGCGCGGCGAACGCCCCGCGCGTCGCCGCGAATTCGGCCAGCCTGTCCGCCATGATGGACAAAAGCCGGTCGCCGGCCACATGCCCCAGCCGGTCGTTGACGGGCTTGAAGTCATTCAGGTCAATGTAGGCGAGCAGCCAGGCCTTGGTGCCTGATGACGGGTTCTGCCCGTTCATGACCCCGGCCAGAAAGGCCCAGAAGGCGCGCCGGTTGGCCAGGCCCGTGAGGGCATCATGGGTCGCGTCGAATTCAAGCTGGGCATTGGCTGCCTCAATCTGGAGGGCCTGATCGCGCACGTCGCGCCGCAGCCCGGCGAGCGTGCGCAGCGTCAGCCACATCAGGCCGATGGCGAAAAGCAGGCCGCCGATGCCTGACTGAATCAGGAAACGCCGGGATTCCTGGCCCACGCTGCGCGCCTGGCTCATCGCCGCTTCCATTTTCTGGCGCTCGTACGCGCGCAGTTGCTCGATGACCTGGTCGAAGGCTCGGTCGAGCTCGAACAGTCGGGCGCGCAGGAGCGCCATGGCCTCGGGAACACGCTCGTCCGCCGCCAGGCGGACGATCTGCTCCTGAAGGGTCACGATTTCGGGAATCAGGGCATCCTGCTCGTCGAGATAGTTCAGCGCGCCGGGGGACTTGAGGCGCAGGCGCAGGCGGGACCGGACTTCGCCCACGCGGTTGCCCCAGCTGTCAAACTGCATGCGCAACGCGTCACGCTCGAACGGATCGTCGGTAAGTACCTGGTTCACCAGGCTCTGGTGCCGGTTGTAGGCGGCCTCCAGCAGATCGGTGGTCAGCTGGACGTTCTCGCTGCGCCGTTCGATGACCTCGTCGAGGTTGTCCAGCAGCCGCTCGTTTTGCCAAAGGCCGTTGAGGGTCGCTGCGATCATCCCAAGCAGCAGTACGCCAAACGCAATGGTGATCATGCCGGTCAGCCGGCCGGTTGCCCGGGAAAGAAATCGGGAAAACTGCATGAGGCTGAATTTCCTTGGCTGATGTTGCACTCGGGCAGGTCGGCGGCGTCGCGTTGTCGGGCCTGTCCGGTCGCGATACGGGCCGAGGCGCTCCGGCGCTCAGGTACTCCCGGCCGCGGAGGGCGTTTCTGCCATGGCCGGGCCCGGCAGCAGAACGTCCAGCCAGTCGGCCACCTGGCTTGCGATCGGCGCGTCGCAGCGGATGCGCAGCGCCCGAGCCTGCTCGGCGGCACTCAGTGGCTCGCGACGGGCGAGCTGGCCGTGAAGCACCGACAGGTCTGCCTCCGAGATGTCCTGGCCCGATTCCAGACGTTCGGACACGAAACGTTCCAGGGTTTCCCGGTCGCAGTGCATGTCCAGGATATGAAAGCCGACCCCCTTTGCCCGCGCGATTTCCGGCCAGGGCGCCCGCCGGACAGACGCGAGAAAGGTCGCATCCGCAACCGCCGGGTAGCCGGCATCAAGGATCTCGCCGGCCAGTTCCTCCAGGCGCCGGTAGGTCGCCTCGGTTGCCTCCGGCGTGTAGATATCCTGTCCGCTGCGGTCGCGCTCAGGGCCGAACAGCCGTTGTCGGATCGCGTCCGACCGGATCTGGATGGCGCCGGTCGCCTCGACGACCGCCCGGCTGGCAATCGACTTGCCGCTGCCGGAAACGCCGTGCGTGATTGCCAGAAAACGCGGCAGCGGGCCCATGAGTCGCTCGGCAAGATCCGCGTAGCGATGATACGTTTGCCAGATTTGGCTCCGGGCTGCTTCGTCGGCGTGATGCAGACCCAGAAGCGCAACCTTGGCCCGGACCACGGCCCGGTAGACCTGGTAGAAGCGCAGCAGCGGCAGCGCATCATAATCGCCGCGGATTTCCAGGTACCGGTTGAGCAGCCGGCGGGCATGGGCCATCAGCCCCCGGTCCTCAAGATCCATCAGCAGGAAGGCCAGATCGTTCGCCACGTCGATCCAGCGAAAGTCGTCGTTGAACTCGATGCCGTCGAAAATCACCAGTTCATCGTCGAACAGCGCCATATTGGCGAGGTGCATGTCGCCGTGGCATTCGCGCACCTGGCCGTCCGCCCTGCGCCGGGCAATCAGATCGGTCAGATCCGCGTGGCGGGCCCGGGTCCATTGCGCGATCCGCTCCAGTTGTGCCTGACTGGATGGTTCCTGCAGGAACTCCGCGATCTGCTCGAAGTTCTGTTCCATGGGGGCAAACACGACCTGCGGCGTGCCGAAGCGCGTGTCGGAACCGGCGACGGCAGCCTGCTCGTGAAACCGGGCAAGCTGCGTTGCCATTTCGTCCATGTGCCCCAGACTCAGCGCGCCAGCCGCGGCTACCCGGTCGAGTTGCCGATCCTGGTCGAAGCGTCGCATCAGAACCATGTACTCCACGGGATCGTCCGACTCGCCCGGTCGCGGTGCGTCCATCGGGCCGCTTACCGGCTCGACCTTTTCGTACAGTGCGCCGGCCAGACGCCGGTTCAGGCGCAGTTCCTCGGCGCAGAATTGCTTGCGTCGTGCCAGGGTGGAAAAGTCCAGAAAGCCGAAGTTCACGGGCTTCTTGATCTTGTAGGCCCGGTCGCCCACAAGCAGCACGTGGGAGATATGCGTTTGCAGGTGTTCGACAGTATCCGGGCTCACCCCGTGGCGCCGGGCCAGCACGGGCTTGAGCTGTTCGACGAGATCGGCTTGTTTTTCGGGGGCGCGTTCTACTTGCATCGGACGAGATCTCTTCGGTTGGTTTAGAATCCGGGGACGGGCGCACGGGCAGCGCTGAAAACACCCCTTGATCGGAACCTCGACCGGGGGCCAGCCGTCGGGTGCCGGCGGTGTGCGATCCGGCGCCGGCCCATCCGCCTCGAAGAACCGGTGGGCGTTCAGGCTCCCAAACGCGTCGGGCGGCAATTGCCGTCCGTGCCTGGTCGGGCCGGTGCAGGTCGGTTGCCGGAGCAAGCGCTCGCGGCATCGCAGCGGTCGGCCGGATCGGCTCCGCTTCGGGCGCGCCCGTTCAATGCAAAACGCAATGCAAAACGAGTGGCTCGACCCGGGCCTCGCGGGCCACGGGTCACCGATTGCCCGTTGATTGCCCGTTCTTCATCTTACCCTGTTTGGATCCTCGTGTTCATGGCCAAGCGCAAACAGACTCGCCGTCGCCAGGCCGGTCGGGGCCGTTCGGTCCCGCGCCGGGTGCTGGGGTTCGCGCTCAAGCTGGGCGTGGCTTTGGCACTGATCGGCGGGGTGTTCCTCGCCCTGTGGGTGGCCTACCTGGACCGTCAGGTCCAGGAGCGCTTTGCCGGGGCGCTCTGGGCCGTGCCCGCAAAGGTGTACGGGCGGCCACTGGAGCTGTATGCGGGCGCACCGGTTGATCGGGCGGCGGTGGTGCGGACGTTGCAGGCGCTGGGGTACCGGGAGAGTGCCCGAGCCGCCGATCGCCCCGGGCGCTGGACGAATCTTGGGCCCGAGTTGCAGATTCACGTGCGCGAGTTCGAGTACTGGGATGGTGCCGAGCCCAGCGGGGTCTACCGGGTGACCTTCGCAGGCGACACCGTCCGCCGCGTTCGGGGTCGGGCGGGCGAACCGGTCGGAATCGTGCGGCTCGATGCGCCGTTGATTGGCAACTTCTACGCTGACCAGGCCGAGGATCGGCTGCTTTTGCGGCTGGACGAAACCCCGGCGGCGCTGGTGGACACCCTGCTGGCGGTCGAGGATCGCCAGTTTTACGAGCATTCCGGACTGAACCCGCTGGCCATCCTGCGGGCGGCGTTTACGAACCTCGTGACCGGACGCACGGTGCAGGGAGGCAGCACCATTACGCAGCAACTGGCCAAGAACCTGTTTCTGAGCGCAGAGCGCACCTATCGACGCAAGGCGGCGGAGGCGATCATCGCGATAATCCTCGAAGCCCGCTACGGCAAGGAGGAAATCCTCGAGGCCTATCTTAACGAAATCTATCTGGGGCAGGACGGCGCCCGGGCCATCCACGGCTTTGGGCTCGCGGCCGAGTTCTACTTCGGCCGGCCGGTGGCCGAACTGGACATCGACCAGATCGCGCTGCTCGTGGGCATGGTCAAGGGGGCCTCGTTCTACAATCCGAGGCGCAACCCGGAACGTGCCCTGGAACGGCGCAACGTGGTGCTCTCGGTCATGCAGGCGGAGGGCCTGATTCCCCCGGAGTGGCTTGAGCGGCTGCAGGCCCGGCCCCTGGGTGTGCTGCCTCGCCCGGGCGCGGCAGTCGGCAATCCGGCGTTCATCCAGCTGGTCCGTCGCCAGCTGGCCGCTGACTACAGCGATGTCGACCTGCGCACCCGGGGCTTGCGCATCTTCACCACCTTCGATCCCCAGGTCCAGTACCACCTGGAACAGGCCGTCGAAAATGCCCTGATGCGGATCGAGGGCGCGCGCGGCCTTGAACCGGGCAGCCTGGAGTCGGCCGCGGTGATCGTGGACGGCCCATCTGCCGAGATTCTGGCCCTGGTCGGGGGACGGGACACCGAATACGCCGGTTTCAACCGGGCCCTGGACGCGCGCCGGCAGATCGGGTCGCTGATCAAGCCTGCCATCTACCTGACGGCGCTTTCACGACCACAGCGGTACACGCTGGTGACGCCACTGGAAGATGCCCCGCTGCGCATCGAGCAGCGGGGCAGCGAAACGTGGTCGCCGCGCAATTACGACAACCGCTACCTGGGCGCCGTCCCGCTGTTCGAGGCGCTCGCGCAGTCGCGCAACGTGCCAGCGGTGCAGCTGGGCATGGCGCTCGGACTGGAGCAGGTGGGTTCAACCCTGGAGCGGATGGGCCTCGGTCGGGGCGGCATCCGTTATCCGGCGGACCTGCTTGGCTCCCAGGAACACACGGTCATGGAGGTGGCGGGAATGTACCACACGCTCGCGACCGAGGGTTTTCGCATGCCGCTGCGGGCGATTCGTTCGGTGGTCGATTCGGAAGGTCGACCGCTCAACCGCTATGGACTCTCCGTCGAGCGGGTTCTCGATCCGGCTGCGACCTACCTGACCAATCATGCCTTGAAGATCGCGGTCTCCGAGGGAACCGGCCGCGCGGCGTACCGCACGCTTGATCCCTCGCTGGAAATCGCCGGCAAGACGGGGACGACCAACGGCTCGCGAGACAGCTGGTTCGCCGGGTTCACGGGCGACAAGCTGGGTGTGGTCTGGGTCGGCCGGGACGACAATGGCCCGACCGGGCTGACCGGCGCAAGCGGTGCGCTGCCGGTCTGGGTAGAGACCTTCTCCGGGCTTGATCTTCAGCCTGGCAGCATGCCGGCCCCGGCCGGAATCGGCTGGGCACGGATCGACCCGGAACACGGCGTGACCGTGCCTGACGACTGTCCGGGACGCCTGCTGCCCTTTGCCGCGGGCCGGTACCCGCCGCGGGTCGGTTCCTGTCCATGAGTTCCTGTCCATGACAGACGCGCGGGCTGCCGGCCCTTCGTCCGCCCCGCGCATGCCCGCCACGGTGTGATCGGCCGGCTTTCCTCGTGGCGCGACGGGACGGGGGCTGGCCGGCCATGGCGCAAGCCCGAGCCCGAGCGTGTCCGTCTTGGCGCCATCTGGTAGACTTTTGCAGTTTTCCCCCTGGAGCACACGCGATCTTATGCGAACCCGAGTCAAGATCTGTGGTCTCACGCGCCTGGAAGACGTCACCGCCGCGGTGGAGGCCGGCGCCGATGCGCTGGGATTTGTGTTCGTGCCTGCGAGCCGTCGTCAGGTCAGTCCGGAACACGCCCGCGCACTGATCGCCACGGTACCGCCCTTTGTTCAGACGGTGGCGCTGTTCATGGATCAGGATGCCGAGTGGGTTCGGAAGGTGGTTTCGGTAGTGCGTCCGGACCTTTTGCAGTTTCACGGCGACGAGAACGAGGCGTTCTGCACCGGTTTCGATCGGCCCTACATCAAGGCGGTGCCCGCCGCGGATGAGACCGCGCTGCGGGAAGCCCTGTCAACGCACCGAGCGGCGCGAGGCTTTCTGCTCGACAGTCACGGCGGCGGAAAAATGGGGGGCAGCGGCGCGGTATTCGACTGGTCGCTGTGGCCACAGCGTTGCGATCGCCCCCTGGTGCTGGCCGGCGGTCTGAACCCGGACAATGTCGGGGAGGCCGTGCGGCGGCTGTCGCCCTGGGCGGTCGACGTCAGCAGCGGGGTCGAGGCATCTGCGGGGGTCAAGGATCCGGCCCGGCTCATTCGATTCATCAACGAGGTAAAGCATGTCCAAGGTTGATTTCAGCCAGTTTCCGGATGCCAGTGGCCATTTTGGCCGCTTTGGCGGCCGCTTTGTTGCCGAGACGCTGATGGGGCCGCTGGAAGAACTCCAGGAGGCCTACGACCGGTACCGGAACGATCCGGAGTTCCTCGCGGAATTCGAGTCCGACCTGAAGTTCTACGTCGGTCGACCGACACCGCTCTACCATGCCGAGCGAATGAGCCGGGCCTATGGCGGGGCCCAGATCTGGTTCAAGCGCGAGGACCTCAATCATACCGGCGCGCACAAGGTCAACAATGCCCTCGGTCAGGCCCTGCTGGCCCGGCGCATGGGCAAGACGCGCATCATCGCCGAAACCGGCGCCGGCCAGCACGGGGTGGCCACGGCCACGGTCGCGGCAAGGATGGGCCTGGAGTGCATCGTGTACATGGGCGCGGAGGATGTCGAGCGCCAGGCGCCGAACGTCTTTCGCATGCGGCTGCTGGGGGCGAAGGTGGTCCCGGTCACCTCCGGCACGCGCACCCTCAAGGACGCGCTGAACGAGGCGATGCGCGACTGGGTGACCCATGTGGACAACACCTTCTACATCATCGGCACGGTGGCCGGCCCGCATCCCTATCCCGCCATGGTCCGCGACTTCCAGTCGATCATCGGGCGCGAGGCGCGCGCGCAGATGCTGGAGCTGACCGGCAAGTTGCCGGACGCGCTGGTTGCCTGTGTCGGGGGCGGCTCGAATGCCATCGGGCTGTTCCACCCGTTCCTGAATGACGAGTCGGTTCGGATGTTCGGCTCGGAAGCAGGCGGGGACGGCGTGGAGACCGGACGGCATGCGGCACCGCTGACGGCTGGCAGACCCGGCGTGCTGCATGGCAACCGGACCTACCTGATGGAAGACCCGGACGGGCAGATCATCGGGACGCACTCGGTATCCGCCGGCCTGGACTATCCGGGCGTCGGTCCCGAGCATGCCTGGCTCAAGGACATCGAGCGGGTGCACTACGACGCGATCACCGATGCGGAGGCCATGGAGGCCTTTCACGACACGATGAAGTACGAGGGCATCATTCCCGCGATCGAGAGCGCGCACGCCGTGGCCCACGCGAAGAAGCTCGCGCCCACCATGTCGTCCGACCAGATTATCCTGGTGAACCTGTCCGGCCGGGGCGACAAGGACATCAATACCGTGGCCAAGCGGGAGGGAATCGAACTGTGAGCCGTCTTGAAGCCCGATTCGAAGCGTTGCGTGCTGCGGGCCGCACCGCCCTGATTCCCTATGTCACCGCAGGCGACCCCCGCCCGGAATGGACCGTACCCCTGATGCACCGGCTGGTCGAGGCCGGTGCCGACATCATCGAGCTGGGCGTGCCCTTTTCCGACCCCATGGCCGACGGACCAGTCATCCAGGCGGCGCACGAGCGTGCGCTGCGGCATCGAGTGAGCCTGCGTGGCGTACTGGGCATGGTTGCCGAGTTCCGGAACCACGACGACCAGACGCCCGTGGTTCTGATGGGCTACCAGAACCCCATGGAGGCCATGGGCGCCGAGGCATTCGCGAAATCCGCAGCTGCCTCCGGCGTGGACGGGGTGTTGACCGTCGACCTGCCGCCCGAGGAAGGCAACGAGATACTCGAAAGCCTGCGCGCGTCCGGGCTCGATCCGATCTTCCTGGTTTCGCCGACCACCCGGGAATCGCGCATCGAGACCATCGCCCGCGTGGCGGGGGGGTTCGTCTACTACGTCTCGCTCAAGGGGGTGACCGGAGCGAGCACGCTCGACATCGACGCGGTGGACGAGCGGCTGGCCCGGATTCGCAGCCACACGGCCTTGCCGGTCGGCGTGGGGTTCGGCATCTCCAGCCCCGAGGCCGCCGCGCGGGTGGGCCTCATCGCCGATGCGGTGGTTGTGGGCAGTGCCCTGGTTCGGCGTATCGCCGAGCACGAGGATGACCGGGAAACCCTGCTTGATGCGGTGGGGACGCTGGTCCTCGACATGCGCAAGGCGATGGACGCCGCCCGTCCGGCGGTTCCGGGAGATGACCAATGAGCTGGCTCGAAAAGCTGCTGCCCTCCCGGATCCGCACGGTCACCAGCGACAAGAAGGGCGTTCCGGAGGGGTTGTGGGTCAAGTGCCAGGGCTGCGAGACGGTCCTCTATCGCGAGGAGCTGGCCCGCAACCTCGAGGTCTGTCCGCACTGTGACCACCACATGCGGATCGGGGTGCGGGCCAGGCTCGATGCCTTGCTTGACCCCGAAGACCGCTTCGAAATTGCGCCCCAGCTTGCGCCGGTCGATCTGCTGAGATTCCGTGATTCCAAGAAGTACCGGGACCGCCTGGTACAGGCGCAGCGGCAGACTGGCGAGAACGACGCGCTGGTGGCCATGCGCGGCCTGATCAAGGGCGACCCGGTGGTGGTCACGGCGTTCAACTTCGCGTTCATGGGCGGGTCGATGGGCTCGGTGGTGGGCGAGAAGTTCGTGCGGGCGGTCAACGAGTCCATCAAGAACCACGCGCCGCTGGTGTGCTTTACCGCCTCGGGCGGCGCACGAATGCAGGAGGCGCTGTTCTCGCTGATGCAGATGGCCAAGACCAGTGCCGCGCTCGACCGCCTCGCCCGGGAACGGGTTCCCTTCGTGGTCGTGCTGACCGATCCGACCATGGGTGGGGTGTCGGCCAGTCTCGCCATGCTCGGAGACGTGCATGTGGCCGAGCCCAACGCGCTGATCGGTTTCGCGGGGCCGCGGGTCATCGAGCAGACCGTGCGTCAGACCCTGCCGGAGGGCTTTCAGCGCAGCGAGTTTCTCCTCGACCACGGCGCGATCGACCTGATCGTGCATCGGCACCAGATGCGCGATCGGCTGGCCAATCTGCTTTCCCTGCTGATGAACCGCCCCAGTGAAGCCGAAGCCCCCGTTTCGGCAGATGCAATCGAGGAGAAAGCACCGGAGCCCCCCGTCGAACCCGAGGGCGAGGCGTCGCCCCCTCGGCTCACGGACTGAGTCGCCTTGGACCCGGCGCTTTCCCGCTGGCTCGAACGCCTCGAAGCCCTCGACATCAGCCGGGTCGAGCTGGGACTTGGCCGGGTGGATCAGGTGTACCGTCGGCTCTCCCCCTTCGCCTCGAGCAGGCCGACGATCATCACCGTGGCCGGAACCAATGGCAAGGGATCCACGGTCGCGTTTCTCGAAGCCATGCTGATGGCGGCTGGCCACCGGGTGACTGCCTATGTCTCGCCGCACCTGAATGACTTCAGGGAACGAATCAGGTTTGATGGTCAAAATATTGATTCAAAAAGGCTTGTTGCTGCACTGGATTGCGTGGAGCAGGCGCGTCAAGGCGTCCCGCTGACCTACTTCGAGTACACGACCCTGGCGGCCTTGCAGGCCGCGGGCGCGTGGTCGCCGGCGGTGCTTCTGCTGGAAGTCGGGCTGGGAGGGCGTCTGGACGCGGTGAACGTGGTCGATGCGGACATCGCGGTCATCACCCGGATTGGCATTGACCATGCCCGATGGCTGGGCAACGACATCGAAAGCATCGCGTTCGAGAAGGCGGGAATCCTGCGGGCGGGACGGCCTGCGGTGTTCTCCGGAAGAAGTTGCCCGCAGGCGATCATCCACTGGGCGTCTGTCCTCGGGGCTCCGCTGTACCGTCTGGGGAGCAGGTTCGACGCGCAATGCCGGGCGGGACGTCTGCAGTGGACCGGGCCGGCGCCTGCCGGAACACCATGTGCGTCGGACGAGCCGGACATGCCGGATTCATCGTCGACCCAAACGGGCGCCGGCGCCCTGCCGGACCGGACGGTATCCCTGGACCTGCCGCTTCCGGCCTTGCCCGGAGCGCATCAGATCGACAATGCCGCCGGGGCGATCATGGCCGCTCGCCTCCTGCCTTCGGCGCTGCGTCCGGATCAGGCGGCCGTGGCAGAGGGCCTGCGTTTCGCGGCCAACCCGGGGCGAGGAGAGATCATCGAACGGGATGGCGTGATCACGGTGCTCGACGTGGCCCACAACCCCCAGGGCTGCGCGGCACTGCGCCTGCTGCTCGAGGAGCGAATTCGGCCCGCCGGCGCGGTGCTTGCCGTCATGGGCGCCCTTGCGGACAAGGATCCGGCCGCGATGGCCGCCGAGCTGGCCGGGTGCGTCGATGCCTGGTTTCTGGGCGGACTGGGAGGGCCAAGGGGATTGGACAGCGGGGAATTGCGTGACCGGCTGGCGGATGTTGCGAATCTGCAAAATCCGCTTTGTGATTCCGATCCCGTGGGTGCGTATAATCGTGCTCTTTGCAGGGCGCGTCCCGGGGACGTGATTCTGGTGTTCGGCTCATTCATGACGGTGGCGGCCGTTCGTGGTCACCTGATCGGCGGGATCTGAAGGTGGAAAATCGGCTAAGACAGCGTCTGGTCGGGGCAGCGGTGCTGATTGCGCTGGCGGTGCTGCTCCTGCCGCTCTGGTTGGACGGTGAAGGCTTGCGCCATACGCTCGACGTGGCCGAGATTCCCGAAAGGCCGCAGATCCCCGAAGTGGAAATCGCGGGGGTACCCGAGCCGATGCCCGATGCGGTGTCGATGATCGAAGATCCGCCCGAGCGATTGCCGTCAGTGACCGAGGACTCGATCGGGACCCCGGTCGACGAACCGCCCGGCCCGCCGGCCGGGGTGTCGGACGATCCGCAAGGGCAGACCCCGGTTTTGGCAGATGACGCCGCCGAGGCCTTGCAGGGTCCGGCGACAAGCGGTGACCGGGATGAGGACGCAAGCGGGACGGCCGAGCCGGAGACACGGCAGCAGGCCGGGCGTGAACCGGACGAGTCGGCTCGGTCGCCGGCGGAAGATGAAGATGATGCGCCCGGGGCGGCGGCCCGGGACCGGACCGGGCAGGCGCCGGCACCGTCCGAGTCCCCCGCGTCGACAGAAGCCGAAGGTTCCTGGGTCGTCCAGCTGGGCAGCTTTTCGGATGAGCTCAATGCCCGGGGCCTGCGCGAAAGCGTGCAGGAAACCGGTTTCAGGGCCTATGTCGAACCGCTCTTCGCCGAACAGGGCACTGTCTGGCGGGTCCGGGTCGGACCCTTCCGGACCCGCGAGGAGGCCGATATCCAGCGCGCCCGGTTGCGCGAGCGCCTGAACCGCGACGGCATGGTGGTGCGTGACTGATGGACCTGGGCGTAGTCGACTGGCTGATCCTGGCGGTGGTGCTGGTCTCCACCCTGGTCAGCCTCCTGCGCGGGTTCGTCCGGGAAGTGATTTCGCTGCTGACCTGGGTTGCCGCGTTCGTCATTGCGCTCGGCTTTTCGCCGCTGGCGGCCCAGTGGCTGCCCGCTGCCATCGAGATTCCCTCGATGCGGGTGGCGACAGCCTTCCTGGCCCTGTTCATCCTGGTGCTCCTGATTGGCGGGCTCATCAACTGGGCCGTTTCCAAGGCGGTTGAGAAGACAGGCCTTTCGGGTACGGATCGGTCCATCGGGCTGGTGTTTGGTGCGGCCCGGGGGGTATTCATCGTGGCGGTGCTGATCCTGCTCGCGGGATTGACGGCCATGCCTTCAGAACCCTGGTGGCAGGATTCCCTGCTTATCCCGCATTTTCGTGTTGTCGCCGTCTGGATCCACGCGCTGTTGCCCGCGGATATGGCGGAACACTTCATTTTCTGAGAATTCCTAGTCGAGGTTGCTTCATGTGCGGAATTATCGGCATTGTCGGTCATGATCCTGTCAACCAGACCCTCTACGACGGTCTGACGCTGCTGCAGCATCGTGGTCAGGACGCCGCCGGCATCCTGACCTGCGCGCATGACCGGATGTTTCTGCGCAAGGAGAACGGGCTGGTCAAGGATGTGTTCCACACCCGACACATGCGCCAGCTGCGCGGCAACATGGGCATCGGGCACGTCCGCTACCCGACTGCCGGCTGCGACTCGGCCGCCGAGGCCCAGCCCTTTTACGTGAATGCCCCCTACGGAATCGCCCTGGGGCACAACGGCAATCTGACGAACGTCGAAGAGTTGCGGCGCGCGGTCCTGATCGAGGATCGACGGCACCTGAACACCAATTCCGACTCGGAAGTGCTGCTCAACGTGTTCGCGCATGAACTGGCCGCGGCGCCGGGGCTGGAGCCCTCGGCCGAGGATATCTTCGATGCGGTGGGGCGGGTGCATCGCCGCGCCAAGGGCGCCTACGCGGTGATCGCCCTGCTGTCCGGCCGGGGAATCGTGGCGTTCCGCGATCCGAACGGAATACGGCCCGTGTGTTACGGGGTTCGTCAAAACGAGGCCGGTCACAGGGAGTACATGATCGCCTCGGAAAGCGTGGCGATCGAGGCGACCGGCTTTGAGCTGGTGCGCGACCTGGCACCGGGCGAAGCGATCTTCATCAGCGTGGACGGGCAGGTGAGCACCCGTCAGTGCGCGGAGCAGGTGCGCTATTCGCCCTGCATCTTCGAATACGTGTACCTGGCCAGGCCGGACTCGATTATCGACGAGGTTTCCGTTTACCGGGCGCGGATGCGGATGGGGGAGCGGCTGGCGGCGAAGATCCGGCGCGAGTGGCAGGACCACGACATCGACGTGGTGATCCCGATCCCCGACACCAGCCGGACCGCGGCACTCGAGATTGCGGTGGCCCTGAACGTGAAGTACCGGGAAGGGTTCATCAAGAACCGCTATATCGCGCGGACCTTCATCATGCCAGGCCAGGCGCAGCGCAAGAAGTCCGTGCGCCAGAAGCTCAATGCCATCGACCTGGAATTCAAGGGCAAGAACGTGCTGCTGGTGGACGATTCGATCGTCCGGGGCACCACTTGTGGCGAGATCATCAAGATGGCCCGGGAGGCGGGCGCCCGCAAGGTGTACATGGCCTCCGCAGCGCCCCCGGTCCGGTATCCGAACGTTTACGGGATCGACATGCCTGCCGCGGACGAGTTCGTGGCCCATGACCGGTCGGTGGTGCAGATTTGCGACGCGGTGGGCGCCGACCGGTTGATCTACCAGGACCTCGACGATCTTGTCGAGGCAGTCCGTGCCGGCAACCCGGCACTGAAGACCTTTGACTGCTCCTGCTTTACGGGCGAGTACATCACCGGGGACGTCGATCAGGCATTTCTGGACGGCCAGGCCGAGCGCCGTGGCGAGTCCGGCAAGACGCCGGGGCGCTCGAAGGACATCGTGGCGGTCGGCCTGCACAATGCCGAGTAGGCTGCTGGCGGGGCTGATGCTCGCCATGACCTGGGTCTGGGGTGCGGCTGCGATCGCCGAGTCGTTGCCCGAACCCGTGCGCGAGGCGCAGGCCAAGGTGCTCGACTACCTGGCCGTGGACGGCGTGCAGGCCATGCCCTATGCGGTGGTGCACGTGGCGGCGCAGCGGCTCTACCTGTTCCAGGGCGAGGCGCTCCGGGCCGAGTATCCCGTCTCGACGGCCGCACTGGGGATCGGCAACCGCGAGGGAAGCAACCAGACCCCCCTGGGTCTGCACCGCATCGACAGCAAGATCGGTGATGACGCGCCATTCGGGATGTCGTTCATCGCGCGCGAGCCGACCGGGAGAATCGCCGAAATTGTCAGCGAGCCGGTTCGAACCGGCCGTGACGACATCACGACGCGGATTTTGTGGCTGGACGGGCTGGAGCCGGGAATCAACCGTGGAAGCGGCATCGATTCGAAGGAGCGCTTCATTTACATCCATGGCACCTCGGAGGAGGGGCTGATCGGCCAGCCGGCCTCCAAGGGCTGCGTGCGCATGTACAACCGGGACGTGATCGAGCTGTTCGACCGGCTCCCGGAAGGGGCCCTGATAGAGATTGTCGAATAGGCGCCGGCTCATGCCTGATGCGCCAACGCCTTGTCCGCGCCACGCAGCGGTGGGCGATTAAACACCCGAATACCCTGCCGGTTCGCCGCATGCCGGGCGATCGACCGGTTCGCGCCGTGGCAGGGTTTTCATGCCCCGGATCGCAAATCTGAAGCATTCGTGCCGAGATTTCCTAGCCTTTCTCGCGCTCGCTGGCCCCGGATTGCCGGGCCGCGCTGTTTTTGAGCTCCCGCAGGCGTCGACTTGCCTGCCGCGCACGCTTGTGCGCTGCCACGTTCAAACGCCACAGCAGCCGCACCAGGACGAAGCCGGCAAGCGATGCGGTGCAGGCCATCACCGCCAGTCCGGTGGCCATCGGGGCCCAGAGACGCTCCAGGTGGGTGGTGATCCATTCCAAGGTCGTATCCGCGGGCATGGCTTCGACCGGAGCACCCAGGATGATCGAGCCGATCCGGTTGGCCACCCAGAGGAGGGGCACAATGGTGATCGGGTTGGTAATCCAGACCAGGACGACGGACAAGGGCAGGTTGACGCGCAGCAGAATGGCAAGTCCTGCGGCCAGCACCATCTGGAAAGGTATCGGCACAAAGGCACTAAACAGCCCGACCGCCACACCGCCGGAAACCGAACGACGGTTCAGGTGCCAGAGGTTGCCGTCCTGCAGGCGGGAACCAAACACGCGCATGTGCCTGTGGTTTCGCACCGAACCGGCATGTGCCGACAATCGACGAAAGAACCTTCTGGGCATGCAGGCGGGCTCGAGTGGGCTCGATTGGCGCATGGTACCCGAAAGCCTTCGCTTCACGAATCCCGGAATGTCCGCCCGGACCAAGAAATTGTGGCGCGAATGCCCGAGCGAGGTTTCCCACGGAGGATGGATGCCTTCATCGCTTTGCGAGGTCCGCGCCCCGGACCTTTCACGGCCTTGGGGCAGCACGGAACACGCCTGAAGGCGGAGCCGGCATTGCCGAGCGCGGATTTCGCCGCCTGGCGCGGTACCGCCGGTGCAAGTGCGCGCGGTCAGGCAGGACCTGGCGCAGAGATTCCCGGTGAACGCGCACCGGACAGCCATCCAGTCATCGTCGGCCCGGGTCTCGGGTGATGCCTACCGTGCCGGCGGGGCTGTGGGCAGCGCCTGGTTCGTCGCAAGCCCAAAGTGACCACCGGCGTCCGTTTCGGAAGCCGGCGGTGCCCCGTCCTCCCTGTACGCCTGCAACTGCACATGCAGTCTGGCCAGCGATTGGGCCAGACTGCGGCGCGCCTCGACATCAAGCCGGTCGACCATGGCCTCGCGCAGCTGGTTCAGATCGGTTTCGATTCGTCTGATCCGCGTACTGGCCCCCTCGGTCAGCCAGATCGTGTTGGCACGGCGGTCGAGCCGGCTTGCCCGCCGCTCGATCCAGCCGTTGCGAACCAGGCTGTCCAGCAGCTTCACAAGCGTCGGCCCCTCCACCCCGAGGCGCTGGGCCAGCACCTTCTGGGTATCGCCCTCGCCGTCACGGTACAGGAGCGACAGCACGCGCCAGGCAGAGAGCGTCAGCGCGTCCCGCCCAAGCAGCCGGTTGACTGCGGCGCGCCACAGGCGTGCCGACTCGATCAGGTGATGCTCGAATACTTCATCCATGGCTTCGATTCCGCTCTGGAGTTTGTTTTCTTATACCATATAAATGAAAATTCTTCTCCCATGAGGCCTGGATTACCCAACGGGTGACGGGGCGTTTGCGCAAACGGCGGGCTTTCCTCATTCAGGACGTGGTCGCCCGCGATGCGCGGCCTGCCTGCCTTGGGCTATACTGGCCAGCCTTGAAGCCCGCGCGCCCGGAGGTTGTGGCGGGCAGTGCCTGCAGGGCGTGCTTGCCGACCCGACGAGGAGCCGATGACCGAATACGCGTTGATCCTGTTGAGCACGGTGCTTGTCAACAACTTCGTGCTGGTCAAGTTCCTTGGCCTGTGTCCCTTCATGGGCGTATCGAAGAAGGTCGAGACGGCGATCGGGATGTCGCTGGCGACGACTTTCGTTCTGACGCTGGCCTCGGTGCTCAGCTACCTCACCAACGCCTACCTGCTGGTGCCCTTCGGAATCGACTACCTGCGCACCATCATGTTCATAGTCGTCATTGCGGTGGTGGTCAACTTCACCGAGATGATGGTCCGCAAGACCAGCCCCTTGCTTCATAATGTTTTGGGAATTTACCTGCCCCTGATCACGACCAATTGTGCTGTGCTGGGCGTGGCCCTGCTGAACGTGCAGACCGGCTACGGTTTCGTGGAGTCGGCCCTGTTCGGCTTCGGGGCCGCCGCCGGTTTCTCGCTGGTGCTGGTTCTGTTTGCCGCGCTTCGCGAGCGGCTGGCGGCAGCCGATGTGCCCGCGGCATTTCAGGGCGTGCCGATTGCCCTGGTGACCGCCGGCCTGATGGCACTGGCTTTCATGGGCTTTGCCGGTCTGGTACCTGCGTGATGTGGTCAGCCATTTTCATCTTTGCCGGTCTTGCCGTGGTCTTCGGCATTATCCTGGGCATCGCGGCCCAGAAGTTCCGCGTGGAAGGCAACCCGCTGGCGGACCGAATCGACGAGCTGCTTCCGCAGACGCAGTGCGGCCAGTGCGGATATCCCGGCTGTCGTCCCTATGCCGAAGCGATCGCGGCCGGCGAGGCGCAAATCAACCAGTGTCCGCCCGGTGGGGAGACGACGATCATCGCCCTGGCCGACCTGCTGGGCGTCGAGCCCCTGCCGCTTGACCCGGAGCATGGGGTCGAACAGGAAAAACGGGTGGCAGTCATCGACGAGGCGATCTGCATCGGCTGCACCAAGTGCATCCAGGCCTGCCCCGTGGATGCGATTCTCGGGGCAGCCAAGCAGATGCATACCGTGATCGAAGCCGAATGCACCGGCTGCGAGCTCTGCGTGGACCCGTGCCCGGTTGACTGCATCACCATGGAGGCACTGCCCGAGCGACCCGACCGGTTCAAGTGGCCCATGCCTGCCACGGCGTCGCCGGCGGCCATCGGCTACGACGCCACGGACCAGGCCGGTTTCGAACATCGCAGGATGGCCATGGAGTCCGATTCTTGATCGCCTTGCACGATTTTCACGGCGGGCTGCACCAGCCCGGCAAGAAGGACCTGAGCAACCGGGAACCAATCCGCCGCCTGGAAGCAACCGGGACCCTGATCCTGCCTCTGCACATGCATATCGGCCAGCCGGCCAGACCGTTGGTCGAGCCGGGCGACCGCGTCGGGCTGGGGCAGATGATCGCCGTGCCGGACGGCCGGGTTTCCGCCGCCGTGCACGCCCCGGTTTCGGGAACCATCCGGGCGATCGAAAGCCGGCCCATTCCGCATCCTTCGGGTCTGCCGGCGCCCTGTATCCTGCTTGAACCGGACGGGGCGGGGCGGCAGGCTTCGGAACCGCTCGAACCCTGGCCGGATTACCGGGCGCATGACCCGGCGCAGATCCGCGAGCGGCTCAAGCTGGCCGGCGTGGTCGGCCTGGGCGGGGCGGCATTCCCCACCTCGGTCAAGCTGGATCTCCCGCCAAACCGGAAGATCGACACGCTGATTCTCAACGGCGCCGAATGCGAGGCCTACATCACCTGCGATGACCGGCTGATGCGCGAACGGGCCGAGCAGATCATCCTGGGCGGCCAGGTGATCATGCACGCGGTCGGGGCGGAACGTTGCCTGGTCGGTCTGGAGGACAACAAGCCGGAGGCAGCGCAGGCCCTGGAGGACGCGATCGAGCGGGTCGGGGACTCCCGGTTTTCGGTGGTGGTCGTTCCCACGAGGTACCCGGCCGGTGGCGAGAAGCAGCTGATCCTGACCCTGACTGGCGTGGAGGTGCCGCGCAGCCGGCACGCCACGGACTACGGCATGCTCTGCCAGAACGTGGCGACGGCGCTGGCCTGCCATGAGGCGGTGGTGTTCGGCCTGCCGGTCACGCGGCGGGTGATCACGGTGACCGGCGAGGGCATTGCCCGCCCGGGCAATTTCGACGTGCCGCTCGGCACGCCGGCCAGCGTGCTGATCGAGGCGGCCGGCGGGTATCTGCCCGGCGTTGATCGTCTCCTGGTCGGCGGCCCGATGATGGGGTTTACGCTGCCTTCGGACGATATCCCGGTGGTCAAGGCAACCAACTGCCTGCTCGCGCTGCGTCCGCAGGACCGCCCGGCCGAGCAGCCCGCCATGCCGTGCATCCGCTGCGGAAAGTGCGCCGAGTACTGTCCGGCTGATCTGCTGCCTCAGCAACTGTACTGGCACGCCCGGGCGCGGGATTACGAACGGGCACGGGAGTATCACCTGTTCGACTGCATCGAGTGCGGGGTCTGTTCGGCGGTCTGCCCGTCGCATATTCCGCTGGTTCAGTACTTCCGGCATGCCAAGACCGAGATCTGGACACGCGAGCAGGAACGCGCCAAGTCCGAGCTTGCCCGCGAGCGCTACGAGTTCCACCAGGAACGCATCGAGCGGGAAAAGGCCGAGCGTGCGAACGCCATGGCCCGCAAGAAGGCGGCGCTGGCCGCCAGGAAACAGTCCGGGGCCGACGACGAGGCGGGCGGGGAACCTGGCACGGGCAGCTCAGGCAATGGAAAGGGCGTCGACAAGGACGAGATTGCGGCGGCCGTCGCCCGGGCCAGGGCCCGCAAGGCCGCGAAACAGGCCGAGGCCGAAAAGGCGGACGGTGATCGGGAATAAACCGGAAGGGACCCATGCGCTTCGAGATTCACAGTTCGCCCCATGTCCAGAGCACCGCCACGGTCTCGGGTGTCATGCGCGGCGTGATCTACGCCCTGATTCCGGGCACGATCCTGGCCATTGCGCTCATGGGCTGGGGCGTACTGGTCAATGTGCTGCTGGCCGTGGCGTCGGCGCTGGCATTCGAGGCGGCCATGCTCTCCCTGCGTCGGCGCCCCGTGGGCTTCTACCTGCGCGATGGCTCGGTGGTGGTCCTGGCCTGGATTTTGGCGCTCTGTCTGCCGACCCTGGTGCCCTGGTGGATTCCCGTGTTTGCGGCCGGTTTTGCGGTGGTGGTCGGCAAGCAGCTCTTCGGGGGACTTGGTTACAACCTGTTCAACCCCGCGATGGTGGGCTATATCGTGGTCCTGGTTTCCTTTCCCGCGCAGATGACGCTCTGGGGGGCGCCGTTGGGGACCGAAACCTTGCGGCTGGGCTTCCTGGAAACCTGGCAGTGGAGCCTGTTCGGTGTGTTTCCGCCGGGGCTCGGGCTGGATGCCGTGACCCAGGCAACCCCGCTGGATGCATGGCGCAGCGAGCAGAGCCTGGGCGTGACCGGAATCTCGGCTCTGCAGGACCACCCGGCCTTTGGCGTGCTTGCCGGACAGGGTAGCGAGTGGGTCGCGCTGGCGTTCCTGGCCGGCGGCGTGTGGATGATCCATCGACGGCTCATCCGCTGGCACATCCCGGTGGCCGTGCTCGGCTCGCTGGCGGTCATCTCGACGGTGTTCTGGCTGGTGGACCCCGACGCCTTCGGCTCGCCGGTGTTCCACCTGCTGGCGGGCGGAACCATGCTCGGGGCCTTCTTTGTGGCCACCGATCCGGTCTCGGCCTCCACGACCGACCTGGGCAGGCTGGTCTACGGGGCCGGAATCGGCGTGTTGATCTACGTGATCCGGACATTCGGCGTGTACGTCGACGGGGTGGCCTTCGCGGTGCTCCTGATGAACGCGGCGGTGCCCCTGATCGACTACTACACCCAGCCTCGGCCGTTCGGGCACAAGAAATCGCGCACGATGATGCCGGGCGGCAAGGAAGGGCCCTGATCATGGAAATCCGACAGGTGGTGATCACGGCGGCCCTGCTGGCGACCTTCACGGTGGCGGGCGTCACCCTGGTTGCGCTGACTCGGGAATCGACGGTCGACCGGATCGAAAGCAACGAGCGGGAGATGATGCTCGCGCGCATTTCGGCGGTCCTGAAGCCGGGCAGTTACGACAATGACCCGGTCGAGGATCGATTCGTGATCGTCGATCCGGCTGCGCTCGGATGGCGCGCGGGTTTCGAGCCGGTGGGCTACCGGGCCAGGCTGGGCGATCGGATCACCTCGGTGGTCCTGCCGGTCAATGCGCCGGAAGGCTACGGCGGGGACATCAACCTGCTGGTGGGCGTGACGGCCGAGGGTGTCGTCAGTGGCGTGCGGGTCACGCGTCACCGGGAAACCCCGGGGCTGGGTGACCCGATCGAGGCGGAAAAGTCCGACTGGATCCTCGGCTTCGAGGGCAAGTCGCTGGACAATCCGCAAAACGGCTGGGCGGTGCGCAAGGATGGTGGTCAGTTTGACCAGTTCACCGGGGCGACCATCACGCCCCGGGCGGTGGTCAACGGGGTTTATCGGGCGCTCCAGTATGCCCGGGACCGCCATGCGCAGCTGTTTGGACTCCCCGGGCAGGAGGTTGTCCTGCCGGCAGACGGTACGAAACGGGAGAAGACCGATGAGTGACGTGCGGCTCGGCGATCTGGCGCGGGAGGGACTGTGGCGCAACAACCCGGCCCTGGTGCAGATTCTTGGCCTGTGTCCGCTGCTGGCCATCTCCAACACCACGATCAATGCCCTTGGACTGGCGGCAGCCACGCTGGCGACGGTGGTGCTTTCCAACGTGCTCGTGTCGCTGATCCGGCACTGGGTCCGTCCCGAGGTGCGGTTGCCGGTATTCGTGATGGTGATCGCCTCGGTGGTCACCGCGATCGAACTGACCATGAACGCGTTTTTCCACCAGCTTTACCTGGTGCTCGGCATCTTCATCCCGCTGATCGTCACCAACTGCTTCATCATTGCCCGGGCCGAGGGCTTCGCCTCGCGCCACCGGGTCCGGCATGCGGCCTGGGACGGCCTGATGATGGGCCTGGGTTTCGGACTGGCGCTGGTGGCGATGGGTGCAATTCGCGAGCTGGTCGGCTTCGGGACGCTGCTGGCCAACGCCGAACAGTTGTTCGGCCCGCTGGCGGCGGGCTGGACGATACGAGTCCTGCCCGAAGACAGCGGTTTCCTGCTGGCCATCCTGCCCCCCGGCGCGTTCATGACCCTGGCGCTGCTCATCGCCCTCAAGCAAAAGCTCGACAGTCTCGCCAAGACCCGTGCGGCCACCCGGGCCCGCGCCGGCTTGCCGGTTACCGAAGGGCAGGCCGGCGCCACGAGCGGATGAGCGTGTCCGCCCGGTTTGCCCGGATTGCGTGTTGAGTCCTGCGCCCGCATGCACGAGACTGCCATGGTGTGCTCCCTGAATCATTGATGGAGAATCCCGAACATGAAAAAACTGCTGCTTGCCACCCTGGTGGCGCTGGCCTCGGCACCGGCCTGGGCGCAAATCGTGACCGAGGAAATCGAGTACCGTGCCGACGGAGTCACCATGAAGGGCTACATGGCCTGGGACGACCAGATCGAGGGCAAGCGGCCCGGCGTTCTGGTCGTGCATGAATGGTGGGGGCACAACGACTATGCCCGCACGCGTGTTCGCCAGCTGGCCGAGCTGGGATACACGGCCTTCGCGCTGGACATGTACGGCGATGGTCGCCAGGCGGATCACCCCAAGGACGCGGGCAAGTTCGCAAAGCAGGTTGCCGAGGATGCCGAGAGCCGCTCGACGCGATTTTTGGCGGCACAGGAAGTACTCGAATCGCATCCGACGGTCGAGGCCGGCCAGGTGGCCGCTCTGGGTTACTGCTTTGGCGGATCCGTGGCCTTGAACATGGCCCGTGAAGGGGCGGATCTGGCCGGGGTGGTGGCATACCACGCCGGTCTTTCCAGCCCGGTGACCGCCAGGCCGGGTGAGGTGCAGGCGCGAATCCGGGTCTTTACCGGGGCGGCCGATCCCATGGTGCCCCCCGAGCAGGTGGCGGCCTTCGAGGAAGAAATGCAGGCGGCAGGCGTTGACTACGAAGTGGTCAGCTACGAGGGTGTGCTGCACAGCTTCACGAACCCGGAGGCGGATCGCTTTGCCCGCAAGTTCAACATGCCGGTCGGCTATGACGCCGAGGCGGATCAGGACTCCTGGCAGCAGACCCAGGTCTTTCTGCAAGAGATTTTCCGTTAAACCGGGCCGGGGAGTCCGGTGAACCCGGACCACCGCGCGCAGGCCGGGCCTGATGGCCGGCGGCGCTGCGAATTCTAAGGGTGCACCGCGGCGTCCGGGGCTTTGATCGCCCGTCAAGACGGTCCTTGGCGGCAGCATGGACCTGAGTAGGCGAAGCGGCGCCGGGTATTGACTGGCCGCCCGTCGAGACTGGCGGCCACACCGGTTGCGAAGGTCGGCTTGAAGGCAGTCTTCGGCAGGGCATCCATGCCCCGGTCGCAGATCCGAGGCCTTCAGTCAGGGATGCGCCGTGGATGATGTCCCCGAGTCCCCGTTACCGAGCCTCGGACGCGGGTGTTGCGCCCCCTGGCCGATCGTGCGTGCTTTTTTCAAGCTCAAGCAAAATTCTTTCTGGCCGCTATGCTTCAAGGGATGGGTTCTGGATTGGAACCTCGATGGGCAGGGAGAAAAAGTGCAATGAAGATCGTGGATTCAAGGATTGCCATGGCCTCGGCCCGGGGGCAGCGGGAGCTGCAGCACCGGGAGGAGTCGCTCACGGTTCGCCAGGGTGATCGACAGGTTTCCCTGCAGCGAAGCAACACCGAGGTCAGGGACGAAGGCATGGTCTCCCTGATCCGCGATGATCGGGCACAGGCCCACCAGGGGCGCGGGGACCGCGTTGAGATCTCGGTCGCCGCACGGGAGGCCGCGCGCGAGGCCACGGCGTCGGCCACGGTGGTGGAAGGCGCGGACAAGCCCGAAGCGGTGGGCGAGGTCAAGGATGACGACACCAAGGCATCGCTGGAACCCCGGTACGCGATTCTCGCCACCCTGCTGGAGAAGTTGACCGGGCGCAAGGTGGTGCTGTTCGACGCGGACAAGCTGCGCTCGGACCAGCCCGCGCCGCCTGCACAGGGTGAAGGCGGCGAGTCGCCAGCCAGACCGGCAGAATCGGTCGGGGATGACTTCGGCGTGGCCTACAGTGCGCGCACGATTCGCGCCGAATTCGAGAGCACCCGCTTCGAGGCCGCGGGCGTGGTGCGCACCGCTGACGGGCGTGAAATCGACATCGAAATGGAACTGAATCTCAGCCGCTCGTTCGTTGAGATGAGTGCCATCGACGTGGCGATCGGCAATGCCCGGCTCAAGGACCCGCTGGTCATCAATCTCGAGGCCGGGTCTGCCGAGCTGGAAAGCGAGCGGTTCGTCTTTGATATCGACGCCAGTGGCGAACCGCAGTCCCTGGCACGCCTGGCTTCGGGAAGCGGTTTCCTCGCGCTGGATCGGGATGGGAGCGGAACGATCGACGACGGGACTGAATTGTTCGGTGCCCTGAGCGGGGACGGCTTTGCCGACCTGGCCGCCCATGACCAGGATGAAAACGGCTGGATTGACGAAAATGACGCCGTGTTCCAGCAACTGCGGGTCTGGATCGGGGCCGGGAGCGAGGGCGAGCAACTGCGTACCCTGTCCTCGCTGGGCATCGGCGCGATCTACCTGGGCAAGGCCGAAACCGAGTTCAGCCTGAAGGACCGTGAAAACGCGCTGTTGGGCCAGTTGCGCAGCACTGGGCTCTACCTGCACGAAAGCGGCCGGGCCGGCACGGTCCAGCAGATCGACCTGGCCGTTTGAAGACCATCCTGGAAAATCACGTCCCTGCGGTTTGTTGAGGCCGCCGCCGGGGCAGGCGGCCAGAGATGCAGACCGGGGA
>JBKHDT010000027.1:0-29295 GCA_046541195.1 Halothiobacillaceae bacterium | reverse complement strand
GTGGCAAAATTACCACCTATCGGGGTGTCCAAGATCAGTGAACCACTTCAAATGCAGACCTTCCCGTGCAGGGCATGAATGCCCTGCCGCACAATGGCGCAAGCCATTGAATTGCGCAGCCCGGGCCGAGCATGTATCGGCCCGGGCGTGTCTGAACGCGGGCTCCGCCAGCTAGCGCGTTAGAGCTGGCGCCAGCCCACAAAGCCAAGGATGGCTTTGTGCAGAGTTTCCCCAACCACCCCCCCCGGGCAGTCCGCGTTCCATACCTGCCCGGAAGGCCACCCCTGCCTGGTCCCGGGGGACGCGCCCCGGTCACGGATCGCCCGGCGCGTCCCCTGCCCGCCTGCCTGTCAACCCGATTCCCAAGAAAAAAACTTGGTTTTTGTCGTGGACTAAATAGGACCTTTTTGGTACAAATTGCGTCCCATGTCTGGACGGGAGTGATAACAGGCCGCCATGTTGCGTATCAGCCGGATGAGCGATTATTCCATTGTGCTGCTGACCACGCTTGCCACCCAGGATGACCGGCCGGAGACAGCGCGCGCACTGGCCGCGCGCACCGGGCTCGGGTTGGCAACCGTGGGCAAGCTGCTCAAGGCGCTGGCCCAGCAGGGCCTGCTCGAGTCCATCCAGGGTCGGCACGGGGGCTATCGCCTCGCGCGCGCTGCCGAACAGATCTCGCTGGCGCAGATCATCGAGGCCGTGGACGGCCCGATCGCCGTGACCGACTGCGACCGAACCGATGCCGACTGCGACCGGCAGTCGTCCTGCAACACCCGGGCGCACTGGCAGCTGATCAACCAGGCGATCCGGCAGATGCTGACGCGGACCACCCTGGCCGACATGTGCCGGGCGCCCGAGGCGGTGCCGGTCTGGCACGACAATTCCAGCACCCCGGACGACCGGACAACCCGTCAAGATTGCGCACTCTGACCTGCGGAGAACCATGCCATGAGCAGCGACAACCAGGAAATCGAACAACTCGTCAAGCGCGAGTACAAGTACGGTTTCACCACCGACATCGAGCAGGAAATCATTCCGATCGGCCTCGACGAGGGCGTGATCCGCATGATCTCCGCCAAGAAGAACGAGCCGGACTGGATGCTCGATTGGCGGTTGGCGGCCTACCGGCACTGGCTGGACATGACCGAGCCGACCTGGCCGCACGTCACGTACCCGAAGATCGACTTCCAGTCGATTTCCTACTACGCCGCGCCCAAGAGCAAGGAAGAACTGGACGCCGAGCGGCCCAAGAGCCTGGATGAGGTTGATCCCAAGCTCCTGGAAACCTACGAAAAGCTCGGCATTCCCCTGCACGAGCGGGCCGCGCTGGCCGGGGTTGCCGTGGATGCCGTCTTCGACAGCGTCTCGGTCACCACCACCTTCCGCGAGAAGCTGGCCGAGGCGGGGGTGATCTTCTGCTCCTTCTCCGAGGCGGTGCAGGATCATCCGGAGCTGGTCCGCAAGTACCTGGGCACGGTGGTACCGCCGGCGGACAATTTCTATGCCGCACTCAATTCGGCGGTGTTCTCGGACGGTTCGTTCGTGTTCATCCCGAAGGGCGTGCGGTGCCCGATGGAGCTGTCGACCTATTTTCGGATCAACGCCCTGAACACCGGCCAGTTCGAGCGAACCCTGATCATCGCCGAAGAAGGTTCACACGTCAGCTACCTCGAGGGCTGCACCGCGCCGATGCGCGACGAGAATCAGCTGCATGCCGCGGTCGTCGAGCTGGTCGCCCTGGACGACGCCGAGATCAAGTACTCGACGGTGCAGAACTGGTATCCCGGCGACGAGGAGGGCAAGGGGGGCATCTACAACTTCGTGACCAAGCGCGGCGAGTGCCGCGGGGCACGCAGCAAGATTGCCTGGACCCAGGTGGAAGCCGGCTCGGCGATTACCTGGAAGTATCCCAGCTGCGTCCTCAAGGGTGACGACTCGGTCGGCGAATTCTACTCGGTGGCCGTGGGCAACAACTTCCAGCAGATCGACAGCGGCACCAAGATGATTCACCTCGGTCGCAATACCCGCAGCACCATCGTGTCCAAGGGCATTTCGGCCGGACGCGCCTCCAACGCCTACCGTGGCCTGGTCAAGATCCTGCCCGGCGCAACCGGCGCGCGCAACTTCACCCAGTGCGACTCGCTGCTGATCGGAGATCGCTGCGCCGCACATACCTTCCCCTACATTGAGGCGAAGAATCGCAGCGCGCAGGTGGAGCACGAGGCGACCACGTCCAAGATCAGCGACGACCAGATCTTCTATCTCAAGAGCCGCGGGCTTTCCGAGGAAGATGCCATGAACATGATCGTCAACGGCTTCTGCAAGGAAGTCTTCAACGAGCTGCCGATGGAATTCGCGGTCGAGGCGCAGGCCCTGCTCGCCGTCTCCCTCGAAGGGTCCGTCGGCTGAAGATTCCGCATTGCCGAACAGAACAACAAGCGCCTGGCCTGACGGGCGCGTCGCCAGCACACATGGAGATACACATGCTTGAAATCAACAACCTGCACGCGAGCATCGACGGCAAGGAGATCCTGCGCGGCATTGACCTTTCGGTGAAGCCCGGCGAGGTACACGCCATCATGGGTCCAAACGGATCGGGCAAGAGCACGCTCTGCCAGGTGCTCGGCGGCCGGGATGGCTACGAGGTCACGGCGGGGTCGATCCGGTTCGAGGGCAAGGATCTGACCGAGCTGGAAACCGAGGAGCGCGCCGGCGAGGGCCTGATGCTCGGCTTTCAGCACCCGGTCGAAATCCCCGGCGTCAAGAACATCTACCTGCTCAAGGAATCCTACAACGCGCTGCGCAAGTACCGGGGCGAGGAAGAGGCCGACACCTTCAGCTTCATGAAGCTGCTGCGCGGCAAGATGCAGCAGATGAAGATGGACGACTCGTTCCTGCACCGCGGCGTGAACGCCGGCTTTTCCGGTGGCGAGAAGAAGCGCAACGAGATCCTTCAGATGCTGTTGCTCGAGCCGAAACTCATGCTGCTGGACGAAACCGATTCCGGCCTCGATATCGACGCGCTGAAGATCGTCGCGGACGGGGTCAACACCCTGCGCGATCCCGGGCGGGCCATCGTGCTGGTCACGCACTATCAGCGCCTGCTCGACTACATCGAGCCGGACCACGTCCATGTGCTGTACAACGGCCGGATCATCAAGTCCGGGGACAAGACGCTGGCGCACCGGCTCGAACGCGAGGGCTACCAGGAGATCCTCGGGGAGGCGGCTGCATGAGTGGCACGGCGATGATTCCTGCCGACAGCCCCTGGCAGCAGCGGTTCGCGGCGCTGGATGTCGCCCGCGGTCCGTTCGCGGACCTGCGTCGCCGGGCCTGGGCCGAGTTTACCGAGCACGGCTTTCCGGACCCGCGCGAGGAAGAATGGCGGTGGACCAATGTCCGCCCGATCGCGCGCAAGGATTTCGAGTCTGCCCCGGTATCGGACGTGGCGGCCGTGGACGCCGCCCAGGTGCTCGCGCTGGCGCCCGCGCTGGACGACGGGCCGCGGCTGACGCTGGTGGACGGACTCTTCCATGCCGGCGCCTCCGACTGTTCCAAACTGCCGGAAGGCGTGCGGCTGCGTCCTCTCTCCGCCGTGCTGGCCGAAGATCCCGGGGCCGTCACGAATCTCCTCGGCCAGCAGGCCGACGGCGCGTTGAGCCGGTTCGTCTCCATGAACACCGCGCTGATGCGCGACGGTCTGGTCCTGGAGATCGCGGACGGCGTCCGGGTGGAACAACCGGTTACCCTGCTGCACGCCATCGGCCTCTCGGGCACGGGCATCGCCGCCCAGCCGCGTCTGCTGGTCCGGCTGGGGCGCCACGCCGAGGTCACCCTGGTGGAGCGGCTGGTCAGCCAGCCGGACAGCGGCAGCTTCCACAATGCGGTGGCGGAAATCGAGCTTGGTGACAACGCGCGGCTTAATCATGTGCTGCTCGGCGAGGCCGGCCCTGATGCCTTCTCGGTCTGGGCCGTCTGGGGCCGGATGGCGCGGGATGCCCGCTACCGGAACTTCAACCTGCAGTTCGGCAGCCGACTGACGCGGGTGGACCTGAACATTGAGGTGGCGCAACCCGGTGCGCACTGTGACCTGATCGGCCTGCAAATGCCGACCGGCCGTCAGCACATGGATACCCATACCCGGCTCAATCACGCCGCGGCGCACACAACCAGCCACGAACACTACCGATCCATTGCCGACGATCACGGACGCGCCGTATTCAAGGGGCGCATCCTGGTGGCCCGGGACGCGCAGAAGATCGAGGCCTACCAGTCGAGCGCCAACCTGCTGCTGTCCGATCAGGCCGAGGTGGACGCGAAGCCGGAACTGGAAATCTACGCCGACGACGTCAAGTGCAGCCACGGGGCCACCATCGGCCAGCTGGACGAGGAAGCACTCTACTATCTGCAAAGCCGGGGCATGCCCCGGACCCAGGCCCGGGAAATGCTGATCTTCGGTTTTGCCGAGGAAATCACCAATCAACTCGAACTGCCGGCACTGCGCGCCCACCTGACGCGCCGGGTGGCCGGCGAACTGGCATCGACTCTGCTGGAAGATCTCTGAGAACATGACACTGGCACCGCCCCTGCGGCAGGACCGCACCCTCAACGTTCCGTCCATCCGGGCCGACTTTCCGGCCCTGCACCAGTCGGTGAACGGTCGTTCGCTGGTCTACCTGGACAACGCCGCAACCACCCAGAAGCCCCGCGCCGTCATTGAGGCGATGCGGCACTTCTACGAGCACCACAACGCCAATGTTCACCGGGGCGTGCATGCCCTCTCGGCGCGCGCCACCGAAGCATTCGAGGGTGCCCGCGAGGCCGTTCGCCATTACCTGAACGCCTCGGGCCGGGACGAGATCATCTTCCTGCGCGGGGTCACGGAGGCGATCAACCTGGTCGCCCACAGCTACGGGGCGCGCTTCGCGGCCGGGGACGAGGTGATCATCACCGCCCTAGAGCACCACGCCAACATCGTGCCCTGGCACATGCTGCGCGAGCGCCAGGGCGTGGTCCTGAAGGTTTTGCCGATGAATGCGCGCGGCGAGCTGGAAGTCGACAGGCTGGACGACCTGATCACGGCGCG
This sequence comes from Halothiobacillaceae bacterium, assembly GCA_046541195.1. Taxonomy (GTDB): domain Bacteria; phylum Pseudomonadota; class Gammaproteobacteria; order Halothiobacillales; family Halothiobacillaceae; genus JBKHDT01. Next base: position 24,206 of record JBKHDT010000027.1, on the reverse strand, counting down.
CACGCGGCTGGTCGCCGTCAACCACGTCTCCAACGCGCTGGGCACCATCAACCCGATCAGGAAGATCACCCGGATCGCCCACCAGCGCGGCGTGCCGGTGCTGGTCGACGGCGCCCAGGGCCTGCCGCACGGGCCGGTCGATGTTCAGGCCCTGGACGTGGACTTCTACGCCTGCTCGGGGCACAAGGCATTTGGACCGAGCGGCATCGGCGCGCTCTACGGTCGACGGGAACTGCTTGCGGACATGCCGCCCTTCATGGGCGGCGGGGACATGATCCGCGAGGTGTCCTTCGAGCGGATCATCTACGCCGATCCGCCCACCCGCTTCGAGGCCGGCACGCCGAACATCGAGGGCACGGTCGGCTTCGGCGCCGCGCTCAACTACCTGGCCCGCTTCGACTGGACCGCGCTGCAGGCCCACGAGCGCGCCCTGCGGGACTACGCCACCGAGCAGCTGCGCGAGATTCCCGGGCTGCGGATCATCGGCGAGGCGGAGGACAAGGTCGCCGTGGTGTCCTTCTCGATCGACGGCGTGCATCCGCACGATTTGGGAACCCTGCTCGACGGTTTCGGCATTGCCATCCGTTCCGGTCATCACTGCGCGATGCCGGTCATGCAGCAGTTTGGGTTGCCGGGCACCGCCCGGGCCTCCATGGCGTTCTACAACACCACCGAGGAGATCGACCGGCTGATCGGGGCCCTGCATCGCGCCCGCGACATGCTCGCTTGACGGCCGGCAGCCGGGCCCGGGGGTCCGCGGCGGCGACTCCGGGACATCGGGAGGCATCGTTGACTTTTGACGAGGCGCCGTGTCTGAACTTCACCATCTTGGGGAGAGTATCCACACCATGCAGCCAATGGAACGCGTGAAGATCGTGCGCGACGTGGTGGCCACCCTGGTACCGTCCGGCCAGAAGGTGCTCATTTCCGCGGGCACGCCGGTGGACATCATGCAGGCACTGGGCGGCAGCTTCACCATTAAAGCCCGTGGTCACCTGCTGAGAATCGAGGGCAAGGATGCCGACGCGCTCGGCAAGCCCGTGCCGCAGCCGCCGAGCCTGCCGGAGGGTGCCACGGACGAGGATGTCGAAAAACTCGTCTGGCAGCAGCTGGATGATGTCTACGACCCCGAGATTCCAATCAGCATCGTCAAGCTGGGGCTGGTCTACCGGGTCGAGGTCAAGCCGCTGCCGGTATCCGGGCGGCGGGTCGAGGTCGACATGACCCTGACCGCGCCGGGCTGTGGCATGGGCGGCGTGATCGCCTCGGACGCCCACGGGCGTATCATGGAGATTCCCACCGTGGAGGAAGCCTCGGTGGACATCGTTTTCGATCCGCCATGGCACCGGGACATGATGTCCGAGGAAGCCAGGCTGGCCACGGGGATGTACTGACATGAGCGACTGGATCGACGTGGATGCGGCCGAGGCCATCGGCCCCGGGGAGCACCGCGTGGTGGAAACCGACGACGGGGACATCCTGGTTGTCAACGACGACGGGGAGTTCTTCGCCATCGAGGATCTGTGCTCGCACCAGGCCCTGCCGCTTGCGGGCGGCCCGGTGGCGGACGGGACCATCACCTGTCCCTGGCACGGGGCCGAGTTCTGCCTGAAGTCCGGCGCGGCGCTGGCAGCCCCGGCCTACGAGGATATTCACAGCTTTCCCGTCCGGACCGAGGCCGGTCGTGTTCAGGTACGCGACGACCGTTTCGACTGAGCGGCACAACACAGACGAGGCGAGACTGAAAATGACAGACCAGACAGCACACATCGAGGCGGGCCTGGCCCGGGCCGCTGCCCTGCCCCCGAATGACAGGCTGACCCTGACCGAGCGCGCCGTCCGGCACGTCCGCGGCGAACTGGCGAAGGCCGAGGGCGCACTGGGCCTGCGCCTGGGTACGCGCAAGTCCGGCTGCTCGGGCTGGGCATACCTGATCGACCTGGCCTCGGAAAGCAGGCCCGACGACCTGGTGTTCGAATTCGAGGGCGTTCGTGTCTTCGTGGACGCCGACGCCATGGCACAGCTCAGGGGCACCCGGGTCGACTTCGTGACCGAGGGGCTCTCGCGCATGCTCAAGTTCAACAATCCCAACGTCACGGATACCTGCGGCTGCGGCGAGAGCTTCGCGGTACGCCAGTAGGCACCGCCGTCGCCAGGCGCGGCCGACGGCAGAACGCCCCCGCACCAAGCCCGCCGTGGTCTCGCGCCCGCAACACACCGGTCGGTTTGCGCCGCCGAGGGGACGCCTGCACGCCCGGCCTGCGCCACGGTGCGGCCGAACTTTCATCCCCTGCGCCACGGTGCGGCCGAACTTTCATCCCCTGCGCCACGGTGCGGCCGAACTTTCATCCCCTGCACGGGACGGTCCTCCGTTCGCACAGCCCTTCCCTGATGTCCGGCGCGGTTTCCGGCACGCCGCCTCGTCGGGCCAGGTCCTTCAGGAGGCCAGCAGCCGGACATGGGGCCGGGCATCCGGGTGGGTGACTTCGGCCCTGACGTCGAATACCTCCTGAAGCACCTTCGGGGAAAAGACCTGCGCCGGCGGGCCGAAGTGCAGCGCCTTGCCCTGCCGCATGAAGAGCACGCGATCGCAGGTAGCTGCCGCCAGGTTCAGGTCATGCACGATCACGGCAACGGCATAGCCCCGTGCGGCCAGCGCACGCAGCTGGCCCGACAGGCGCAGCTGGTGGGACACGTCCATCGGCGCGCTGGGCTCGTCAAGCAGCAGGACCTCCCCGCGCGGGCTTTCGGACCACACCTGGGCAAGCACCCGTGCAAGTTGCACCCGCGCCCGCTCCCCCCCGGACAGCGTCGGGTAGCGCTGGCCGGCCAGCGCCTCGGCATCGACCTCCGCCATGGCCGCCTGCGTGATCTCCCGATCCCGGGGCGAGGGGATGCCGCGGTGGTGGGGAATGCGTCCGAGCAGCGCGACCTCCCAGGCCGTGAAGCCGAAGGCCACCTCCAGCTGCTGCGGCAGCACGGCCCGGCGACGGGCAAGCGATTCGCGCCCCCACCGCGAAAGCGGCCTGCCCTCCAGGCTGACCGTGCCCTCGTCCGGCGTGACCGATCCGCTCAAGAGCTTGAGCAGCGAGGATTTCCCGGCGCCATTGGGCCCAAGGATGCCGACGACCTCGCCGCCCCGCAGCGCCAGGTCGACTCCGGAAACCACGGCCCGTCCGCCGCGCCGCAGGCTGACCGATCGGGCCACGAGCGTCTCGGGAAGCTTGTCGAAGGGCAGTATCGTCGTGGTCATCCGAAGCGCCTCAGCAGCAGGTAAAGGAAAAACGGGCCGCCCAGCAGGGTCGTGACGATCCCGATGGGAATCTCCGCCGGCGTCGCGACGGTGCGCGCGAAGCTGTCGGCGGCCAGCAGCAGAATGGCGCCGACCACCATCGACATGGGCATGAGCAGCCGGTGGCCCGGGCCGATCATCATCCGGGCGATGTGCGGCGCCATCAGCCCCACGAACCCGATCATCCCGGTCAGGCCCACCGCGCTGCCGACCACCAGTGCCACCAGGACGATCAGCACCGGGCGAATCCGCGCCAGGTCGAACCCCAGGTGGCCGGCCGACTCCTCGCCGAGCAGCAGGGCATCCAGCACCCGGTTCAGCCGCCACAGGGCGATCGAGGCCGGCACGATCAGCAGGGCCAGCACGGCGAGTCCGTGCCAGTCGCTGCCACCGAGACTGCCCATGCTCCAGAAGGTCACCGAACGCAGCTGCGCATCGTCGGCCACGTAGGTCAGAAGCCCGGTGGCGGCACCGCAGAGGGCGCTCACGGCAATTCCCGCCAGCAGCAGGGTCGCCGTCGCGCCCATCCGGCCGGCGCGCAGCGTGATGGCGTAGACCACGAGCGTGGTCGCCAGCCCGCCGAGAAAGGCCGCCACCGCCAGCGCGAACTGACCCCCGAGGGCGCCGCCCACCGCCGCCAGCGACCCCAGCCACCCGAGGCTGGAAGCGAGCACGATCCAGCTCACCGCCCCAAGCGCTGCGCCCGCGGAGACGCCGATCAGGCCCGGATCGGCAAGCGGGTTGCGAAACAGGCCCTGCATGGCTGCCCCGCAGATCGCAAGCCCGGCGCCCACAAGCATCGCCATCGCCACGCGCGGCAGACGGATCTCGAGCACCACCACCCGGGTCATGGCATCGGGGATCTCGGCCCCGGGCAAAAACGGCAACAGGACCTGAAGCACCTGCGTCCAGGAAACCGGCATCGCCCCAAGCCCCAGGGCCACAATGGCGATCAGGGCCAGGGTCACCAGGCCCCCGGCCAAAAACAGCCGCTCGCGCAACGCCCCGGCCTGGAGCCGGAAGCTGTCGCCGGCCTTGACCGCAGTCGACAGGCTCATGACGGCATCCCCTTGCGCGGCCAGCCCATCAGTCGTGCTCCCGATCCATCACCGCCGCCATGATCTGCTCGAGCACTTCAGGCTGGCGGGGACCAAAACCCAGCAGGGCCAGCAGGTCGTAGACCACCACGCGCCCGCTGCGCGCCGCCTCGGTCTGCGCCAGCCCCGGAATGGCCTCGATGGCTGCCGAAAGTCCCCCGGAAGCGTCAACCGCCTGCGTGCTGAGCAGCACCAGGTCCGGTTTTGCCGCGATCACCGCCTCGGAAGAGACTGGCCGGGTTCCCTCGATGTCCGAGAACACGTTCTGCACCCCGAGCATTTCGAGGACGGAATTTCCGAGCGTTCCCCGCCCGAGGGCCATTGCATTGCCGCCCCCGTGCGAAAAGAACATCGCCACCCGGGTGGAACGCACGCGCGGATGATCCGGCGCCAGCACCTCGTCAAGCTGCGCCCGGTACGCCTGGGCGAGGCTGGCGGCTTGGGTCTCGGCACCCAGAAGCTCGCCCAGCACCAGGATGCGCCGTGCAGCCGAGTCCGCATCCTGGACTTCCGGCATGATCTCCAGAGGCAGATCGACACGCCGCAGCTGGGCCACCGCCTCGGGCGGACCCATGCCCGCGGTCCCGACCACCAGGTCCGGCGACAGGGACAGCGTCCCCTCGACGGACAGCTGGCGCTGGTAGCCCACCTTGGGCAGCGCGTCGGCCTCCGGCGGATAGACGCTGGAGGTATCGGTGCCCACCAGCCGATCCTCCGCCCCCAGCGCGTAGATCAGCTCCGTGACCGGCCCGCCGACGCCAATTACGCGCTCCGGGACGCCGGCAGACGCCTCGGCACGACAGGTCAAGCCGCCGGCCACCACCAGCAGCAGGACCGCGACCGCGAAGACCGTCAACCACAGATCGCGTACAACCGCAGCAGGACCACCCGATCCGGGGACGCTGCCATTCATGCCGGCACCGCCTCCGCCGGCGCGGCCAGCGGATCGACCGTGTCCACCACATCGCGCCAGAGGTCCAGCTCCGGCAGCCCCGGCTTGCGCTTGCCAAAGAGGGTGAGCAGCGACTGCCCGAGATCATCGAAGACCTCCAGGGAGGTGATCAGCCCATCCTCGCTCGGGCGCCGGATAACCCAGCAGCGGGCCACCAGGTCGGTGCGCACATGGAGGTTGAAGTCCGGGTCGAGGACGTTGAACCAGTCACCGATGGGCCGCAGGGTGCGCACCGGGCCGCTGTGGATCTGGATGCAGCCGGTATTGCCGGCAAAAATCATCACCGGCACCTGCCATTCGGCTGCCGTTGCCAGGGCGGATTGCCAGGCGTCCGGCGCCAGCCGGTGCGCTCGCGCCGTGCCCGCCAGGCGCAGGGCCTGTTCGCGCGCCAGGCCGAAGCGCCGGGTCATGGGATGAAAGTCGTGCACGTCACGCAGGTCATCCCAGGCAGCCTGGTAGCCGGCGACATCGATTTCGCCGTCTTCCCTGCCCTCAAGGTAGCCCGGCAGCACCGGCTGGTCGCGGCTGGGCCAGCACACCGTATCCGGCGGGGCGGCCATTTCCGATACCAGCGCGTCAAAGTCTTCGACCCGGCTCTCGGGCAGCAGGTGGATCTTGTGGACCGCGGTGCCCGCCGCATCGAAGAATTGCAGCGACCGGGCCGGGGGGCTGCCCTCCGCCGTTTCCCGGGTGACCGCCAGCGCGAACTGCCAATGATTCAGGAACATGCGCAGGTCGATGTCATCGCCGACCGCAAGCCCGACGTGACCGCTGAAGTTCATGTTCTCGTATACGCCCTTGCGCTCGTGCACCACGGCGTGATTGCGCGTCAAGGCCATTACCCGGCCCAGCCGGGGCACGCGCTGCAGGATGGCGGTGATCTCGGGAGTCAGCGGCGTGACCTGCTGGGTCGGGTCGGCCTGCACGGCCAGCAGCTCGCAGATCCCGAGCCGCTCGGCCGCGTCCCGGAGGCGCAGGCCGGCGTCTTCGGCACGCAGGGCTTCCAGCCGCCGGCCGATTTCCTGCAGCTGCCGCGTCTTGTCTTGCGTGATTTGGTTTGTCATCTCAGGTTCCTCGCTTGGATCTCAGGGGGCGAACCGGATCAGTCGAGCGCCCGGTAACGGATACTGTAATGTCCGGAAGTACCGGTTTCGGGACTGTAGTAGCCGGTTACCTGCAGCGCGTAACGGTTGCCATCCCCCATGTCCAGGGCGTAGACGCGGTAGTTCGGCCACATCTTTTGCTGGGCGTAAAGTGCCCAGTTGTAGGTCGTGCGACCATCCGCGAACACGCCGCCCTCGCCATCCGGGAAGAACCCCGGCACGGCCGACGCGTCGGTGTAGTCGCCGATGTCTGCGGTGCCGATCGGCCCGAAGGCTCCACCTTCACCCTGCCCCTTCGGTTCGCTTTGCGTCCACAGGCTCCAGCTGCGCCCGTCGATCTCGAACATCAGATCCCAGCCGGCGTTGTCGCAGGCCACTTCGGCCGCAGCATCAAAGTCGTAGCAGGCCTGCCCCCCGGTATCCGGCAGGCTCACCTGCCAGCGCACCGGGTTGACGTCAAAGCCCGAGGCACCGTCGGCCTGGACGAAAAAGTCGATCGCAACCTGCCGGGCGGCCTGGTCGAGCGCCACCACGTTCATCTTCGCGAAGCTGCCCGAATCGTCACTGCGCAAGATCCACCAGAGGTCGCTGTTGGCGCTCAACGTGTGGGTTGACATATCGTAGCGGAACCACGAATTCTCGCCCCCGTCATTGCTGATGTAGGGGATGTACTCGTCGGCGATGTATGTCAGCGAATCGGTATCGGCGCGTGTCACGGCATCGAGCTCGCCGACCATGCTGTCGGGATTGATGTTCGGGTCCTGGAAATAGGCCACGTTCGGTTCGCCGTTGGCGTCATAAAAACCTTGCGGCGTCCGGGCGATCGCACCGCGCACCGATCCGGGGCCAGACACCCCGCCGTTGAGCTTGATCTCGGTCCGCCGAAACGCGATGTCCCATTCATCGGACCCGGCAGCCTCGTCATCCGTCAGCGGCAAAACCTCGCCACCGGCCAGGTCAACATAGGTAAAACCGATCTCGGGGTCCGGCGGAAAGCCGCCGGCCGAGGCGTCGACCGTCAGGCTGCGCATCGTCTCGGGAGTCGGCTGCGGCTCGGGAGTCGGCTGCGGTTGCGGCTCGGAGTCCGAGGAACCCCCGCCCCCGCAACCGGCCAGAACGAGTGCGCACAGACCGGTGGCGGCCAGCAGGGTACGGTGTGCTTGGATCGATCGCTTCATCTTCATGGCAGGTCCTCGAATGTTCTGCTGCATTGCCGGCACCGCGCCGGGCGGTGCGGCAATTCGCGTGTTTCCCCCGCATCCGGGGTCTTGAAAAAGGCACTCCGGCCCGATCGACCAGAGCGCACCATCGGCCGGCGGATCTCAGTAATCCCAGCGAATACCGGCATAGAACAGGCGCGGCGTGATCGGCCGCAGGTCGTTGGGATCAGACACGTCCCGGTGCACGTCGGTCAGGTTGTCGATGCCCGCATAGGCGGTCAGGCCGTGATCCAGGGTGACATTGGCACGCAGGTCCAGCCGTCCCCAGGCCGGGGACTTGTTGCGGTTGGCCGCATCGACGTACTCGTCACTGCTCCATTCGCCCAGCAACATCAGGTCGGTGCGCCACTCCGGCAAATGCAGGGTCAGGTCCCCCTTGAACTGATGCCGGGGCCGCCGAACCAGCTCAAGACCAGTCTCCCTGTCCTCCGTCAGCAGCAGCGTGTAGCCGCCTCCGGCGCTGAAGCGACCCATGCGCGGCAACCGGAAGCCGACCTCCACCCCTTCGGTGATGGCACGACCGACATTGGCGTATTCAAAGACCAGAACACCCTCGTCCATGCCCGCGTCCACGGTCGAGATCAGGTCCCGAATCCGGTTGTGATAGACATTCACGTCCAGGCTGGCACCGCTCTCGTGGTCAAGCAGCTCGAATCCCAACTGCAGGGAGGTCGATTCTTCCGGCTGCAGGTCCGGATTGCCCCGGACGATGTACCCGAGGGCCGAGTGGTCGAAGATGTAGTGCCGCTCCTTGAGGTTGGGCACGCGATAGCCCTGGCCGAGCCCCCCGCGCAGACGCAGCTCGTAGTGCTTCCAGCTGCCCGCCCACCACATGGCGTTGAGCTTGGGCGTCCAGTGGCTCCCGAAGTCGCTGTCGTTCTCGAAGCGCAGCCCCGGCAGCAGCTCGACGTCTCCGTCCGCGAAAAACACGCTGCCCTGCGCGAAGGTCTCGACCGTCTCGCGGCGCACCTCCCCACCGACCTCGTCAATCGTGACCTGGCGTCCGTCCACGCGCTTGGTTTGTGTCTGGCGCAGCGTGTCCTGCTGGGCCAGGACACCGAGTGTCAGAAGGTGCCGGTCGAACAGTGGCTGATTCCAGGTCGCATCGGCCCGGCTGATCGTCAGGTGGGCGTCCCGTTGCTGATCGCGCTCTGGCGTGCGCACGGCATCCTGCCAGGTCTGGTCATCGAACCGGTCATGCAGGGCAGACAGGGACAGGCGCCGGCCAGTCCGGTCCTGCCAGTGTGCCCCGCCGCCCAGCCGCAGGCGGGTCGCCAGCTCGCCCTTGACGAAGGGCACGGCGCCGACACCCGGCTGGCTGTTGGTGAAGCGATTTCGCAGCGACTCGCGGTAGTAGCCGGGCCGGAACTCGAAGCGCCACTGCTCGTCCGGCATCCAGCGGGTGTCCAGGTCGACATTGAGCCGGGAGCCGGCATCGCCCTGCGTGGACCAGCGATCGGGCGTCAGGTCGAACCCGTCGGTGTCCCGCCAGTTCACGGCCAGTTCGGCCGCCGCACGGTCTCCCCGGGCACCGACCCGGCCGGCGACCCGCGCCCGGCCGATCGAACCGCGGTCGGCATCGCCGTAGCTGCCGAGGTCCGCCTGAAGGCGCGCCGAGCGCGCGGCGCGCTGATCCCGCGTGATCACATTGATGACTCCGCCCATGGCAGAGCTGCCGTACAGCGCGGACATCGCACCCTTCACGATCTCGATGCGATCGACATCCAGCAGTCCGATCTGGCTCAGATCCACGGTCGAACCCGTACTGGCGGTCACCGGCACCCCGTCGATCAGCACGAGCACCCGGTCCCCGTTCAGCCCCTGCATCCAGACCTCCTGGCCGCCCTTGCCGTGGATCTCCCGCAACAGCAGTCCGGGCACGAAGCGCAGCGCCTCCTGCAGCGAGTCAGCCTGCAGGCGGTCGAGCGTCTCGCGGTCCAGCACCTCCGTGCGTACGGGATTTTCCTCGAGCAGCCGGGCAGAGCCGGTGCCCGTGACGACCACCGGCGCCAGCTCATGACCGGAGACCGGAGCCGATCCGGCCGGTGAGGCGCCGACCAGCAAAGCCGTCACCGAAAGCAACAGGGAACAACGGCCGAGCGGGCGGGCGAAAGGCCCGCAGCGGCATCGACCATTCGAAGAAACGCCTTTCATTCAACCAGCACCTTTTTTCTTTCCAATGCAATCGACATGCAGAAGATCGTGGCTGGCTGGCGCGAACGCAGTCGCGCTGGCTGGCAATCAGGCGGGCACCCCGCCGAAAAAAACGCTCGACCGCCCCCGGGACGGCTGGATTACTTGGTGAGGATCAGCCGCCCATGGCGCGTGATCCGCAGAAGGTAACGATCGGCACAATGACGCAGCACGACCGCCCGGCGCCCGTTCATCAGCTGCGCCACGTCGATCTCGGTTTCGGCCGGAGCCGGTGCCGGCGGCGGGTTGACCTGCACGCCGGATTCCTTGGCCGGATCAGGCTTGCCTTGCTTTATCACGCACCAAACCCCCATCACAAACATAACCACTTCACGAATGATAATGACTTGCATTCCGTTACGCAACCAAAACGATGTCAGTTTTGTTGTTTCGCACAGACCCGGGGCGCAAAGCCGGTGAGCGCAACGCCCGGCACGGGCAGGACTAACCGGATGCAGGCAAAGGAAGGATTCCGGACCCAGGCGCCATCGCGCCCCGGGGAGCCAGCCGGTCAGCCCTTGACGCGGCAGTCTTTCAGGCAGACCCGAGAGGCGGGGCATTCACCGAAACCACCCGAATGACGCCGGCACCCGGGCGGCCCGTCATGGTGCAAGCGATCGGCAGGGCGAGTCGCTCCCGACGGGCTCTGCGTTCGAGGCAGCCGATGGACTCGTGCCGCGCTTCGCTGCCGGTCGGGCGCATTCCGAACCGGCGCGAAATAAGCGATCCAGAAAGCTTGAAGGCGTCGCAGGATCCTTCGCGGTCTTCGGCGGCGGTTGCGCGCAGGTGCTTGGAAAGCGTGGAAAGCGACGACGGGGACCATCACGCAGGGCGCTCGCTCAGACTTGGTCAGTCACGATACCCGCGCGCCGGGTAATGCGGGAGGCGCGAGACGAGTCCACCGCGGGCGCTGCGATTGCGTGGTCTGCACCGAGGAGTAGACGGGAATCCGTGCTGCACCGGCACGCCGACCCGATCTTTCGGGGACGGCAAGTCGGGTCACCGGACAGGTGCGCGCTGCTGTTCGAGGTAGGCGCGCCAGCTACCGAGCGCGGTGATGTCCCGCGCATCCCGCCGGGCGATGTCTTCGCAAATGAACCCCTTGACCTGGCGGCCATCGAGGAGCGTGAGGGTGCCGATGCCCAGCGGGGCTGGCACCTCGGCCATCAGCGCGCCGAGGGCGGCGTCACTGACAGCCCACAGTTCAACCTCGATGCCATCGGGACGCATGGGCAGCGATTCCCGGAACAGCCCGGGCTTGGGTGGCGTGGTGCCTGCAAGGGCCATCAGCCGGTACTCGGGCGCGGTCCGGGTGGTCTCCAGGAAAACGGCGCCCCGCTCGGTCAACTGACTGTTCAGCGGCTGACCACGCAGGTGGGCACCCACGACAGCCAGCACCGTGCCGACCGGGCCGCCGACCTTCGGATATCCGTGTTCAGGCACGACAACGGGCCGGTCCGTCACGCCGAGCGTCGCCGGCACCTGCATGCGCCACTGGCGGGCAAACGCCTGGAGGGCCAGATCCTGCCCGGCCGGCGCGATGATCGTGACGCCGAAGGGCAACCCGTCCCCACGCCGACCGGCGGGCAACGCCAGGGCGCAGAGATCGGCGAGATTCACGAAATTGGTATAGCGACCGAGCTGGGCATTTTTCTCGAACGGCTCCGCCGTGACCTCGTCAAGCGTCGGAAAGGTCGGGCTGGTCGGAACCAATAGCGCCTCCACGCGGGCGAACAGCCTCCGAATCTGCGCCAGCAACTGCAGCCGGCGATACTGGCCCTGGAAGGCGTCGACCGCGCTGTAGTTCTCCCCGCCGCGAATGATCTCCTCGACCACCGGGTGGGCCTCGCCGGGGTGACGGCGCAAGAACGCCCCGACGGCCGCCGTTCGCTCGGCCACCCAGGGTCCGGAGTAAAGCAGTGCGGCGAGTTCGAACAAGGGCGAGAAATCGACAGGCACCAGCTCGAATCCCGCCGCCTCGGCCTGCTCCAGCGCGCCGGCCCAGGCCTGGGCCTGCTGTTCGTCCCCATGCCACTCGGTCTGTTCGGGGATACCCAGCACCCGCGGCGCGCCGGCCCGGTTCATCGGGACCGGCCGCGACCAGATGTCCTCCGGGTCGGGGCCGACCGCTGCCTGCAGCACGGCGTCTGCATCCTCGACCGTCAGCGCGAAGACGGAAACGCAGTCCAGCGATGCGCAGGCGGGCACCACCCCCCGGGTGCTGAGAGCACCCCGGGTCGGCTTGAGCCCCACGATATTGTTGAAGCCGGCCGGAACGCGCCCGGAACCGGCGGTATCCGTGCCCAGGGAAAAGGGCACCCAGCCCCGGGCAACCGCGACCGCCGAACCGCTGCTCGAACCGCCACAGATTCGCCTCGGATCGAAGGGGTTGGGTACCACGCCGTAAGGGGAGCGCGTACCCACCAGGCCGGTGGCAAACTGGTCCAGGTTGGCCTTTGCGATCACGATCGCCCCCGCCGCGCGCAGGCGCGCCACCACCACGGCATCCTCCGCGGCGTTGTAGGCGAAGGCGGGACAGGCAGCGGTCGTCTCCCAGCCGGCCACGTCGATATTGTCCTTGACGGCGAAGGGTACGCCCCGCAAGGGGGCGGACGCCGGCAGGCGGCGCACCCGATCCAGTTCCGACTCCAGCATCTCGGGTGTGGCCACGGCAATCCAGGCAGGATGATCCGGGTCCAGGCTGGCCAGGTGCGCACGCAGGCGGGCGCCGGCCGCGTCGAAATCGTCCGAAAACGCGGCGCGCCAGTCGGCAAGGGTGAGGCAATCGGCGGGGGGAGAATTCATCCGGGACTTCGACTCCAGGGACGGGTTTGGCAACAAGGATCAACCGGGACCGGTTCGAATGACCGGCCCAACCGGAATCAAGCAAACCCCGCGCCATTTTGCCCGGCGCCCGGCCAAGCCGGCCGAGGCCGCAAGCCGGTGGCCCGATCGCCCGCCCCCGCGCCGGTCGTCCCCGCCGCACGGGGGCAAAAACCGGCCTGCCGCTTCCCGGGGCGTACGCTCCTGCGTGCAGGCAGGCACCCGCGTGCACCGGAAAGCGGCAGGCCCGCACCGGGATCATGCAGATGCCTCCGGGTGGTTCGGCGCAACTTCAGGGACCGGGCAGCGGCCCGACGGGCAACCGGAACAGGACCCGAATACCGCCCAGCCCGGTGCGACCGGGACCGGGGGTGCCGTGGGGATACCACGCGAGAACATCGCCCACGATCACCAGGCCCAGACCATGCGCCGGACGATCTTCACCGGCCCGCCAGCCGGGCTTCGGCCCGGCGCCCGGAGCGCGTCGAACCTTGGTCGAACCATGAGCCAGGCTGCCCGGCACCGGCGGGACGGAACTTGATCCGCGTGGCCAGCCGGCGGCGGTATCCGCCCGGCCGCTGGCGCAAGCGTCAATCCGCAAGCTCGTGCTCGATCAGCGTGGCATCGGACGCATCCAGCTCAAGCTCGTACAGTTGTCCCTTGGGGGCGATGATCTTCAGTTCGTAGACGTAACGCCCGTCGTCGCGGTCGAGCGCGGCCTCGATCAGCTGTCCCGACTGGATTTGAAGTGCGCGCGCGATGATCTCTTCCATCGACATGATCTGGCCGCGCGCGTGCAGTTCCAGAATCTGCTTGTGCTCGTAGCCGTCCTCATCGTGATGACCCGCGCCATGCGCGTAAACCTGCGTCGACGCGGCCACCGCCGCCACCAGTGCCAGCCGCACCCCCGCAAGGGCAACCTGCCTGTTCATCAATCGGTTCATCCTCGGTTCCTCATCAGGCCGTGTTCACGCGCCCGTCGCGTATCGACGCGCGCGACCGGGACCCGCCGTCGCGCCATCACCTCGCTGCGCCCGGAACCGCGCGGCTTGTCCGCGGCAGGTCATGAGTTGGCAGGATAGCCGGGCAATCTGAACGAACGGTGAACACCATGAAAGTCGACAAGGGCCTGCACGAATGCGGATCTTCCGGTGCAGGGCATGGATGCCCTGCCGCACAATGGCGCAAGCCATTGAATTGCGGAGCATGGCCCGGGCGCGAACGCAAAGCTGGCGCAAGCCCACCGGGCCATGCGTGTCTGAACGCGGGCTGGCGCCAGCTGACGCGTTGAGCTGGCGCCAGCCCACAAAGCCAGGGATGGCTTTGTGCAGAGTTTCCCTAGGGCCAACAGCCATAAACGAACACAAGCTACCTCTTGCAATGATCGGTCGCCCGCGGCGGACCAGTCATTCTGCGCACCGGGGCGTGGCACCACGGCACCGCAATCATGCTCGCCCCCTGCCTGACCCAGGCGCCCAATGCACTCGGGCCCTGCGGTGACCACCTCCCCCGTCATGCAACAGAACGGGACATGCCAATGGACGCCCAGCACGCCCATGCCGGAAAAACCGGTCAATCAAGCGCTGTCCGGTCACTGTTCGTCGGCAGGAACCAACGCCTCGAACGAGACGTCAATCGTGACCTCGTCACCCACCACGGGCACATACTTGCCGGCCTCAAAGGCGCTGCGACTGATCACTGTCGTTGCATTCGCGCCGATGGCCTCGCGTTCGGCCAGCGGGTGCATGCCCTGATGAAAGTGGTTGACCGTCAGGGTGACCGGCTTCGTCACGCCTCTGATGGTCAAGTCCCCGTGGATCTCGACCGGCACGTCGTCTTCGAAGATCACGCGGGTTGAGCGAAAGGATGCCGTCGGAAAACGCTTCGTATCGAGAAACTCGTCGCCCCGAATATGCTCGTCGAAGGTTTCGTCCCCCGTGCTGACCGAGTTCATGTCCAGGTCAATCGAGACCTGCGCGGTGCCCGCTGCCGGGTCCCAGTCCACGTGGCCGGACACGTTATCAATGCGTGAAAGCTGGGTTGAGAAGCCCAGATGATCATAGGAAAACCGGGCAAAGGTATGGGCATCGTCCACCAGGTACCGCGTGGGTTCGGCCCATGCAGGCGCTGCCAGGAGCGTGGTGGTCATCAGGGTGGTCAAGAGAGTGGTGCGTTTGTTCATCGGGGTCAGTCTCCGGCAAGTTGTTTTCAGTCAGGGCGCGCAACCAGGACCCGCATGAAAGCAGCGACGCGCGCTCCGGGTCTGGCTGTTTTAACGTGAAGGGGCGCAAGCCGTTGACGTGATCCGCGGACTCAGGCCATCGCGCATCCCCCGCCTGATCCCGCGGCCGATCGGGCCGGCAGTGTGGCGCCTTGCTTCGAGGCAGGGACACCAGCTTGGCGCCCGCGAGCATTCACGTCTTGAGCCGTTGCTTCAGCCTGTCGAGAAGAATACGGCAGGGACGATTGATGAAAAACAGCCAAGAATAGAATTTATCTTTGCTAACATTGCAAAAATGGACCAACTCCAATGCATGCGCACCTTTGTCCGCGTCGCACAGGCCGGCAGTTTCAGTGACGTCGCCCGGCGGATGGGCGGCTCCGTCTCGATGGTGACCCGACAGGTCGCCGCACTGGAGCAGACGCTCGGGACGCGCCTGCTGCGGCGAACCACCCGACGGCTGACCCTCACGCCGGCCGGGGCCACCTACCTGGAACGGGCCCGTCCGATCCTCGCCGCACTGGATGCGGCAGACGAGGAAGTCCGCGCGGCGCAGGAACGCCCCGCCGGCACGGTACGCCTGAGCGTCCCCCTCAGTTTTGGCCTGCGTCGGGTCGCCCCGATCCTGCCCGATTTTCTCAAGGCACAACCGGCGTTGAACCTGGCGGTGGATTTCAGCGATCGCCCCATAGACCTGCTGCGCGAACAGGTCGACGTGGCCATCCGGATCACCGACCACCTGGAACCCGGGCAGGTCGTCAGAAAGCTGGGAGAAGCGCGCCTGATGACACTGGCCGCGCCAACGTATCTCGCCAGCAAGGGCACGCCCGAGCACCCCCGGGCGCTGGTCGATCACGACATCCTTGGTTTCTCTCCGACCACCGAGGCGTCGACCATGCCCTTCCAGGCGCATGGCCAGCCCCTGAAGATTGCGCCGACGCCGCGCATGCTCACCAACAACGGGGATGCCTTGCTGACAGCCGCCATCCAGGGACTCGGCATCACCATGCAGCCGGACTTCATCGCCCGGGAGGCAATCGAACGGGGGGACGTGGTGCCGCTGCTGACCACCTTCGAACCGCCTCCGCTGGGCATCCACTTGCTGCTCCCGCCCGAGCTGGAACCACCGCGCCGCGTCCGCGTTCTGGTGGACTTTCTGGTCTCCCGGCTCTCGACGATCCGGGGCCGCGCCACCTGACTGCCAATCACCTGATCAGCGCCCCCGGCGTTGTTGATGCACGCTTCAACTGCACTCTGACCATGCACAGCAAGTTACCCGAAGCCTTCCCGGGCCGGTTTATCGCCCATTCATGGAGGTGGACTACAGTGGAAGTGTCATGAAGCGAGCACCCAATCCAAGTCCATGTTTCAGAAGGAGCACCACTGCATGTATCTCGAAACCGAAAAACTCCCGCCACTTGATCTCTATCGCCTGCTGACCGGCTCGGTGATCCCGCGACCGATCGCCTGGATCAGCACGCGTTCGGCCAGCGGCGTCAACAATATCGCGCCCTATTCGTTCTTTACGGTCGCCAGCTGTGTCCCGCCCGTGCTGGCTGTCGTGCACGTCAATCCCAAGGGCGGCCAGCAGAAGGACACCCTGCGCAACCTGCGCGAGACCGGCGAATGCGTGGTCAGCACGGTCAGTGCCGCGGACGGGGACCTGATGAACCGCAGTTGCGCGCCCTACCCGCCGGAAACCGGCGAGTTCGATGCAGTCGGCATCGAGGCCGCGGACAGCCAGGTGGTCGATGTGCCCGGTGTCGCCTCCGCCCCCGTGCGGATGGAAGGCCGGTTGCGGGAGGTGATCACCATCGCCGACACGCCCATGGGCGGACAGGTCATGCTGATCGACGTACTGGCCATCCATGTCAGGGACGAGTTGCTGGTCGACGGGCAGATTGACCCGACCCGGATCGAGCTGCTCGCCAAGCTCGGTGGCGATCACTACAGCCTCAGTCGCAGTGCCTGCACCATGGCCCGACCGACCACCGCGGGATGACCTGAGCGCGACGGCCCGCCGCCAAAGATTACCCGGGCAGGTTGGTCTCGTTGTGCTGGAGCAGGCTGCGCCAGTAGCGATTCTGATCCGACAGGATATCGGAGGCGGCAGCCACCAACTCGCGCAAATCCTGCGTCTGCCGCCAGCGATGCGCCACGCTCGCAGGCTCCCGTGCGCGCAGCACCTGGTGCAAGGCGAATGCCTCGCGCAAATCCGTGAGCTTGTGCCAGACCTGGCCGGACATGGCCGACACCCGCACCACCTCGTTCTGGGCCAGGATGCCGTGGATCGCGGCGCCCCAGGCGGGAAAGAACGCCGTGAAGATCAGGATCCAAGAAAGATAAAAGAAGAAGTGCAGCGTCACCGCCAGGAAAGTGAGCGTGAACAGCCCGAAGGCCAGCCGGTGCAGGTAGCGGTGATCGCGGTGCAGGTTTTGAAAGCTTCGGCGGAAATACTGCTGGTGCTCGGTCAGAACCTCGTTGATGTATTCAAGCGTGCCGCCGACATGCCGGCTCATGTGATAGACGCGCGCGCCGCCACGACCTCGGGGCAGGCCCTCGGCAACCATCATCCGCTGCAGTATCCACAGCTCCGCGCTCTGTAGCCGCATCGGGTGATTGGCCGTCGCTTCCGGGTCGGGATGCCAGTTCGGCTGCGAGAACACCGACGGCACGACCAGCAGCGGATAGCCGAACCGCAGGTAGCGCAGCTGCTCGGCAATGAAGCGAAAGCTGATCCAGTGACCGTGGTCGTCACGGAAGCGCGCCTTGAGCACCCGGCGCACGATGAAATGCAGCAGGATGAATTCCAGAAAGATCCAGAAGGTCGGAATCCCCTCCTTCGCCGCCGGCCACAGGTGGATGGCGCCGGCCACCGCGCAAAACACCGCGAACGCGGCGGCGTAGTAAATGATCCAGGTATCGTCGCGGTACCGCCTGCCATACCGGATTGCCAGCGCGTCGGACCAGTTGAAGGCCGCCTCGAAGGCCGGCTCCTCGATCGGGTGTACTGCCCGGATGGCCGGGCCGGGGCGGATGTCCTCGTAGCGGTTTGGCCGTGCCGGACCGCGCAACGCCCGCAGGGCCTGGCGCGGTGACAGGCGCGCCAGCTGGGAAAAGAAACCATGCAGCCGATGCAGCAGATCCTCCTGCCACCGGTGTGAAACCGGCCGGTCGCCCAGAATCTCGAGCACCCGGAGCGGCTGGCTCCTCGAGGGCGGATCGAGCATTACCCGCAGCCACAGCCAGATGCCCTTGAGCCAGGCCCAGACGTTTAGCGGGCGCGGACGCGCCGCCAGCAGCCCCAGCGCCGAGAGCAGCCATGCTGCCCACTGAAACAGGTAGACGCTGACCGACCGCTGGGCCCGAATGCGGGCGAGCAGCCGGTTCTCCTCCGTCTGAGGGTTCCTTGCCGGCTCGAAGGGCAGCAGGATGCCCTCGATCCACATGTCGAGACAGGCACCCAGCGCACCATGATCCGGATCACGGAACACATCCAGCAGCATCTGCGCGTCCGGATCGAGGACCCTCAGCTCCATCAGCCAGGCATCGGTCAGCGCGGCCGGATCGACAACCCGCACCCTGGGCCAGTCGCGGTCGGCGTCCAGCTGCAACAGTACGACCGGCTGGCGGCGCAGCAACGCGTCCCGGATCATCGCCGCGGTGCCACTGTCCAGCAGAGCTTCGGGTTCCCGGCCATCCCAGACCGCGACCAGGACATCGGAGAAGTGCAGCGCCAGATCGTCGCGAAACCTGAACGCCCGCTCGTCCTCCTGCCCATGCACGTCGAGCCGCGGCATGCCCATGGAGACGCCCCGCTCGATCTGCACAAAGGTTTCCGGATCGCAGTCGGGACACTCGTCCGCGTCATGGGGCAGCAGCACGTGCAGCGCGTAACCGGCCTCCCCGGCGAGCCCGATTGCCAGCCGGTCGGTCCCGGATGCCTGCCCGGTCAGCAGCCGCATCTGCGGGCGAACCTGGCCATACACATCGGTCGCCCGGCCAAAGGCGAGCGAGGCCCGCTCGTGCAGAGACTTCAGCACATGCAGCAGCGTCTCGCGCAGGTTCCTCGCGCGAAGCTCCGCATCGCCCCGGCCCAGCCAGTTGCGTTCCAGCCGCTGCCGACGGTGTCCGCCCACCATGACCGAGAACACCGGCCGCAACAGCGGCCCTACGGGACCGGCCCTGTCTTCAGTTTCAAAAATCAAATCTTGCCTCTTCAAGCCTGGCCATGACCCGGTTCAACCAAACCGGCAGGATGCCCCGGAAAACGCGCCACCAGGCCCTCCATGCCCTCGCGGGCATGTACCTGCCATAAACGCCGGCCGGGCCTCGCAATGTACCGGCTGTTGCCACGGGCGCATCGAGGGCCCTGGCCGGCAGGGCCGGCCTGGACCATGGAAGGCCCCGGGTCGATACCCGGGACGCCGTTTGCGGCATCCATGCCCCAATCGGCAATAGGAAGCCTTCGCGCCGAGATTGCCTTGATGCGCCCTGACGACCAAGCATACTCCATGAGGCGTCCGCCCAAGGCAGGCCCGGCACGCGCAGCGCCGCCGCGGGCAGATCCGGGCGGCATCCGGTATGCTCCTTGCTGCATCCGACACGTCGGCCCGAAAGGGCACGGGCCTCATCGCCGGCGACGACCGGCCGGATTCATGGCCGGTCACTCACGGGAGGCTCCCGAAAAAATGAAGATCTTTGCCTGCAGCTGCTGTCGCCAGCTGGTCTATTTTGAAAACACCCACTGCACCCGCTGTGGTTCACTGCTGGGCTTCCTGCCCCGGCAACGTGAGGTTCTGGCCTTTGTCGACCTGAAAACAGGCTATTGGCAAGCCCTTGACGACCGGGAACAGGACCGCCGCTACCGGCCCTGTCGCAATCTGACCGAACAGGGTGTCTGCAACTGGATGCTGGGTCCGGAAGAAGACGGCGATTACTGCCTGTCCTGCCGCCTGACCAGGACGCTGCCCAACCTCGACAAGCCCCGGAATCTGGGTTTCTGGAAGGAGCTTGAAACCCAGAAGCGCCGCCTGCTGTTCAGCCTGCTGCGCCTGGAGCTCCCCCTGGAGGCGCGCTGGGAGCACCCCGAAGGACTGGCGTTTGATTTTCTCGAAGACCTGCCCGAATTCAACGAGCAAGGCCGGGTCATGACCGGGCATGCGGCAGGCCTGATCACCATCAACGTGGCCGAAGCCGATCCGGTCGAGCGAGAAAGGCTGCGCAGCCAGATGGCCGAGCCCTATCGCACCCTTTTGGGGCACTTCCGTCACGAATCGGGGCATTACTACTGGGAACGCCTCGTCCGGGACACCCACTGGCTGGAGGTCTTTCGCCAGCAGTTTGGTGACGAACGGCGCGATTACCTGGGCGCCCTGCAATACCATTACGAGCAGGGCCCGGTCGGCGACTGGCAGGACTACTACGTCAGCGCCTATGCCAGCAGCCATCCCTGGGAGGACTGGGCAGAGACCTGGTCGCACTACCTGCACCTGCTCGACACCCTCGAAACCGCCTGGCAGTTCGGCCTGCAGTTGCAGCCCTGGCTGCCGGACACCCCACAGATGCAGCTGCATCAAGGCTTTGATCCCTACCAGGCGATCACGCTCGAAGAGCTTGTCGACAAGTGGCTGCCCCTGACCTACGCCCTCAACAGCCTCAGCCAGAGCATGGGGCAAACCCCGCTCTACCCGTTCGTGCTTTCCCCCGCCGCCATCAACAAGCTGGCGCTGGTACACCGCATCATCCACGGCCGCACCGAATGATTGGCGCGCATATTGCAGCCTTGTCCGGGATCAGCGAAGTGACCAGACATCAAGCCAGGGCGCGCAATGGGCAAGATCGACTGCATGGACTACCACAGTCCGGGACTCTACGACGAGTTGCTGGCCTCGCCGGGGCAGCCGCGCTCGGCCGCCAGCCTGCTGTGTCAGTACCTCGAACAGCTCGATGCCGATGAATTGCTGCAGCGCAAGCAGGCGGCCGAACTGGCCATCCGCGAAATGGGCATTACCTTCACCGTCTACTCCGAAGGCGCCCAGATCGACCGCGCCTGGCCCTTTGACATCCTGCCGCGGATCATCCCGCTGGGCGAATGGCAACGGATCGAGGCCGGGTTGAAGCAGCGGGTTCAGGCACTGAACCTGCTGATCGACGATCTCTACCACGAGCAGAAGATCGTGAAGGATGGCATCTTCCCCGCGGAGATCCTGGCCGAATCGGCCAATTTCCGGCCCCAGTGCGTCGGGGCCTGTCCGCCGCGGCGCATCTGGGCGCACATCTGCGGCTCCGACCTGGTCCGTGACCGGGACGGCACCCTCTATGTGCTGGAGGACAACCTGCGCGTCCCTTCCGGGGTGTCCTACATGCTCGAGAACCGCAATGTCACCAAGCGGATACTCCCGGAGCTCTTCGCCACCGGCAGCATCCAGCCGGTCGACGATTACTGCGCCCAGCTCTATGAAATGCTCGCCTCGATGTCACCCCGCCCCGGGGATGATCCGCAAATCGTGGTGCTGACGCCCGGGATATACAACTCGGCGTATTTCGAGCATTCCTATCTGGCCCAGCAAATGGGCGTGGAACTGGTCGAAGGGCGCGACCTGTACGTCGACGATGACGACCGGGTGTACATGCGGATGATCGACGGCCCCAAGCGCGTCGATGTCATCTATCGGCGGGTCGATGACCTCTTTCTCGACCCGGAAGAGTTCAATCCGGATTCCACGCTGGGTGTGCGCGGACTGATGCGTTCCTGGCGTCGCGGGCAGGTCGCCCTGGTCAACGCCCCCGGCGCCGGCGTTGCGGATGACAAGGTGGTCTATGCACTGGTGCCACAGATCATCCGCTACTACCTCGATCAGGAACCGCTGCTGCCCAATGTGCCCAGCTACCTGTGCATGCGTGAAAACGAACGACGTCACGTTCTGGCCAACCTCGACAAGCTGGTAGTCAAGCCGGCCAACGAATCGGGGGGTTATGGCATGTTGATCGGGCCACACGCCACAGTGGCAGAGCAGCAGCACTTTGCCCGGCTGATCCAGGCCAGCCCCCGAAACTACATCGCTCAGCCAACCCTCGCCCTGTCGACGACACCGACCATTTGCCAGTCAGGCCTCGAACCCCGTCACGTCGACCTGCGCCCGTTCATTCTCAGCGGCGAAGGCACCTACGTGACCACCGGCGGACTGACGCGCGTGGCGCTGAAGCCCGGCTCACTCGTGGTCAATTCATCCCAGGGCGGGGGCAGCAAGGACACCTGGATTCTCGACGGCCCCTTTGCACCGCAGGCGGGGCACTGAGGATGCTTTCACGGGTTGCAGAAAACATCTACTGGCTGGCGCGCTATATCGAGCGTGCCGAGGATACCGCGCGCCTGATCAGTGTCAGCACGCACCTGCTCCTGGATTTTCCCGCCACCGACCGGCTGGACTGGGATTCGCTGATCGATATATTCGGCAACAAGGCCCTGTTCGAGGAACTCTACGGGCAAAATGATCAATCGTCGGTGCTGAGCTTCCTCTGCGGCGACCGTCGCCACGGCAGCTCGATCCTCTCTTCGCTGGCCATGGCCCGGGAAAACCTGCGCATGAGCCGCGACGTCATGCCCCGTGAAGCCTGGGAGGAGGTCAACCAGCTCTATCTCGACATGGCACGGCAATATGAGCTGGGCATTACTCCGCGCAACCGCGACCGGTTTCTCAAGCGGGTCATTCGCAGCTGCCAGACCGTCACGGGGCTGATTGACGGTTCGCTGAGCCATACCCAGGTGCGCCGCTTTCTGCTGCTGGGCAGCCGTCTGGAAAGATCCGACATGACCACGCGCATTATCGATGTACGCTCGGCCAACCTGCTGCCCCACGCAGGGGATGACCTGCAGCCCTTCGAAAGCCTGCAGTGGATGAGCCTGCTCAAGTCCGTCACCGGATACCAGATGTACCGGCAGCAGGTCCGTCTGCGGGTGCGCGGACCGGATGTACTGCGCTTTCTGCTGCAGGATACAGCCTTTCCCCGATCCGTCGCATGCAGCCTGCAGGACTTCCTGCAGGTGTTGAAGCAGTTGCCGGAGCATGAACAGGTTCAGGCGGTGGCCGAAGACCTCGCCCGGCAACTGACCACAGCACAGATCGAATCCCTGGCCCGCAACCCGGAACAGCTCAATCGATTTGTCGATCAACTGCAGGTTGGCTCCAGTCGCATCCACGACGCCCTGGCAAGCCGGTATTTCTCCTGATGACGCCCTTCAAAAGCCCTCCCCGCCATGCGGGACTTCGAGAACGTCCACCGCGTACAAGAAGCCGCATCCGGCGTAGATGGGATGGCATCGAGCGGTCGGGGCGACCGCGCCGGGGTTGATGCACCCGAGTTTTGCCCGTGCCAGCCCGCCACCACCATCCCGGTTTTTGCCCGATGCGGCGTTTCGCTCTACCGGGCCTACGGGTTCGAACCCCATCAATCAACGCTCAAGGCATCTTGCCCCGTCTCGGGCCGGGGATGTGATGCGGTTTGCTACGCGCACCGCATCCTGCGGTTTTTTCCCCGATGCGGCCTGCGGCCTGATCGGGCCTGCGGGTGGGGTTGGGGATTTTGCCCGATGCGGCCTGTGGCCTTATCGGGCCTACGGGACGGGGAACGCGCGGTCCGGGCCTTGGCGTGGTTTGTCGCCCGGCACAGCCGGCCTCCTACGGCGAAACGTGGTGTGGGAGCGCAGCTTTGCTGCGCGACAGGGTCGCCCACCGCGACGCAGGCCGGATAAGGCGAAGCCGCATCCGGCATTGATGCGGTCGGGGCGACCGCGCCGGGGTTGATGCACCCGGGTTTTGCCCGTGCCAGCCCGCCACCACCATCCGGGATTTTGCCCGATGCGGCTTTTGGCTTTACCGGGCCTACGGGTTCGAACCGCGTCAATCAACGCTCAAGGCTTCTTGCCCCGTCTCGGGCCGCGGATGTGATGCGGTTTGCTACGCGCACCGCATCCTACGGTTTTTTCCCTGATGCGGCCTGCGGCCTGATCGGGCCTGCGGGTGGGGTTGGGGATTTTGCCCGATGCGGCCTGTGGCCTTATCGGGCCTACGGGACGGGGAACGCGCGGTCCGGGCCTTGGCGTGGTTTGTCGCCCGGCACAGCCGGCCTCCTACGGCGAAACGTGGTGTGGGAGCGCAGCTTTGCTGCGCGACAGGGTCGCCCACCGCGACGTAGGCCGGATGAGCGATGTAGGCCGGATAAGGCGAAGCCGCATCCGGCATCGAGTGGTCGGGGCGACCGCGCCGGGGTTGATGCACCCGGGTTTTGCCCGTTCCGGCCCG
>JBKHDT010000026.1:0-29803 GCA_046541195.1 Halothiobacillaceae bacterium | reverse complement strand
CACAACAGCGCGCGCAGCCAGATGGCCGAGGCCTATCTCAATACGCTGGGGGCAGACCGCTTCGAGGCCGAAAGCGCCGGCCTCGAGCCACGCCGAATCGACCCCCGGGTGGTCCGGCTGATGGCGGAGGACGGCATCGACCTCTCCTGTGCCAAGGCAGACGACATCATGGAGTTCTTCCGTGAGCACCGCCTGTACGATTACGTGATTTACGTCTGTGAGCGGGCGGTGGAAAAGAACTGCCCCGTGTTTCCCGGGGTGCGCCACACGCTGCGCTGGCCGTTCGAGAACCCGGCCAATATCGCCGGCGACGACGCCGAGGCGCTGGATCGGGTTCGGGTCATACGGGACCAGATCAAGACTCGGATCACGGAGTGGATCGCGCAAAACCCGGAGCGCTGACTGGCCCGTGCATCCCAATCGGTCCGCCCGGCACGGGCGGACGGCTTTTTGATCCAGGTGGCAAGCATCCGGGTTTTGAATAGACGACTGGCCCTGGCGTGGGCAGCTTCGGTCCCCCGACCCTTCCATGCTGAACGGCCCGCGCACCGTTCGCACCGGCTGGGTGTGGTGCAACCGCTGCTGACACCGCGCTTCACGTCAGCGACGTCTGCCAACCACGCCCGGGCA
Organism: Halothiobacillaceae bacterium; assembly: GCA_046541195.1. Taxonomy (GTDB): domain Bacteria; phylum Pseudomonadota; class Gammaproteobacteria; order Halothiobacillales; family Halothiobacillaceae; genus JBKHDT01. Next base: position 29,173 of record JBKHDT010000026.1, on the reverse strand, counting down.
GGTTCACGGCCCCGGTCGAGCCATGCCAGGGCCCTGCTTGCAGTCACCCGCCCCGCGATCACCTGCCCTCGCGGGCCGCGCCGGTCAGACTGGTCTCATCGCCCGGTATTCCTCCTCGAAGAAGAACTCCGACTCCCCGAAGGCCGGCTTGAGGTGGTTGAGCCAGGTCGCTTTCTCGTCGTACCTGGCAAAGAAGGGGCGCTGAACCCAATCGCTGTTGCGGCCCTGGATGAACCGCAGGACGAATACCTTTTCGCCTTTGATTTCGGCCACGCCCTGAATCTCGACCTTGCCGGGGCCCGCGCTCATCGAGGGGCCGCGCGCAGTGCGGGCTAGGCCGGAGACCTGCTTCATCGCATCGCGGTAGATCTGGTGGGCGCGGGCAAGGGGCACCTCGAAGTAGTGCTGGGCGCCGGTATCGCGCTCCACGAACATGTAATAGGGAATGATCCCGACCCGAACCTGCTCCTTCCAGAGCCTGGCCCAGTCATCCGCATTGTCGTTGATGTGCGCCAGCAAAGGACCCTGGGCCCGGATCTCGGCGCCGGTATCCCGGATGCGACGGATTGCCTCGTGGGCAATGTCGGTCGTGAGCTCCCGCCAGTGGTTGTAATGCGCCATGATCGCAACATGCTTGCCGGCAGCCACCAGCTTCTCGAGCAAGGCGATCAGCTCGTCCGAGTCGGCATCGTTCACGAACCGATGCGGCCAGAAGGTCAACGCCTTGGTGCCGATCCGGACAGTCTGGATATGGTTGAAGCGGGATTCGACCAGGGGAGACAGGTAGTTCTCGAGATGCTTGGTCTTCATGATCATCGGATCGCCACCGGTCATCAACAGGTCGGTGATTCCCCCGTTCTGCGCCAGGTAGGCGTGGAGCTGATCGGCCTGATTGGAGGCGATGCGCAGCTCCTTGTCGCCCACGAACTGCGCCCAGCGGAAGCAGAACGTGCAGTAGCTGTGGCAGGTCTGCCCCTGACTGGGAAAGAACAGCACGGTTTCGTGGTACTTGTGCTGCAGACCCTCGACGATCTCGCCGTCAACCATGGGCAGGTTCATTTCCAACTGGCCGGCCGGGTGCGGATTCAAGGCCATGCGCATTTCGTGCGCCACCGCCTGAATCTGCTTGCGGTCGGCATTTTCTCGATGCAGAGCGGCCATCCGCTCGTACATCTCGGGCCTGAGCATCCCGCGCTGCGGAAAGACCAGCTGGAAGATCGGATCTTCAGGGATATTGTCCCAGTCGATCAGTTCGTCAATCACGTACTGGTTGACCCGAAATGGCAGCACGCTCGCCACCACCTTCATGTCGAAGCGGGTTTGTTCCGGCAGCTTCGCCAGCTGCGGGATCCGGTCCATCTGACGGTCCGTGTAGACCTTGAACGCCTCCGGCTCCCGGGTGATGGATTCGGGCGGCGGCGAGACAATCTCGTCCTTGCGCTTGAGTTGTACGACAGCAGAATTCATAGAGCCTCCGGTGTTATACCCCTGGGCGCAGTCGCGCCGCCTTGGGTACGAAGGGTTTCGCAGGCGTGCACGACCCTTCAGAAAATGGACACGCTGATCACGGTCAAGCGTATGGAGACGGGCGCACGGAAGGTGCTACCCGCGGGGATCGCGGCCCCGAGACAACCACGGGGCGGCTCCCTCCCTGGAATGAACGGTCGTCGAAACACCGTTCGGGGTGCCTTTGGGGAAAACCACATCCGATCGATTCAACCGCGTGAGCGACTGGCCCGTGTGCAGCGTGCCCACGAGCCATACCCTTGAGCAAACCCAGTTACCGGGTTTGTCCACACGCCCTGAATCGAGGCCAGCGCCGCACACAGGCCGCGCGCGACTCGCGCGTGCGCAGGCAACGATAAAGTCACGATCACGCGTGACAAAATGACCAAGAAAGATAACCAAAAAAGCGCAGAAGCGCAAGCAGACGCACCTTTTGGGTGCGCCGCTTGCTTCCTCACATGGCGATATCGGCGACCAGGACCGGTCAGCCGAAGCGTCCGGTAACGTAGTCCTCGGTACGCTGATCCTGCGGATTGGTGAAAATGTTCTTGGTCTTGTCCAGCTCGACCAGATCGCCGAGGTGGAAAAATGCCGTGCGGTCGGAAACGCGCGCCGCCTGCTGCATGCTGTGCGTCACGATCACGATCGTGTACTGCTCCTTGAGCTCGAACATGAGCTCTTCGATCTTCGACGTGGCAATCGGGTCAAGGGCGGAAGCAGGCTCGTCCATCAGGATCACTTCCGGGTTGACGGCGATCGTCCGGGCAATGCACAGGCGCTGCTGCTGACCGCCGGAAAGGCTCGTTCCCGAGGCTTCCAGCCGATCCTTGACCTCCTCCCACAACCCGGCCTTTCGCAGACTGCTCTCGACAATCTCGTCGAGGTCGGCCTTGCTGTCCGCCAGGCCATGCAGTTTCGGCCCGTAGGCGATGTTCTCGTAAATCGACTTCGGGAAGGGGTTCGGCTTCTGAAACACCATGCCCACGTGGGCGCGCAGCTGAACCACGTCCAGCGACTTGTCGTAGATGTCCTGCCCCTCAAGGGTCACCTGACCGGTGACCCGCGCACCCACAATGGTGTCATTCATGCGGTTCAGGCAACGCAGGAAGGTCGACTTGCCACAGCCTGAAGGACCGATCAGCGCAAGCACCTCGTTCTGACGCACGTCCAGGGTGATTCCGTGCAGTGCCTCGTTGTCCCCGTAGAAGACGCGAACATCTTCGGAGCGCATCTTGACATGGTGGTCGCCCTGACGTGCCTCTTCGGCAAATTGGACTCCGGATACCGTGGAGTCGGCTATGGTGGCGTTGTTCTCACTCATCGTTCGTTGTCCTCAACCGAAAATGGGGCTTACCAGCGACGCTCGAAGCGCTTGCGCAGAAAGATGGCCGTCGCGTTCAGGGTGATCATCAGGGCAAGCAGCACGATGATGGCTGCCGAGGTCCGCGCCTCGAAGAAGTTGCGCAGCTCATTGCCCTGCCACAGGTAGATCTGGACGGGCAGCGCCGTCGAAGGTTCGAACGGACTGGTCGGGACACTCGCAACAAAAGCGCTCATGCCGATCAGCAGCAAGGGTGCCGTCTCGCCGAGTGCCTGCGCGACCCCGATGATCGCGCCGGTCAGGATACCCGGCACCGCAAGCGGCAAAACATGATGGAACACCGTCTGTTCACGCGAAGCACCCACCCCGAGCGCCGCCTGGCGAATGGAGGGCGGCACCGCGCGCAGGGCGGCGCGCGTCGCGATGATAATGGTCGGCAAGGTCATCAGGGTCAGCACCAGACCCCCAACCACCGGCGCGGAGCGCGGAAGATCGAATGTCTGGATGAACACCGCCGCACCAAGCAGACCAAAGACGATGGAGGGCACAGCCGCCAGGTTGTTGATATTCACCTCAATGAAATCGGTTATCCGATTCTGCGGCGCAAATTCCTCCAGGTAGATGGCTGCGGCCACCCCAATGGGGACCGAGAGCACGATCACGATCAGCATCATGAACAGCGAGCCGATGAACGCGCCGGCAAGACCGGCCGAAGCGAGCGAACTGCGCGAGTCGGCATTGAGGAACAGCGCGGTGCTGAACTTCTGCTCGATCACGCCCATCTCTGCCAGCTCGTCCGCCCAGGCCCGCGTCTGTGCACTCAACTGCTGACGATCATCCGCCAGGTCCCGGTCGATATTGCCCTTCAGCCAGACATCCACGTTCGCCGAGGCAAGCAAGGTCACCGTACGCGTCTGACCGATGACGGACGGGTCGTCGATGATCATCTGGCGCAGGGTGAAGCGCTCGCCGGAGGTGACCAGTTCAATGGCATCCCGGATATTGCGCCCTTCATCCGCGCCCGGAATGTACTCCGCGATCGAAGACGCGATCAGCTTATTGTAGTTGACCAGATTCAGGCGGTTCTTCCAGGCGTTCAGCCGGGCTTCGTACGCTGCCAGGGATTCGTCCGCTTCCTGGACCGGTTTCTCGTCAACCTTGATCACCTCCGGATCAAAGTACACGTCCAGGGTGATGTGCGCCTGCCAGAAAGCAGGGATGCCGGCCTTGAGGATGGTCGCGAACAGGATGACGACAAACGCAAGCCCCGTGATTACCGCAGCCAGACCCATGGCCTTGAACCGGCGCTCGCGTGCATGACGCCTCTTGAGCGAGGCGCGCACGCGCTCGCGAACGAAGTCGCTGCCAGAGCCGGGGTGATTTTGTACAGACATCTTCGGTTACTCGGCTTATTCGTACTGTTCACGGAAACGCCGGACGATCATCAGTGCGGCGACGTTGAGCAGCAGGGTAATGACGAACAGGGTCAGGCCCAGTGCGAAAGCGACCAGCGACTGGGGACTGGCAAAGTCGTTGTCCCCGGTCAACTGGTTGACAATGGTCACGGTGAAGGTGCTCACCGCCTCGAAGGGGTTGCCCGTGAGGACCGGTGCGTTGCCCGCCGCCAGGACCACGATCATCGTCTCGCCGATGGCGCGACTGGCGGCCAGCAGGATGGCGCCCGCGATCCCCGGCAAAGCCGCCAGAAGCACGACCTTGGTAATGGTTTCCGAGCGCGTCGCGCCCAACGCCAGCGAGCCGTCACGCATCGACCGGGGCACCTGCGTGATGATGTCGTCGGACAGGGATGAGATGAACGGGATCAACATGATCCCCATGACTACGCCGGCGGTCAGCGCCGAGGTGGCCCGGATATCCAGGCCGACGAGCGCGCCGACCGACTGCAGAAACGGCCCAACCGTGATCAGGGCAAAGAATCCGTACACGATCGTCGGGATGCCGGCCAGCACTTCGAGTACCGGTTTGGCCCCCGCCCGGAACCAGCCCGGCGAGTATTCCGACAGGTAGATCGCGGTCATCAGGCCAATCGGCACGGCCACCAGCAAGGCGATCAGCGCGATCAGGAATGTGCCCACAGCCAGCGGCAGCATGCCGAACCGCCCCTGCTCCTCCGCACCCACGGTGACGAATCGCGGGTTCCACGTCGTGCCGAAGAAAAAGTCGGCCGCCGGGATGTACTGGAAAAAGCGGATTGTCTCGCCAAGCAGTGAAAGCACAATGCCAAGCGTGGTCAGGATGGCCACGGTGGAGCAGAGAATCAGGACGACCCGGACAATTCGCTCGACATGGTTTCGCGCCCGTCCTGCAGGGGAGATGCGCGGATAGAGCACCAGAAAGGCAATCAGCGCAGAGGCGGCCATCAGCCCGGCCAGCAGCGTGTAGCCCAGCTGCCGGAGCCCCTTCATGGTTTCAGCGGCCTCGACCTCCCACTCCTTCGCCTGGTCCGCCACCCCGAAATCGGTGGACAGGTTGTAGATGCGCTGAAGGGCATTGCGCTCGTCCACCGCGTCCATTTGCTCGGCCACTTCGGAGGGTACGGAATCGAGAACGATTGCGTCGATCACGTTCGGCTGGAAGGCATTCCACACCACAAACAGTGCAACTGCGGGGAAGCCTGCCCAGAAGGCCAGCTTCATGCCGTGGTAGACCGGTCGGGAGTGCGCACGCCCGTCTGCCGTGGCAGCCTGCGCGCGTCGGGCCTTCCCGGTGCCGAACTGGTACGCAATGGCCATCACGGCGAGGATGATGGCGAGCACGACAAGTGTATTCATGATGCTTCCGAACCCGTTTGACAACCGGCACGCCCGGAGGACGTGCCAGTCATCGGAAATCTGTGGGCCGGGGCTGGAACCGCCCCGGCCTGCGTCATGCCATCAGCAAGACGACTTACTTGGAAACGACCTTCTCGGCCTCGATATTGGCGGTGATTTCCGCACGCTCGTCGTCACTCAGCGGGATCAGGCCAGCACTTTCAAGCGGGCTGCCGAAACCGGAAACCGCCTCGTTGACGAAGTACAGGGCGTACTCCTTCAGGCCGGGGACCACGCCGATGTGCTCACCCTTCACGTAGAAGAACAGCGGGCGGGAAACCGGGTACTCACCGGAGATGATGGTATCCAGAGACGGGGTGACGCCTTCTACGGTGGCTACCTGCAGGCGGTCACGGTTCTGGTCGTAGAACGACAGGCCGAAGACGCCAACGGCATCCTTGTTCGACTCAAGACGGCCGAGGGTCTCGGTGTAGTCGCCGGCGATCTCGATCACGCGGCCATCAGTGCGCATGTCCAGACAGAAGTTCTTCATCTCGTCCTTGGCCATGTCCTTCACGCCCGGCATGCTCTTGCAGCCCGGGATGACGACCTTCTCTTCGTAGACTTCACGGGTACCGTGGTTGGTGCCCGGGATGGCCAGGGTGATCTCCTGGTCCGGCAGGCTGGAGTCGATCTCTGACCAGCGGGTGTGCGGGTTGTCGACCATCTTGCCATCCATCGGAATCTTGGCTGCCTGAGCCAGGAAGACGTGGTGCGGCTCCAGGGCGAAGCTGCCGCTGTCGGCATTCGAAGCGAACACGATGCCGTCGTAGCCGATCTGCACTTCGATGATCTTCTCAACGCCTTTTTCTGCGCAGGCCTTGATCTCTTTTTCCTTGATGGCACGAGAGGCGTTCGCCACATCGATGGTGTTGGTGCCGGTGCCCTGGCAGAACTGACGCAGACCGCCGGAGGAACCACCGGAACCTACCGTCGGGGTATTGAACTCGGCGTAGGCGTTGCCGAATTCTTCGGCCACGATGGAGGCGAACGGCAGGACCGTGGACGAGCCGGCGATCTGAATGGTGTCACGCGCCATGGCAGGTGCGGTGGCGGCGATGGAACCGGCGGCGATGACGGCGGCTGCAACCTTGCTGAACTTGACTTTCATTGCTGAACTAACCCCTTGAAAGTGTAAAAGATGCTATCTATGCCGGGTTTGCACGACCAAATCCCAGGCGCCATCAGGCTAGGCCGCCCGTGTTTCACGCTGATGACAAAATGACACCGTGTTTGGGGAGGGGCCCAAGGCTTGATGCGCCCCGCGCACGACACACCGCGGGGCGCGCACGGTCGCCAGCCTGGGTATCCAGACCCCAGTCGGGGACCTGGAGCATTCATGCCCGGATTCCCCAAAAACACTTGCAGAACCGCATTGTGGCTTTTCGAGCGCCCCCAGACCTCAAGCGCGTACCTGCCACGGACGGAGCGGGCCTGCCCGGGTGGCCATCCTCATGCGGCTTGATACCGGTGCATGCCATTGCGCCCGCCCCGGGAGCGATTCTCGGTCACATCCTGCATGAGTCACGACTCAGGCACAATCCGGGCGCTTGGCAGGCCGGCCATCGTCGCTTGCCGGTGACTTGCCGTTTCGGCGACCTGGCCGATCCCGGGCAGGCGCCAGGAAGCAACCAGATCGGTTGGTCCGCGGGCAATCAAGTCAACGCGCCGGGTGACCATGGATCAGTGGTCGGGCGGGCACCACTCAAGGTGCCGCGCCGTGATCAATTCATCCTGGCAGCGTGGCGCGAACATGCCGGACGCAAGGTGAACGTGCCCCCGGGCAATGGCTTGAGCGTCCTGGTTTCATGAACTGCCGGGCGAACGGCAGGCCGGGCGCCAAGTCAGCAGGCGCAGTCCCTGTCCTTGGCAGCCCGGCGACGGCGCACGCGGGCGGGACTACCGCGCCGTTACCGTCTGCGTGGCGGAATCCGCGACCAGCAGGCGCTGACGAAGCCTGAAAAACACCTGAATGGTCTTGAGCTGTACCAGCACGAAGGGGATCAGGAACAGGTAATAGGTGATCGAGAACTTCTCGATCAGATCGTTGCCCAGCAGCGCAAAGGTCACGAAGAACACGCCAAACACAAAGAAGGCAACGCCCGGGCAGATCAGCGCGAAGGCCCCGGCGTTGGCCTTGTCCCCGTTGACGTAATCGCGAAAGTACCCCAGCTCCTTCATGACCGCGTAGCCAATCAGGCCAAAGAGCACCTGTACCGAGAGCACCGCCGCCATGACGACGAACATGCCGGCCGGATTGACCGGGTCCCCGAAGCCATGATCAAGCCCGTGGATCAGCCGCACATAGGTGATGCCGAGCAGGGTCATGATGGGGATCATGATCCACAGGCTGCCGGCGGCCTCCTCCCGCACCCCGTGACGGAGCATCGCATCGAAGCCGAGCACCAGCTTGACCACCATCAGCAGAACCGCGACCGTCGCGAAGAACACCGAGAAGGCGATCCCGGTCGCATTGATGGCAGGATTGGCACTCATGGCACCCGGTGCGGCCAGCCCGACCGCGATCATGGACAGCGCGAAGATCGCCACCATCGGGGCGAGGGAGTTGTTCTTCGAGAAGTCGAACTCGGCGTGCACAAACAGCCGGACGAAATAGACGCCGAGAATGCGCATGGCGTACACGCCCACGGCCAGGAAGCCGATCAACGCAAAGGGAAACAGGTACTCGACGATCAGCCAGAGATTCGGAACCAGTGCCGCCCCCAATGCGAACAGGACGTTGATGGTCATCGCCAGCGTCAACGGAATCGCCATCAGGCTGATCTCCGCGTTCGACTTGCACAGGGTCTCGAATGCCGCCGTGCGCCGGAACAGCCGGTATTCCGACAGGTTCCACCACAGCAGCCGGAAGTGGAAGTAACCGAACACCAGCATGCCCGCGATGGCCACCGCCACCAGCGCCGCGGGCAGCAGCGCCTCGCCGGTCAGGATCGGCCACAGATGATTGAAGGTGACCATGGGGGTGTCCGGATGCGGCACCATGAACATCAGGTACACGAAAAACGACACCGAGAGCCCGCCGGCCCCCAGGGCCGCGAGAAAGAACATCGGGTTGTAGGTTTCTCCGAGTGATTTCTTCAGCATGGCTGCCTCCTTGAGCAATCCGTTGTGTCGCCCGGTCCTGTAACCCGGCCCGATACGGGCCAGTCAAGCCAGGCAAATCAAACCGGCCTTGCGAACCCGCCACCACGTCCGGTGCATTGGACAGCCGCGACACGGATCTGGGCGCGCAGAACCGACTGGAATTCGTATGGTAGCATTCATAATGCTTATATTAGAACAACCTGATACCCAGGTCCGGCAAGCCGCCGGAATCGTGTCTTTTTCAAGCACGGCCCCCGGCAACGGGCGGCCCGGATGAATGACCCGGATGCGGCGGACAGCACCCACGGGAGCCGCCCTCGAAGGCGCATGATTCCCGGGGCATTCGGGTATGATGCCAGGCTCATGCACACAACTTTGACGCCGTGCACCGATCCAGCGCGCCCTGTGCCTGCCCAGTGCTGCTTTCCCGGGCAGCGGTACACGACCAGGGGTATTCGTTGGCAAGCCCGGTACGAAGCCCTGTCCCCTGCGCTCCGGTCGCGCCGGTCTGATGATGCGCCGGGTGCCATGGGGTCGCCCCCCGACAGGGTCCGGCTAAATCCGGGTCCGGCAATCGACAAGCAGTACAACCATGCGCCCACCTTTCCTGCAACGCCATCGATCGACAATCGCCGTGCTTGCGGTGGCCCTTTTGGTCGCCGTGTGGATCGTGACCGGCGTGACCCGGAAAAATGCTGACGACGAGCACGCCCCACCGGAGCCGAGGTCGCCTGCCGTGTCCGTGGGTGTGCAGTGGTCCAGCGCGCAGGCGATTGATCGCATCGTGACCGCCCACGGGGAACTGCGCCCCGAGCAAGTCGTCGACCTGCGCGCCAAGACCGGCGGTGAAGTCGCCCGGGAGCCGGTTCGCGAAGGCGAAACGCTTTTCAGGGGCGACCTGATCCTCGAACTGGCACTCGACGATCGCGAGGCGCGCCTGCGCCAGGCCGAAGCGGCAGTCGCCCAGGCCAAAAGCGACTACCAGGCAGCGCAGCGGCTGGCGGATGACGGCTTCCAGTCCCGGCTTCGCGTCGATGCGGCCCGCGCGGAACTGGAAGCGGCACGGGCGGCGCGCGAGTCGATCGAGCTGGAAATCGAACACACCAGGATTCGCGCGACCATCGACGGCGTACTCGACAGGCTGAACGCGCGGCAGGGGGACTTCGTGCAGCCCGGCGAACGGCTGGCGCGCCTCGTCGACAACGATCCGCTGCGCGCCGTGGTGGACATTGCGCAGCAACGGATACACGAGGTCCGGGTCGGCCAGAAGGCAAGAATCGAATTCCTTGACGGGCGCCAGCGCACCGGGGAAGTGATCTTTGTTTCCAGGCAGGCGAACCGGCAGACACGTACCTTCCGTGCCGAGATCAGGCTGCCCAACCCGGATCATGCGATTCCGGCGGGGATCAGCGTGACCGTGCGCATTCCGGTCGAACGGGTTCAGGCACACGCGATCTCGCCGGCACTGATCACCCAGGATGACCGTGGCCGGCTCGGCGTCAAGATCGTCGAGACGGACGATCAGGACCAGCCCCGGGCGAGGCTGGTCGTCATCGAGCCGGTCCGCGCCGAGACCGACCGGCTGTGGGTTCGCGGCCTGCCCGACGAGGCGCGGCTGATCACGATGGGCCAGGGTTTCGTCACCGACGGGGACCCGGTGTCCATCGCGAAGGAACAAGACGCTCCGGGGCGGCCATGAGCGCCATGATCGCTTTAGCGTTCGCCCGTGCCCGCACCGTTCTGCTCGTGCTGCTGGCGCTGCTGTGCGCCGGTGGCCTGGCCTATGTCCACATTGCCAAGGAAGCAGCGCCGGACATCGACATCCCGCTGTTTTTCGTGACGGCAACCTATCCGGGAATCTCCCCAGAGGACAGCGAGCGACTGCTGATTCGTCCCCTGGAACGCGAACTGCAGACACTGGACGGGCTCAAGCAGCTGACCGGCAGCGCCGGCGAAGGCTTCGCAATGATCCGGCTGGAATTCGAGGCCGGTCACGACAACCGTCGGGCACTGGCCGACGTGCGCGAGCAGGTCGACCTCGCCCGTCCGGAACTGCCGCCCGGCACCGACGAGCCGCAGGTCATGGAGGTCGACCTGTCGATGTTTCCGGTGCTGACCGCTGCCCTGCACGGCCCGGTTCCCGAACGTACGCTGGTACAAACGGCTCGCCAGTTGCGCGACCGGCTCGAGGCCATACCCGGAGTACTCGGGGTCGTCATCGGCGGGGATCGCGAAGACGTGCTGGAAGTCGTGGTCGATCCGTTGACCATGGAGACCTACGGGCTTCCCTATCAGGAATTGGTCGCGGCGGTCGAGCGCAACAACCGGCTCATCGCGGCAGGAGCCTTGGACACCGGCGCCGGGCGAATCGCGCTCAAGGTGCCCGGCGTGATCGAGTCGGTCGAGGACGTCCTCGACCTGCCCGTCATGGCCGAGGACGGCACCGTGGTCACCTTTGGCGAAATCGCGACCGCCCGGCGGGTATTCAAGGACCCGCAGAGCTTTGCCCGCGTCGACGGACAGCCCGCAGTGTCCCTGGAGATCCGCAAGCGCGCCGGGGCCAACATTCTCGACACCGTTGCCGCTGCCCGCGAAGTCATCGAGGCCGAACGCGCCCGCTGGCCCGGCGGACTCGAGGTCACCTATCTGCAGGATGAGGCCCGCGACGTCCGCGATCTGCTGACGGACCTGGAAAACAACGTGCTGACCGCCATCCTGCTGGTGATGCTGACCATCGTGGCGGCACTCGGGGGCCGGTCTTCCTGGCTGGTCGGGCTGGCGATTCCCGGTGCCTTTCTCACCGGCATCCTGCTGCTGTACCTGATGGGTGTGACCCTCAACATCGTGGTGCTGTTCTCGCTGATCCTGGTGGTCGGCATGCTGGTGGACGGCGCCATCGTCATGGTGGAGCAGGCCGACCGCTACCTCGCGGCCGGCCAGGACAGTCGCTCGGCCTTCCGGGCAGCGGCGCAGCGCATGGCCTGGCCGATTGCCAGCTCGGTGGCGACGACCCTGGCGGTGTTCGTCCCGATGCTGTTCTGGCCGGGGGTGGTCGGCGAGTTCATGTTTTACCTGCCCTTGACCGTGATCGTGACGCTGCTGGCATCCCTGGCGATGGCCCTGATCTTCATCCCGGTCCTGGGCGGCCTGCTCGGGGCCCGGGAGGCCAGCCGCCCCGAGCAGGTCGCACGAATCCTGGCGGCGGAAGAAGGCCGGTTCGCTAAGCTGAACGGCGGTACCGGCCTGTACCTGCGCACACTTGGCTGGTGCCTGCGCCACCCGGTGCTGACCCTGCTTTTGGCGGTGACCGTCACGGCAGCCATGTTCCAGGCCTACGGCCAGCATGGCCGCGGCATTGACTTCTTCCCCTCGGTCGAGCCGCGATTTGCCCAGGTTCAGATCCAGGCGCGGGGCGATCTCTCCATCCACGAAGCGGACGCGCTGGTCCGGGATGTCCAGGACCGGCTGCTGGGTCATCCGGAAATTCGCAGCATCTATGCACGCACCATCGGATCGCAGCGCGACCGACTGAGCGAGGGCCTGCCGGAGGATGTCATCGGGCTGGTGCAACTGGAATTCATTGACTGGGACCGGCGCCGCCCCGCAACGGAAATTCTCGACGAACTGCGGGGGCAGACGGCCGACATGCCCGGCGTTCGCCTGCAGTTCATGGTCCAGGAGGGCGGACCGGGCCAGGGCAGGCCGGTCGAGATCGAATTGACCGCGGCAGATGGAAACCTGCCCCTGTCGACGCTCGAAGAGACGGTGCATCATGTCCGCGAGGGCATGGCGCAGGTCGGTGGGTTCATCGACATCGAGGACAACCGGGCCCCGCCCGGCATCGAGATGCGACTGCGAATCGACCACCGCGAGGCCGCCCGCCACGGGGCGGATCTGTCCTTGCTCGGCAATGCCGTGCAGATGCTCACCCAGGGCCTGCAACTGGGCGACTACCGGCCCGACGACGCGGACGAGGAGGTCGAGATCCGGGTTCGCTTCCCGTATGACAGCCGTCACCTGGCGCAACTGATGAATCTGCGGGTACCGACCCAGGCCGGACTGGTGCCGATCCGGAATTTCGTCGAGATCGAACCGGCCCGGAAGGTCGGCACGCTCTCGCGAATCGACGGGCGCCGCAGCCTGACGATCGAGGCGGACGTGGTCGCCGGGGCGCTGGTGGACGACCGAACCCGCGCCCTGCAGCGCTGGCTGGACGACAACCCGACACCCGAATCGGTCCAGGTGCACTTCCGGGGCGAAGCGGAAGAACAGCAGGAGGCCAGTCGGTTCCTGAGCGCCGCATTCCTGGTCGCGCTTGCCCTGATGATCCTGATCCTCGTCACCCAGTTCGACAGCCTGCACCAGGCACTGCTGGTCCTGACCGCCATCATCTTCTCCACCGGCGGCGTCCTGCTCGGCCTGTTGCTGCGCCAGGAACCCTTCAGTATTGTCATGAGCGGAATCGGGGTAATCGCCCTGGCCGGGGTGGTGGTCAACAACAACATCGTGCTGATCGATACCTTCAACGTGCTGCGCGCCCGGGGCATCGCACCGGTCGAGGCGGCGCTGCGTACCGGGGCACAGCGCCTGCGCCCGGTGCTGCTGACCAGCGTGACCACGATACTGGGGTTGCTGCCGATGGTCTTTGCGCTGACCATCGACCTGGTCGGTCGCGACTTCAGCATCGGGGCGCCCTCTACCCAGTACTGGGTGCAGCTGGCAACCGCCATCGCCGGCGGGCTGCTGGTCGCGACCCCATTGACCCTGCTCTTCACACCCACCATGCTTGCCTGGGCTCAGAGGCGAACCACCGAAAACCGCCACACCGGCCAGCCTGAACCCGATCTTGCCGCACGGCCCGCGACCCCTGGACGGACCCGTAAACCATGATGGAACTGCTTGACCACCTGCTGCCCGAATTCTCCGCGCTGGGCGGCTCGGAACCGGCCGGGCTGGCGACCGCCTTCTGGCTCTCCATGACCCTGCTGCTCGCCATCGCAGGCATCTTCCTGCTTCGTCATTACCTGCTGTTCATCACCAGGATGCACGTCTTCCGGGACCTGCTCGACGAGGCCGAGCGGTCCGGTCCGGTTCGGGCGCGCAACCTCCTGCGCGAACAGGCAGCCGCCAGCCGGGTACCGGGTATCACAACGCTCTGGAACCGGCTCGACGCCAGCCTGGTCCTCTCGCTCGACCAGCAGACGCTCCACTCGACCGAAGAGCCGGCACGCGTCCTGGACATCCGAGCCCTGGCCCCCGGCCTCACCTCCTCCCGCCTGCTGGCGGCCACCCCCAGTTTTCTGGTTGCGATCGGGGTGCTCGGCACCTTCGTCGGCCTCACGGTCGGGCTGGCGGATCTTCAGGTCCGCTCCGACCAGGTCGAGCAGCTCAAGGTCGGCATCGACCAGCTGATTGCCGGTGCGGCCGTGGCGTTCATGACCTCCGTCTGGGGCGTGTTCTACAGCCTGGTCCTCAACCTGGCGGAAAAGCTCCTGGAGCGCAGTGCGCTGTGGCGCGCCGGCCGCCTGCAGCAGCGTGTCGAGCGAATCTTTCCGCGGCTCGCGGTCGAACAGGCGCTGCTGGAGATGGCCGAGTACGGTCGCCTCGGCCACGAAGCCCTGCGTCGGCTCGACGAGACCCTGGCCGATCGAATGACCCAGACGCTGGATACGCTGGGGCAACGGCTTGAACGCGGGGTGGCCGACAGCCTCGGGCCGATGCTTCAGGACATGGCCCGAAACAGTCGCCAACAGGGCAGCATGGCCGGCGAGCGACTGGAACGGCTGGTGAGCCAGTTCAGCGAATCGCTGCAGCAGGCCGGTGCCGCCCAGGGTCAGCAGATGCGCGAGAGCACCGAGCGCATGGATGCGGCGCTTGCCGAGCTGGGCAGCAACCTGGCGAACCTGGTGCAAATCCTCGGTGCCCAAAATCAGCAGCAGTATCAGCTTCTCGAGGGACTCGACCGGACCCGGGAAAGCCTGGGGGGCGCCGCGGCGACCCTGGACGGCAGCAGCACGACCCTTGCGACGATGACCCGCAATCTGGCCGAGGCCGCCGAACGCCTGGGCACCGGCCTGGAACGGGTGACCGGCACCCTGGACACGATTCGGGAACAGGGCGGGCAGATGGTCTCGGAGCATGCCCGGGCACTGGAGGGTCTGCACGCCCTGCGCGACGGCCTCGCGCAGACCGGCGATCGTCTGCTGGAGGCGGCCGAACGGGCCCGCGACGGCTTCGACGGGCTGTCTTCACAGCAGCGGCTGTTCTTGGATCACCTCGAAGCATCGCTAGGCAGCGCCTCGGAAAGGATGCAGGCGATGATCGGCGAAATGGAGGCCCGCTCGGCCGAATGGCTCGACAGTTACGGCCGCACGGTCAACGCACAGGTCGAGGAACGCATGCAGGCCTGGAACCGGCATACCCTGCAGTTCGTGGACGAAATGACCTGCACGGTGCAGGCGCTCAGTGAACTGGTGGATGACCTCGAGGCCCGCTCATGATGCGCTGGCGGGAGCGCCGGGAGGGGCCCGTCGACGAGGAAAACCCCTACTGGGTGTCCTTTTCGGACATCATGGCGGCCCTGCTGGTGGTCTTCATGCTCGCCGCGGTCGTCCTGATGCTGCAACTGGTAGAGCGCCAGCGACAACTGCAGACGCTGCAGGAGCGCTTCGAGACCGAGTTTGCGCAGCTGGAAGCCGCCGAGCAAGTCCGACGGGACGTACTCGAACGCATTCACGCGACCCTGGTCGAGCGGGGCATTGATGTGCAAATCAGCGAGAACCACAGCGTGCTGCGCATCTCCGATGCGGTCATCGGATTCGATACCGGGGCCTTCGAGATCGCCCCGGCGTACCAGCCCGCGGCACGCCAGATCGGGGAAGTGATCGCCGAGGTGGTCACTTCCGGGAAGGCCATCGAGCATCTCGATACCATCTTCATCGAGGGACACACCGACCGGCGCCCGCTGGACCGCCCGCAAATGAAGGGCAACTGGGGCCTGTCGACCTTCCGGGCCATTTCCCTGTGGGAATTCTGGAACGAGCAACTCCCCCAGGAAAAGCAGCTCGGCGCACTCAAAAACCACCAGGGCGAGGCGCTGTTCTCGGTCAGCGGTTATGCGGCCACCCGGCCGGCAGACTCGACTGGCACGGGCGAGACGGCATTGCGTCAAAACCGCCGCATAGACATCCGCTTCACCATTCGCCGCCCGGACCGGCTGGAATACGAGGCCGTCGGGCAGACGCTCGAAGGGTTCACGCCGTGACCCCGCTGCCTCCAGCCCCGGTTCTGCGGACGCACTGGCCCGGAGGCAGCCTGGAAGGCTGGTCTGCCGGCATGGGCAGGCTGGCCCGCCTGCGCCAGTCGGCCGGAAAGGGCAACCGGTTCATCGCGCGCTGCCAGAGGCTGCGTCAACTGGGCGAACAGGGCGCGGCCTTGCTCGCCGAGTCCATGCCCCGCTCACGCGCCGATGCCCGGGCGCTGAGCCATCTGTGGCTGGTCGAGCCGGAGTTTCGCGACTGGACGCTGACCCGGCCGGTGCTTGAGGCGTTCGCGCGCGCCCAGGCGCCACGCCTCTCCCGTCAGACGCACCTGAACCTGCTGGCACTGTACCTTCAGGCCTTTGATGAACTCGACCGCCCCGGGCCGACACGGGCCGCCCTGGCCGACGTCCTGGCATCACTCTGGCCGACACCGCGCCGGTCCGCCGCCCCGCGGGGCGTCTGGAACGCGCTGGCACGCAGTCAGGGGGCGCTGCTCCGGCCGGACGGACCGGCACGGATCGCGCAACAGGCCCGGCTGCGCAACGAGGACCTGCTGACCTGGGTCGGCCACCTCGGGTTGACCGCACTGTTCAAGGGCCGTTTTGCACAGCTTTGCCTGGGTCACTTCTATCTTGACGAACTGGCGGCGACGCCCACGGGCACCGACGCCGCGGTGCTCGGAACGCTTGCCGACCCCCAGACCTGCAACCTGCCCTTCGAAAACGGCCAGCGCCTCGGACATGCGGCACTGGCCGAAGTCATCGACCGCGGCGAGAACCACCCCGGTGAACGGTGGCTTCAGTGGATTCTGGACATTGCCGGCGACCCGCGAACCGCGAAGGAGGCGGCCAACCGGCGCCAGTGGTGGAACATGCTGGGTGAAGGGCGCAGACAGCGCGTGCTCGCCTGGCTCGGACGCTCGGAACTGGCGCTGTTTCTCGAGGCACTGGAGATGGAAAGGGGACAGGCGGAGCCGGCCAGCGAGGTGCGCTTCCAGGTCCGGGAAACCTTCCTCAACGGGCTGGCCGACTGTGGTCTGCTGCACCAGGCGCGCCTGATTGCCGGCGAGGAAGTGATCGACGCGCTGCGGGCCGGCAGTGCGGCACCGGAATCACTCGACCGGATCGCCCGACTCGAGGGGAGCGGCGCGGCATCCAGAGCCATCCTGTACCTTCACGGTCGCGGTTTCCATATGCTGGAAAGTACCCGGGACTGGCGCAGCTGGTTGTCCCTCGACCTGCCCCATCCCGACCTGGCCGACGCAAACAGGGACCGCTTCACGGTCGCCGAACTCCAGGAGCAGTGGCCTGCCCGCTACAGTGCGGCACATCCCGGAGACAGCTACACGGCCTGCAGTCACGGCCCCTCCTGGGCGCGGCACATCATTGGATTTCTCACCGACCACGGCGTGGCACTGGACCTGTCACGGGTGCTCTCGCCGCAACACTACCGCCAGTACCTGGCCCGCTACGGCGAACCCATCGTCCGCACCCGCCGGGAGCACTGACCGCACCGAGGAGTAGCGGCCGTCCCGGCGTCTTGCAGTCAGTCGAACTGCTCGGCAGACGTCGGAAAAGATCCGTCCCGAACCGCGGTCACATAGGCCGCGAGCGCGCCGGGGATATCCCGCCCCGCCTCCAGAAAGCAGCGACTGAACCGTGGCGGCCGCTCGGTCAACCCGAGCACGTCGTGCAGCACCAGGACCTGGCCATCGGTCCGGCTGCCGGCCCCGATACCGATCACGGGAATCGGGATTCGTGCCGCCAACCGGGCGGCCAGCCCGGCCGGCACGCATTCGACTACCAGCAGGTCGGCACCCGCCTCCACCAGCGCCTGCGCATCACGCAGCATGCGCTCGGCATCGGCCGCCGCCCGGCCCTGAACCCGGTAGCCGCCAAGCTTGTGCACCGACTGCGGCTGCAGCCCCAGGTGGGCGCAGACCGGGACACCCTGAGCCGCCAGCGCCGTCACGACCTCGACCTGCTCGCCGCCGCCCTCGAGCTTGACCATCTGTGCGCCCCCTTCCTTCATCAGGATCGCGGCGTTCCGAAGCGCCTCGGGCACGGTCGCGTAACTCATGAAGGGCATGTCGGCGATCACCATGGCCCGGCTGGCACCTCGTCGAACCGCCCGGCAGTGGTAGGCAATCTCGTCAACCGTCACCGGCAGCGTGTCCGCGTGGCCCTGCACCACCATGCCCAACGAGTCCCCCACAAGCAGGGCGTCGACGCCCGCCTCGTCCGCCACGCGCGCAAAGCTCGCGTCGTAGGCCGTCAGCATCGCCACCGGCTGGCCCGCCGCCTTCATGCGGGCCAGGGCAACCAGATTCACCGGTTTTCCATCAGCCATCAGGCATCCTCTCGGGCATCGTGCGTGCCCGGTGCGTCAAGTCGTTGCAAGGGGTGTGGCGGCGCGGTGCGCAGAAGCTCGGCGACGAGGCGCCCGTCGGGAAGCGATGCCTCCGGGTCCACCTCCAGCCAGGGAACCAGCACAAAACGACGCCGGGCGATTTGCGGATGCGGCAGGGTCAGCCGTGGATCGTCCATCTGCAGGTCACCGAAGACCAGCAGATCCAGATCGAGACTGCGCGCATCCCAGCTGCGCCGACGCACCCGCCCTGCGGCCTGTTCCAGTGCCTGCAGGGCGTCCAGGAGCTCAGGCGCCCCGAGCCGCGTCGCCAGGCGCACCACCGCATTGACGTAATCGGGCTGCTCGGGTGGCCCGACCGGCGGGTTGAGGTAGAGTGCCGACGAAGCCAGGACCTCGGTATCGGGAAGCCGAACCAGCGCTTCCACCGCCTGATGCACCTGCGCGACGGGATCGCCGAGGTTGGCCCCCACCCCGACGACGCATTCGACCGGACAAGTCACGCCGGCTTCTTCTTGCGCGGACGGCGTCGACGGCGCGGCTTGCGTCCCTTGTCGTCGCCCGTGGCCTGTTCAAGCACTGCCCGTTCCGGCTCGAAGGCCCGCCAGAATTTGCAGGCCTGGCCGACCGGCTCTCCCGATTCGGCACGGAGGCAGAGCATGTCCAGTGCGGCGCGGAAACGGCCATGCCCCAGCAGCGCCCGGCGCTCGGCACCATCGGGGCAGACGCCCAGCGCCGGCTGCAGCATCCAGATCTCCCGCATGATGTCGGTCAGGCGCCGGGGAATCGCGATACGCTCGATAGCCGCGCGCAATGTCTCCTCGATGGCGAACTCCATGGCCTCGCCGGGTGCGACCCGCTGGTGGGCCAGGCGCTCGATCCGCTGCCGCACGCCTTCCCAGAGCAATACCGCGAACAGGAAGGCCGGATTGACACCAAGATCCTCGGCGACCCGGTGGTCGGTGCTGGCCAGCACCCCGCGCACGAGCCGGTCGACGCGCCCGGAGGGCTCGTCCAGCTGGGCATCGAGCTCGGGAAACAGCCACTTGAACAGGTCCAGTTCCCGGAGCGTTTCGAAGGAGGCCAGCCCATGACCGGACTGGAACAGTTTCAGGCTCTCATCAAACAGGCGCGCCGAGGAAATCGGGACGAGCAGCTCACCGAGTCGCGCCAGAGGCTCGCGGGTCATCTCGTCGAGATCGAAACCGAGCTTGGCCCGGAAACGCGCCGCCCGCAACATGCGCACGGGGTCCTCGCGATAACGGGTCTCCGGGTCCCCGATCAGCCGCAGCCTTCCTTGCTGCACATCCGCGACCCCATTGGTGTAGTCGATGATCGAGAAGTCGGCAATGTCGTAGTACAGCGCGTTGCAGGCAAAATCGCGGCGCCAGACATCGTCATCGATGGTGCCGTACTCGTTATCCCGGATGATCATGCCGGTCTCGCCACGCAGGGTGTTGTCGTCCATCGGGCCCCGGAAGGTCGAGACCTCGATCACTTCGTCCTTGAAGACGACGTGGACGATCTTGAACCGGCGGCCGATGATCCGTGCGTGCCGGAATAGCCTGCGCACCTGCTCGGGACGGGCGTCGGTCACCACGTCGAAGTCCTTGGGCTGCCTGCCAAGCAGCAGGTCGCGCACGCCGCCTCCGACCAGGCAGGCGCCAAAACCGGCATCCTGGAGCCGATAGAGCACATTCAGTGCATTCTGGCTGATCTGCCTTCGGGAAACGTTGTGCGCTTCGCGCGGAATGCGATTCGGATGAGGCTGCTGGGATAACAAGGTTTTTTCAACTGGACCTGTAAATATGCGGATAGTCGGCAAACGGGGACGTGCCGTGTCGCCGGGCCTTCGGTATCAGACGGGATTCTAGCACCGATGGCTTCATTCGGTGCCGCCAGGCTGCCTTCCCTGCCCCGGCCCGTGATAAACTCCAAGCCCGCCTGTCCTCACAGCATGGACACTGTGGACGCAGCCATTCCTGGCCTCGTGCAGCAACGCGCGGGCAGGTCACCGCCCGTCGTCTGCCTTGCGACCGGCCGGCTTGCGCCGTGGCGCGGCAGGGCATCCATCGCCCTGCACGGAAAGGTCTGGATGCATGCCGGATCTTCCATGAACGAACGTGCCGCCCCCGACATTGCGGGCAGCCGAATCTATCTTGGTGCCCGGAACATCGTGGGCGCGGGACGAAAACGAATATCACCGGGAAATACACGGTATGAATCTCCCAATCGTCGTGCTGCTGCCCTTTGTCGGGGCGGCTTTCGCTGCCTGGTCGGCGCGACTCAACCGGCTGGCTTCCGCCTGGATGGCCGCCGGTTTCACGACCGCATCGCTTCTGTTCCTGGCGCCTTCCGCGGGCGCGCCATTCGGCGGGGAAACCCTCGTCCAGACCTGGCAGTGGCTTCCGGCCATCGGCCTGAGCTTTTCGTTCCGGCTCGACGGCCTGGCGCTGCTGTTCGCGCTGATGATCCTGCTGATCGGCCTGCTGATCATCCTGTACGCGCGGTATTACCTTTCCAGAAACGACTGCATGGGGCGCTTCTTCGCCTACATGATGCTGTTCATGGGCTCGATGCTCGGGATCGTGCTTTCGGAAAACCTGATCCAGCTGGTGGTCTTCTGGGAGCTGACCTCGCTGAGCTCATTCCTGCTGATCAGTTACTGGCAGCACCGCCGAGATGCCCGCCAGGGCGCACGGATGGCCCTTGCGGTGACCGGCGGCGGCGGTCTGGCCATGCTGGCCGGCGTGCTGATGCTTGGGCACGTCGTGGGCAGCTACCAGCTCAGCGACGTGCTGGCGGCCGGAGACGTCATCAAGGATCACCCGCTGTACCTAACGATCCTGATACTCGTGCTGCTCGGGGTGTTCACGAAGTCGGCGCAGTTTCCGTTCCATTTCTGGCTGCCGCACGCGATGGCGGCACCGACCCCGGTCTCGGCCTACCTGCACTCGGCGACCATGGTCAAGGCGGGCATCTTCATGCTCGCCCGCCTGTTTCCGGCACTGGCAGGCACGCCAGAGTGGGTCTGGATCGTGTCGTCCGCCGGACTGGCCACCTTCCTGCTCGGGGCCTACACGGCGCTGTTCAAGCACGACCTGAAGGGCCTGCTGGCCTACTCGACCATCAGCCACCTGGGGCTGATCACGCTGCTGTTCGGCTTCGGCACCCCGCTGGCTGCGGTGGCCGCGGTGTTCCACATCATCAACCACGCGACGTTCAAGGCGTCGCTGTTCATGGTCGCCGGCATCATTGACCACGAGACCGGCACCCGGGACATGCGGCGACTCAATGGCCTGCTCAAGTACATGCCGCACACGGCGGTACTGGCCATGATCGCGGCGGCGGCGATGGCGGGCGTGCCGCTGCTCAACGGGTTCATTTCCAAGGAAATGTTCTTCGCGGAGGCCATCAACTTTGGTCAGGGCAGTGCAGCCAGCTGGCTGATCCCGGCACTGGTCACCCTGGGCGGGATGATGTCGGTGGCCTACTCGCTGCGGTTCATTCACGATGTGTTCTTCAACGGCGAGCCGGTCGATCTGCCCAAGACACCGCACGAACCCCCGCGATTCATGAAGATTCCGGTTGACCTGCTGGTCGTGCTCTGCCTGGCAGTGGGCATCGTGCCGGCGCTGATCGTCGGCCCCATCCTCGCGGTGGCCGTGACCGGCGTGCTGCAGTCCACCCCGCCGGAGTATGGGCTGTATCTGTGGCACGGCTTCAACCTGCCGCTGCTGATGAGCTTCATTGCGCTGACCACCGGGGTGGGCGTCTACTTCTTCCGTGAACGGCTGTTCGCACTCCACGAGCGTCACCTGGAGCGAATCGACGCCCGCGTCCCCTTCAACGCGGTGATCAATGGCCTGTTCGCCCTCTCGAACGCGGTGACGGGGCGATTTGACAACGGCAGCCTCCAGCACGCCGTTGCCTGGATCATCGGCGCGGGACTGGTGGCCGCAACCTACGGCTACTGGCTGCTCGGCACCCCGCTTTTCGGCGACCGGGCCATGCTGCCCGTCGATGCGGTCACTGCGGTGGCCGCCGCGGCGCTGGTGGTTGCCGCGATCACGACCGTGCTGCTGCACCGTCAGCGCCTGGTCGCGCTGATCGTGCTGGGCGTCATCGGCCTGGTCATCTCACTGGGCTTTGCCAAGTTCTCCGCGCCGGACCTGGCGCTGACGCAGCTTTCTGTCGAGGTCGTCACCATCGTGCTGCTGTTGCTGGCGCTGTTCTTCCTGCCGCAGGGCACACCCGCCGAACGCTGGGGCAGCCGCCACTTCCGTGACGTGGTCCTGGCCGTGCTGTCGGGCGTCGGGGCAACGCTTCTGGCCATGGCGGTCCTGACCCGGGACTTCGCCCCCATCAGTGACTTCTTCCTGGAAAACAGCAAACCGGGCGGTGGCGGGTCCAACGTGGTCAACGTGATCCTCGTGGACTTCCGGGGCTTCGACACGCTGGGCGAAATCGCGGTCCTGGCAATCGCCGGCCTGGGCATCTATGCCATGCTTGAGGGCCTGTCCCTGCGGGCCCCGGCAGCCGATGCCCAGGGACGCGGCTGGTCGCCGGATGCCCATCCGCCGATCATGCGCACCCTGACCCGCCTGCTGCTGCCCCTGATGCTGGCCGTGGCTGCATTCGTGTTCCTGCGCGGGCACAACCTGCCCGGTGGCGGGTTCATCGCGGGACTCATCGCGGCGGTGGCACTGATCGTGCAGTACCTGTCCAACGGCATCGACTGGACCAGCCGCCGACTGCCGATCGACATGCACGTCGTGATTGCTGCCGGGCTGTTCTTCGCCACGGGCACCGGGCTGGTTTCCATGGTCTTGGGGTACCCGTTCCTGACCACCAGCTTCACCTACCTGACCTGGCCGGTGGTGGGCAAGTTCGAGGTGGCCAGTGCCCTGGTATTTGACCTGGGGGTATTCCTCGTCGTGGTCGGCTCCACCCTGCTGATGCTCGTCCAGCTGGGAAAGCTTTCTCACGCCCCCGAAAAACCCATTTCCTCTGAGGCAACTCACTGATGGAACTGCTGATTTCCCTTCTGGTCGGCGTGCTGACCGCCACCGTGGTCTACCTGACGCTGCGCGCGCGAACCTTCCCGGTGGTGCTCGGACTGACGCTGCTGGCCTATGCCGCCAACGTGTTCCTGTTCGCCATGGGGCGGCTGACCACCGGCATGCCCGGCGTGATCGACCCGGAAGCGGTCGGCTACACCGATCCGCTGCCACAGGCCCTGGTACTGACCGCCATCGTGATCGCCTTCGGGATGACCGCGTTCGTCATCGCGCTGGCACTCAAGGCCCGTGCCGAGCTGGGCAACGATCACGTCGACGGCCTGCACCGCGGCCCGGACGAACTTGAACCGCGTCCCCGGAACAAGCAGGGAGCGCCGCAGGCATGATGCAGTCGGTGATCCTCTCCCTGCTCGTGCCGCTGATCGCCGGCATGGGCCTGATCCTTGCCCGAAGCGGTGGACTGACGCTGCAACGCACGCTGAACCTGCTGGTGACCACCGCCCTGCTGGCCATGTCGATCGCCTCGATGGGCCTGGTGGCCGATGGCAGCCAGCACGTGTACATCCTCGGGAACTGGCAGGCCCCCTTCGGGATCGTGCTGGTGCTTGATCGTCTGTCCGCCCTCATGCTGCTGCTGACCGCGATCCTCGGCCTGGGGGCGCTCTGGTACGCGGTCGCCACCGGCATCGACGCCCGTGGCCAGCACTTCCACCCCCTGTTTCAGTTCCAGCTTCTGGGGATCAACGGCGCGTTCCTGACCGGTGATGTCTTTAACCTGTTCGTCTTCTTCGAGATCCTGCTGATCGCCTCCTACGGGCTGCTGCTGCATGGCGGCGGACGCAAGCGGACCCGGGCCGGGCTTCAGTACGTGGTCATCAACCTGGTCGGCTCGACATTGTTCCTGTTCGCGGTCGGCGCGCTCTACGGGGCACTGGGCACCCTCAACCTGGCCGACATGGCGGCGCGCATCCAGGAATTGCCGGCGGAGCGCGCCGGGCTGGTCGCCTCGGCCGCGCTGCTGCTCCTGATCGTATTCGGCGTCAAGGCTGCGATGTTTCCGCTGTACCTGTGGCTGCCGGGCGCCTATGCCCGAACCAGCGCCCCGGTGGCGGCCCTGTTCGCCATCATGACCAAGGTCGGCATCTACGCCATTATCCGGGTACATGGCACCCTGTTTGCCGAAGCACCCGGCGGCCTGGTGGACCTGGTCGCACCCTGGCTGCTGATTACCGGGCTGGTGACCATGCTCCTGGCAGCCTTCGGCGTCATGGCGGCGCGGATCCTGCGCATGCAGGTGGCCTATCTGGTGCTGGCCTCCATCGGCACCCTGCTGATCGCACTGGGCCTGAACAATCAGGCCGCACTGGCCGGTGCGCTCTACTACCTGTTCCATTCCACGGTCGTCACGGCGGGTCTGTTCCTGCTGGCCGACGTCATTGCGCGCGGACGCGGCGAGCGGGGTGATCGATTCAGCCCGGCGCCGGCCATGCCGAACGCGATATTCGTCGGCTCGCTGCTGTTTGCCGGGGCGATCTCGATTGCCGGCATGCCGCCTTTGTCCGGATTCTTCGGCAAGCTCCTGATCCTGCATGCCGCCTTGGAGGGACCGCTGACCGCCTGGATCTACGCGGTCATCCTGGTCTCGAGTTTCATGATCATCGTGGCGATGGCCCGCGCCGGGACCATGCTGTTCTACCGTACCCTGTCCACCCCGAACGAACAGGGCGTGGCCACCAGTAACACGGCATTGATCCCGGTGGTCGCGCTGCTGGCCATCAGCCCCCTGATGGTGCTGTTCGCCCATCCGGTCCACGAGTGGATGATCGCCACGGCCGAGCAACTGGCCACGCCGACCGACTACATCCAATCGGTGCTTGCCCTCGAACCCGTCGGAGGTGAACGATGAACGCAACGCTGCGCCGCTGGCTGCCGCATCCGCTGCTGAGCGCGTTTCTGGTGCTGACCTGGATGCTGCTCAACAACAGCTTCAGCGCCGGTCATTTCGTCCTGGGGCTGATTCTGGGGCTGCTCATCCCGAAGCTGACCTCCGCCTTCTGGCCCGAAGTGGTGCAGATCCGTCGGCCTGCGGTGCTGGCCCGGTTCGTCGCGGTGGTGCTCTTCGACATCCTGGTCGCCAACATGGTCGTGTCCCGGCTGATCCTGGGTCGAAGTCAACGGCTCGAACCCGGGTTCTTCCACGTGCCGCTGGACCTGAATTCTCCGCTGGCGATCTCGCTGCTGGCCAACACCATTTCCCTGACGCCGGGCACGGTTTCCTGCGACCTTTCCGATGACCAGCGGACCCTTCTGGTCCACGCGCTTCATGTCGAGGACCACGAAGCCGACATCGCCAAGATCAAGCAACGCTATGAAGCGCCTCTGCGTGAGGTATTTTCCTGATGCTCGAACTCGTTCTGCCCATTGCCTTCGCCCTGGTCAGTCTCGCCCTGGTCCTGAGCCTGTTGCGCCTGCTCAGGGGACCGGACGTGCCGGACCGTATCCTGGCGCTGGACACCCTGTATATCAACTCGATCGCCCTGCTGATCCTGTTCGGGCTTTCCTCGGACAGCGCACTGTATTTCGAGGCCGCCCTGCTGATCGCCGTCATGGGCTTCGTTGGCACGGTCGCGCTGAGCAAGTACCTGCTGCGCGGCGACATCATGGAGTAAGCCGACCATGCTCGATGTCATTCTCGCCCTGCTGGTTCTGATCGGCGCCTTCTTCACGTTGGTCGGCTCGGTCGGACTGTACAGGCTGCCGGATTTCTTCATGCGCCTGCACGGGCCGACCAAGGCCACCACCCTGGGCGTAGGCGCAATCCTGGTCGCCTCGGCCCTGCACTTCAGCCTGTCTGACGGGTTGAGCCTGCACGAGCTGCTGGTGACGCTGTTTTTGTTCATTACCGCGCCAGTCAGCGCGCACCTGATGGCCAAGGCCGCCCTGCACCTGCATACGCGGACCGTCGGACGCACCCGTGGCGATCCGCGGATGCCCGCTGTCCAGAACCCGGCAGAAGCCCCCGAGCCGGCCCCGACGCCCCGGGAGGAACGCTGAGGCAAGCGAGCTTGAGCCGGCCGCGGCAACCCCCTGCAAGGCGCCCCGGGCACTCCCTGCACGAATGCTTCAGATTCCCGCACGGGTCATGGATGCCCCAAAATGGCATCGCTCGCCTTCGTCCCGGGGTTCCCATGGGCCCGGCCAGGTGGGGTCCGGACCCGCAGGGCCGGGACAGGCTTCGAAGTCACCGGGTTGCAAACCCGCGCAGCCGTGCTCAGGAGCCGCGAAACCTTCACCTCGTGCCCGGACAGTCCGGCATCTATTGACCTGACCCGGCGACATCGGCATGGCCTGCGGGTTGAGCGGGCGAGCCACTGACATGGCGCAAACCGGTCCCGATTCGTCCGTCACCGGCGTCCCGGCCGCCCGACGGATATTTTTGCGGCGCCGGCGGCGTGGCACGGCCGGTCCCGACCCGGATGTCGACTTGGCGCTTTCAATGTCCCGGACATCAGCGTATGCTTCGCGCACCGAACGAGCGACCCGTCTTCGTCCGGTATTCTCCGATCCAGCCGGATCCGCGATTTGAATTTCCAAGTTGATCGTCTGCCTCGATGGGTGCCCTTTATGACTGAAGGGATGGGCGCCGATGGAGTGCATGAACATGTCAAACGAAACCCCCGCAAACACCTTTGCCGATCTGGGCCTGTCCGAGCCGCTGCTGCGCGCGCTCGATAGCGTCGGCTACGAAAATCCCACGCCGATCCAGGCCAAGGCCATTCCGGTGGTTCTGGCCGGCCGCGACCTGCTGGCCGCCGCGCAGACCGGAACCGGCAAGACCGCCGGTTTCACGCTGCCGGTCCTGCAGCTGCTCTCGGGTCGCGCTGCCACCCGGCGCCCCGGACGTCCGCGCTGCCTGGTACTCGTCCCGACCCGGGAGCTGGCCGCCCAGGTCCATGAATCGGTGCTGACCTACGGCGAATACCTCGACCTGCATTCGATGGTCATGTTCGGGGGCGTCAACATCAATCCGCAGATCCGCGCGCTCAAGACCGTGCAGGACGTGCTGGTGGCGACGCCCGGACGGCTGCTCGACCATGTCGGACAGGGAAACCTCGACCTGTCCGGAATCGAGATCCTGGTGCTGGACGAAGCCGACCGCATGCTGGACATGGGCTTTATCCATGACATCCGCAAGGTGCTCAAGCTGTTGCCTGCCAAGCGCCAGAACCTTCTGTTCTCGGCCACTTTCTCGCCCGAGATCCGTCGTCTGGCCGAAGGCCTGCTGGACAATCCGGCCAGCGTCGAGGTGGCACCGCGCAATACCACGGCGCAACGGGTTCAGCAGCAGGTACATCTGGTTGAAAGCACCCACAAGCGCGACCTGCTCAGCCATCTTATCCGTGAAAACGACTGGCACCAGGTACTGGTGTTCACGCGCACCAAGCACGGCGCCAACCGGCTGGCCGAGAAGCTCGACAAGGAAGGCATCCGGGCCGCGGCAATCCACGGCAACAAGAGCCAGAATGCGCGGACCCGGGCGCTCGAAGGGTTCAAGGACGGATCAGTGCGCGTCCTGGTGGCCACCGACATCGCCGCCCGCGGTCTGGACATCGACCAGTTGCCTCAGGTCGTCAATTTCGAGTTGCCCAACGTGCCCGAGGATTATGTTCACCGGATCGGCCGAACCGGCCGCGCCGGCGCCAGCGGATCGGCCCTGTCGCTGGTCGACGGTGAAGAAATCCGGCTGCTCGGTGGCATCGAGAAGCTGATCGGCCAGCGTATCGACCGGATTCAGACCGAAGGCTTTCCCGCACCGGCCGACCGGCCGGCCGGACGCAGCAGTCGACCGGCTCGCGGCGGACAGGATGAACGGGCACCCCGGCGCGACCGCCGCGACGGGCCCGCTGCTTCGCGGCGCCCGCGTGGCCGTCGGCCCGACGGAGGCCAGGCCAGCACCCGCTGAGGCGCCTCTCGAAAACCCGTTCAAGGGCCCCCTCGGGGCATGGATGCCCCCGACGGGACAGCCGCGCAAGCGGTTGATGTCGCCTGCGCGGTTCGCCGGTTCTTTGCGAACCGCGCCTTTGAAAAACCACGCTCCCGTGGTTTTTCAAGTCTCTAACGCGGGCGAAACACGCCCTGCTGCCGATCCTTGACAATCCGGTCATGGGGCAACACCAGCCCGTGCATGGCAATGAACACCCCCGATTCTGCCGAAGCGAACAGGTAACCCACCCCCAGCGAGAAATTGCTCGTCGCCTCCAGCCCGCCGAACGCCAGGGGCTCCATGGCCCCCGTCAGCACGATGCGCCGCTCAGGCAACGCCCCGGACAGGAACGCCGCGGTCCGGTCCATGGTGTCCGTACCATGGATCACCAGCGTGGGCAGTCCGGGGGCTTGGCTGATGCAGCGGGCGATCGCTCCACGGTCCGCATCGGTCATCTCCAGGCTGTCCTTGTGCAGGGGCGCCGCGATCCGGACCGGGATATTGTCGGCAAACGGGGCCAGCAGCCGGTCGACGGCCTGCTGGTCTCCCGGGACGTAGAGCTGTCCCGTCAAGGGATCGTAGCGCTTGTTGAGCGTGCCACCGGTGTTGACCAGCAGCCATCGGGCGTCGTTCGGGGTTTTGTTCATGGCCTCCTCAAGGGGTGGACTCCGAAAGCAGTTCCTCAATCCGGGCGGTGGCCTCCGGCGTTTCCCAGTCGATCCCTCCGGCAATGGCATAACGGATGTGACCGGCGCGGTCAAGCAGGAAACTGGTCG
>JBKHDT010000025.1:0-32197 GCA_046541195.1 Halothiobacillaceae bacterium | reverse complement strand
GAGGATGGCCGGTTGACGGAGGCTTCCATGGAGCGGGCCCTGGATTGCCTGCGGCGGTTCGGGCAACGTCTGCGCGACATGCCGCCGGGGTCGGTCCGGGTGGTGGGCACCAACACGCTCAGACGTGCCAAGAACGGTCGGGCCTTTGTGCGGCGGGCGGAGCTGGCGATCGGTCATCCCGTGGAGATCATTGCCGGGCGCGAGGAGGCGCGGCTTGTGTATCTCGGCGTGGCGCACAGCGACGTGCCCGTGGACGGACGGCGCCTGGTGGTGGATATCGGTGGCGGTTCGACCGAACTGATTATCGGCGAGCGCTTCGATCCGGTTCAGATGGAATCCGTCCCGCTGGGTTGCGTATCCGTGACCCGGGCGCATTTTGCGACGACTCTGGTGGATGAGGGGTCCTTGCGACGCGCAGAGCAGTGGGCTCGTCTGGAGCTGGCACCCTTCGAGAAGGCCTTCCGGCACCGGGGCTGGGTCCGGGCGCTGGGCTCCTCGGGGTCCGCGCGCTCCCTGGGGGCGGTCTCGGCGGCCAATGGCTGGTCCGATGGCACGATCACGGTGGACTCGCTGGCCGAAATCCGCAAGGCCATCCTCAAGGCGGGGCGACTGGACAAGCTGGATCTGCAAGGCCTCTCGCAAGAGCGGCGCCCGGTGTTCGTGGGCGGTTTCGTGGTGATGCAGGCAGTGTTCGAGGCGCTGCGGATCGATGAGATGCACATTTCCGACGGGGCGCTGCGCGAGGGGCTGATCTACGACTGGCTCGGTCGTGAAAAGCAGGATGATGTGCGCAGTACCACCGTGCGGCGATTGCAGGAGATGTTCACGGTCGACCGGGACCATGCCGAACGGGTCTGCGAGACGGCGGACCTGCTTTTTGAGAAGGTTCGGCAGGACTGGAAGCTTGAGCGTACTGACCGGACAATCCTGTCGGTGGCTTCAAGCCTTCACGAGATCGGCCTGGCGATTTCCCATTCCGGGTATCACCATCACGGGGCCTACGTGCTGGAGAATGCCGACATGCCGGGGCTGACGCGCTCGGCACAGCAGTGGGTTGCGACGCTGGTGCGGGCGCACCGGCGCAAGTTCAAGGCCAACCGTTTCGAGCTGATCGAGGAGGGCGAGCGCAGCCGTGCCATGCGGTTGACGGTCCTGTTGCGGCTGGCGGCGCTGCTTCACCGGAATCGGTCCCGGCGCCTGCAATTGCCCGAAATGGCCTTGCAGGTCAAGGATCGGAAGATCGACATGGTCTTCCCGGCCAACTGGCTGGAGCGCCATCCGCTGACGGCCACCGATCTGGAGCGTGAAAAGGCCTACCTGTCGATGCTCGACTTCGAGCTGTCGTTCCGATGACCGGACGTCGGCCAGGTGCGGTCCACGGGGCGCCTGCCGTGGTGGCCTTGGGCTTGTCGCTGGTCGTTGCCGGCGCCGAGGCGCGGACCTTTCAGGGTGAATACGTGGCCTTCGGGGTCGGCACCCAGCCCTGCGTGGATTACACGGCGGCGCGGGCCCAGGAGGGCGAGATGATGGAGCGGGTCTCCGGCTTCATCGAGGGATACCTCACGGCCTTCAACGTCATCGTGCCCGATACCTACGACATCCTTGCACAGGCCCCGACGTCGGTGGTGATCGAATGGCTGGATGATCATTGTCTGGCCAATCCGGCCCAGTCCCTGACCGATGCGCTGGCGGCCTTCACGGTCGTTCGCTATCCGGACCGCGCCAACATGAATCCCGCGACCGCGCCATCGGAAGCGGAGTCGCCGAGCACGACTCCTTCGGCGGGGGACTGAACGGGGCGCTCGGAGTCAGGTCCGACCTGATCCGTCCCGTTCTATCATGGCCCAGGCCGAGTGGTTGTGGATGGATTCGAAGTTTTCCACCTCGGCCCGGTAAGACCCGACACCCGGCAATGCGTCCAGTGCGGCGGCGACGTCCCGAATCATGTCTTCCACGAACTTGGGATTGTCGTAGGCGCGCTCGGTAATGAATTTCTCGTCCGGGCGCTTGAGAATGCCCCAGAGTTCACAGGAGCCCTGAGACTCCAGCGTGTCGAGCAGGCTGCGCAGGCTGGTCAGTGCCGGGTCGGTGATCACGGCCTCGACGGTGATGTGCGAGCGCTGGTTGTGCGCCCCGTAGGCGGAAATCTCCTTGGAGCAGGGGCAGAGGCTGGTGACCGGCACCACCGCGCGAACCCGCGTCTCGAAACGGTCACCGGCATCCAGGATGCCGATCAGCGTGACCTCGGCATCGACAAGACTCGGCACCCCGGAGACCGGGGCGGGCTTTTCCCTGAAGTAGGTGAATGCAAATTCGGCGCGCGCCGTGCCGGTTTCGAGCCTCTCGGCCATGGCGCCTACCCAGTCCCGCATGCCGGCGATCGAGAGCGTCAGTGGGGCCTCGTTGAGCATCTGCACGAAGCGGGACATGTGGGTGCCCTTGCGATCGTGCGGCAGGCCGACGGTCAGGGTGCAGGTAGCCACGCTCTGTTGCCGGTCATCTCCGTCCACGATGGTCACCGGGTGACGAATGTCCCGAATGCCGACCAGGTCGATGGCCGTATTGCGATGGTCGCGGCTGGACTGAACATCCGGCATCTCATGGATCTGGCTCATGTCGCCTCCCGGTAGGTTACGGCCGCCCGCTCGGTTTCCCAGATGGTGACCGCCGTCACGCGGGCGGTGGGGCGATTCAGCAGTGCGCCAACCTGCTCGAAAAACCAGGCGGCGATGTTTTCCGCGGTGGGGTTGATCCCGTCGAATGGCGGGACCTCGTTCAGGTAGAGATGATCGAGCCGGCCGGCGACCTCGCGGGCGGCCTGCTTCATGATCTTGAAGTCCACGAGCATGCCCACCTCGTCGAGCTTTTCGCCTGTCATTTCGACCTCCACCTTCCAGTTGTGGCCATGCAGGCGGGCGCAGTTGCCATCGTAGCCGCGCAGGCTGTGGGCCGCGGCGAAGTCGGTCTCGACTCGAAGGGAATAGGTTGCCATCGCGTTTTCCGTCATGTGTCCGGGGACGCCGCGTCGTCGCGTCCGTCCGTGAACCGGCGAATGGTAGCGGCTATCGATTCGGGGTCAAGCCCACAGTCGGCGAGGCATTGCGCGCGGCTGCCATGCTCGATGAAGCGGTCCGGGACTCCGAGGTTGATCGCCTGCCCGGCGAGTCCCCTTTCCTGCAGTTCGCGCACCAGCGCCTGGCCCACGCCGCCTTTGATCGCGCCTTCCTCGATCGTGATCCAGAAGGGGTGCTGTTCGGCTTGTTCGGCGAGGGTATCCACGTCCAGCGGCTTGACGAAGCGCAGGTCGATCAGCGTCGCATCCAGCGACTCGGCGGCGTGCATCGCCGCCTCGACCATGCTGCCCACCGCCACGATCAGGATTGCCTGTCCATGGCGCAGGATGGCAGCGCGGTCGGGTATTACGGGCGGTGCCTGGGGCAGTGTGGGCAGCGCGCCGCGCGGGTAGCGCACCGCCACCGGGCCTGGGCGATCCAGCCCCTGTTCGAGCATGGCCAGCAGGCTGGCAGAGTCCGCCGGCGCCATGATCGTGAGATTGGGGACGCACTGGAGAAAGGCCAGGTCGAAGACGCCCGCATGTGTCGGGCCGTCTGGCCCCACAAGACCGGCGCGGTCGATGGCGAACAGGACATTGAGCGACTGCAGCGCGATGTCGTGGATGACCTGATCGTAGCCGCGCTGCAGGAAGGTCGAGTAGATGGCGACCACCGGCTCCAGCCCGGCACAGGCCATGCCACCGGCGAGCGTGACGGCGTGTTGTTCGGCGATGCCGACATCGAAGAAACGACCGGGGTAGCGTTCGGCAAAATCAACCAGTCCGGAACCTTCCTTCATGGCCGGCGTGATCGCGACCAGCCGGGGTTTGCTGCGGGCCGCCTGGCAGAGCCACTGACCAAAACGCTCCGTGGCACTGGGCGCGGGCGGCTGCCCTGGCGTCGTCGCGGCCGCCGTGCCGGCCCCGACACCGTGATAGCGGGTCGGATCGGTTTCGGCCTCCGGCAGCCCGCGGCCCTTGCGGGTGACCACATGCAGCAGGGTCGGTCCATCCCGGTCCCGCAGGTGGGTCAGGGTTTCCAGCAGCAGGGGCAGATCGTGGCCGTCTATCGGACCGTAGTACGCGAACCCGAGGTGCTCGAACAGGCTGTCGACGCCCAGGGCACCCTTGAGTCCGCTGCGCGCCTGTTCCAGCAGGACATTGAGGGGAGCGAGCGGACGGAGCAGTGCCCGGCTGCCGGCGCGCAGCGAGTCGATCACCGGCATGGTCCGCAGTCGGGTGAGGTGTTCGGTCAGGGCCCCGACATTGGGCGAGATGCTCATCTCGTTGTCGTTGAGTACCACCAGCAGGTTCGCGTCGGTCGTGCCGGCGTGATTCAGCGCCTCGAAGGCCTGGCCCGCGGTCAGCGCGCCGTCGCCGATGATCGCGACATGGCGTCGCGCCCGGCCCTGCAGCCGGTCTGCAATCGCCATGCCCAGCGCGGCGCTGATCGACGTGCTGGAGTGGCCCGCGCCGAACGGGTCATGCTCGCTTTCCTCGCGCCGCGTGAATCCGCTCAGGCCGCCCCGGGTGCGCAGGCCATTCATGCCGGCGCGCCGGCCGGTCAGGATCTTGTGCGTGTAGGCCTGGTGCCCCACGTCGAAGATCAGCCGGTCTCTGGGCGTGTCCAGGCAATAGTGCAGGGCGAGCGTCAACTCGACCACGCCGAGGTTGGCTGCCAGATGGCCGCCGGTCCTGGTCACGCTGTCTATCAGGAGGGCGCGCAGGGCCCCGGCCAGCTCTGGCAGACGAAACCGGGGCAGGCTGCGCAGGTCGGCGGGCGAGTCAATCAGTGACAGCAGGTCGCCTGGAGCTGAGGAGGTCATGTCAGTGGCTGCGCTCGACGGCGAAGCGGGCGATGGCCCGCAGGGCGTCGGCACGATGATCGAAACCGTCGAGTGCAGCGCGTGCATCCTCGGCCAGCCGGCCCGAGAGATCTGCGGCTTCCTGCACGCCGAGCAGATTGGCGAATGAGGGTTTTTCACGGGCACGGTCAGCGCCGGTGCGCTTGCCGAGCTCTGCCTCGTCGCCGATTTCGTCCAGGACGTCATCGTGTACCTGGAAGGCCAGGCCGAGGGCGTCCGCATATCGGTCCAGCGCGGCTCGTTCCGCCTCGCCCAGTCCGCCCAGCGCGGCGCCCATGCGCACCGCCGCCCGGATCAGCGCACCGGTCTTGGCCCGGTGCATGGTCTGCAGTGTGGCCAGATCCGCGGGCGCGCCAACGGCGGTCAGATCCAGCAGCTGCCCACCCACCATGCCTGCCGGCCCGGCGCCTTCCGCGAGCAGGCGCACCAGCTCAAGCTGCAAGCCGGGGTCGGCATCCGGCAGGCGGGCAAGCAGGCCGAAGGCCATGGGTTGCAGGGCGTCCCCGACCAGGATCGCGGTGGCCTCGTCCCAGGCGCGATGCAGCGTGGGACGGCCACGACGCAGATCGTCGTCGTCCATGGCCGGCAGGTCGTCGTGGACCAGCGAATAGACGTGGATCAGTTCGACGGAAAGCCCCGCCCGGTCCACCGCTTCCCGACCGGTTGCGCGCCCGGTGCGTGCGGCAGCATCGACCAGCAGCGGTCTGAGGCGCTTGCCGCCGCCCAGCACCGCGTAGCGGATGGCTGCGGCGAGTGTGGCGGGCGCATCATGGAGCATTTCATCGAGCAGATCCCCAAGCGTTTGCTCGAACCGGGTGCGCGCCTGTTGCCAGTAGTCTGTGAAGGAGAAGTTGGCCACGGCGTGTCAGAACGGGATCTCGTCCGGGTCGACATCAAGCGGACCCGGCGCGGAAGCGGCACGCTGTTCATCCGGCGTGATTTCCCGCTCTTCCTCAAGCACGCGGATTCTCTGTTCGGCCACATCCAGGGCCTGCTGGCAGCGTCGCGTCAGCTGGACCCCGCGCTCGAAGTCGCTCAGGGCCTTTTCCAGGGGCTGGTCGGACGACTCCATCCGGGCCACCAGCGATTCGAGCTCTTCCATGGCGGTTTCGAAGTTGGCGAGGGCATCAGCGTCGCTGGAGGCTTGATCTTGTTTCATTGGACGGCGCTTTGGCATGGTCGGATGTTTGAATGGACGCACTGCAGCCTGCCAGGGTATCTCTGCATGAAACCCGCCATGGCCTCGTGGGCTTGCGCCAGCTGCCGAAGCCCGCGTTCAGCATCGCACGGGCCGATGCATGCCGGCGCCTGCCGCGCGACTGACCGGCTTGCGCCGTGGCGCGGCAGGGCATCCATGCCCTGCACGGGAAGGTCTGCGGAGCGAATGGGAAAGTATAACCCCTGCCGCTCGACTTGTCGGCAGGTGCAGTTCCAAATCCCGAGTCCGGCGCTCAGCGGTACAGCGCGTCGAAGGCCGCCTCGTCGATCCGGGCCAGCCCGAGCCGATCGAACTGGGCCCACATGGCGCGCCAGCGTTCCGGGTCACGCTGGAGTGGAGTGATCAGTCGTTTGCAGGTGTCCGCGAGGATGGCATCCATCATTGGCTCCGGTCGTGCACCGACATGCCGGTACCAGAGCTCGGCGGCCGTCTGCGGGTTGTCCCGGCACAGTGCTGCGGACTCCGAGACGATTGTGCAGAACCGGTCGATTGCTTCCGGCTCGCGCGCCAGGAAATCGGCGCCGGTGAACAGTTCCAGGGCAGAGAAGTTCGCCATGTCCACGTCATCGGTGCCGATGAAAACGAGGTCCAGGCCGTGGTGGCGGGCCTCGATCCCCTCGAAATTGAAAAAGCACAGCCAGGCGCCGTCAAAACCCTGCTTGATGTTCTCGATATGGTTGAAGCCGGCGGACTCGATGCGTAACTGTTCCGGGGCCAGGGTTCCCCCGTGGTTCCTGACCCAGCGGGCCAGGATTTCCCGGGCGATGTCGTCGGTCACCTCGCCGGCGACGGGCGAGGCCAGCCGGATCGGCTCGCCGTTCAGGAGCCTTTCGCGGGCGTCGGGCCGCAGCAGGATGCCACCCCGGGTTTCGAAGAAGCAGCCGAGTGCCCGCAGGTCCGGCCGATGCGCGTCAACCATGTGCAGCGGTTCGTTGCAGGCGAAGGCGATTTCGCCCCTCGCAACCGCTTCGAGTCCGTCGTAGTGATCATCCGGCGCGATCAAGGTGACCTCCAGGCCGGCTTGCGCGAAGCGCCCAGTCTCGATTGCAGCGACGAATGGCAGGTGATCGGGATTGAGGAACCACTCAAGGGCGATATCCATCTTCATGTGCTTCTGGGCCTCGTTCGGGTTTCGGATTGTCCCGAAGATGTTTCGGGGCGGTTTCGACGCCGTGCCGCGCAGGGTGCGGTGGTCCCGTTGTTTCATGCGCTCGGGATGGCGGCGGATCGCCAGCCGTTGCGGCGATCCATGCCATTGTGCCCGACCCGGATGATCACGCAACCGCATGCCGGACACGGGTTCATCCGGCGACGGCCCGTGTCGCGGGCGCAGGGGGAATCAATGGGCCGCCGAGCGCCGAGGCAGTTTGCGTTCCGGGATCGGCCAGCTGTTGCGCGGCAGGTTTTCTGCCGCGCCGCCGCCATCCGGTCGGCTGATCTGCCTGCAGGAGTACTCCCGGCCCGTGCCGAAGCGTCTGTCAGTAATGGAATCGCGAGATGGAGGATTGCATGTCAGTGGAGACGCCGAGCAGGTGCTGTGCACTCTGGGCGCTGGCCTCCGCGCTGTGGGCAGCCTCCTCGGCGACCTGCTGGATGCGGTTGATGCTGCGGCCGAGTTCTTCGGTGGCCGCGGTCTCCTCTTCGGTGGCGGCGGCGATCTGGGTGGTCATGTCGCGGATCCGGTGCATCATGTCTGCGAGGTGGCGCAGCATCTCGTGGGTTGTTCGCACGAAATCGAGGCTCTGGATCGCGTGTTCGCGGTTTTCCTGCATGACCTTGACCGCGGCCCGGGTCCGCTCCTGAAGGGCTGCCACGGTCTCCTCGATCGACTTGGTGGATTCGTGGGTCCGTCCCGCAAGCGTGCGGACCTCGTTGGCGACCACCGCGAACCCGCGACCATGCTCTCCGGCCCGTGCTGATTCGATCGCGGCGTTGAGCGCCAGCAGATTGGTCTGCTCGGTGATTTCCCGGATGACCTGGACCACCTCGCCGATCGACTCGGATTGCTTCTCCAGGGCGGTGATGTCATCGGCGGCTCGCTCGATCTCCTCGGTCTGGGCCTCGATGGTCCTGAGCAGCCGGTCCATGGCTTCCCGGGCCGACTCGACTTCCCGCGCACCCTGCTCGGTTGCCGTCATCGTGTGCTGGGCATTCTGGGCCACTTCGCTGGCGGCGGCGCCCATCTCGTTGATGGCCGCCGCCACCTGGACAATCTCGTGCTGCTGCCGGTCGGCGCCCGAGCGGGCGCTCGCGGTCGACTGCTCAAGTTGCGTGCCGGTGCCGGCGACCAGCCGGCTCTGGTCGGCGATGTGGTGGACCAGTGACTGGATATTGTCCGCGAAGCGGTTGAAGGCACTCGCCACCCGGCCGATTTCATCCTCGCGTCTGACGTCGAGGCGGTTGGTCAGGTCGCCCTCGCCGTGGGCGATATCTTCCATGGCGCCTGCGATTCGGGCGAGCGGCCGGGTGACGAGTCGCTGAACCAGGATGATCACCAGCCCCACGAGCAGAACCACCAGAATGATCATCGCCAAAAGCAGGGAGTCGGCCAGCGAGGTGCTCTTGCCGATATCCTCGTGGAGCAGTTCTGCCGGTACGCCGATCAGCAATATCCCCAGCATGCGGTCCTGGTCGTCCCGGATCGGCTCGACGGTCGTGAACCAGCGTGAATCAAGGTGCCTTCCGGTTGCCAGCGTCGTGGCGATATCGGCCTCGCGGGCAAAGGTGACGACCTCGTCGGTGAACCAGCGGTCGTTGGCAACCACGTAGTCCCCGACGCGCTGGTTGTTCCAGGCCGGGTTGTCCGCGTTCAGGTAGGCGCGGTCGAGCAGCATGACCAGGTGGATGGATTCTTCGGCGAAATTGCGGCTGATGCTGCCGACGCCCTGAGTCATCTCGACCACCCCGATCGTCGCGTCGTCCAGGGTCACCGGGGCGAAGGCCCTGATCAGCACGTTGCCGTTGGCATCGCGCTCGAAGGCCGCACCGGCCCGATTTTCGCGCAGCGCGGCCGCCACGCCGCCACGACCGGTCCCGGTTGATTCGGGGCGGGGCGCGCTGTCGTAAACCGCGCGTCCCCGGTCATCGAAGACATGCACATGGATTCCCCGGTAGTTGGTGTAGGCTCCGTAGCCTGCGCGCACGCGGGTGACGATGCCTTCCACCGCGGCCCGATCCGCTGCCTGTAGCGCGTTGACCAGATCCGGGTCGGTGGCGAGCGTGACCGCGTTGGTGATTCCGACGTCGAACTTGGTTTCCAGGCGATTGGCCAGCGTGCCGGTCAGCTCGTCGGCCCGGCGATCAAGTGCGCTCTGTTCAAGATTCCCGCGCAGGCTGTACACGTAGGCGGAGGCGAGGGCCAGGCCGAGAACGCCGAGGGCAAGCAACCAGAGCGAAATGCGGTATCCGAGACTCATTGCCTTCATGTGTTGGGTTGCTCCTTGGGTTTCCGGGCCTTTTTGACGGCCTCTTTCCAGATCAATTGACGTCCCGTCGTTCGGCCGCAGGCCGTGAGCCTGGATGACGGTTTGCGCGGACCGCAACTGCGTACAGGCACGTCGGCGGTCCTGTCATCCCGTGTGGGCCGCCCATTGACCTCTCCGCGTTGCCTTCCGGCAAGTGCCCGGCGCCACGACAAGGGCTATCTGGCCTGGCTGCGGTGTCGGAGTCTCCCTGTTTCCCGGTCCCCGCAGGCCGTGGCTAAATCGGCACCGAAAAACGCGGCACGAAGCGCTCCGTGGCTTCATGCCGCAGCGCGGACTGCTGGGCTTCGCCTGGTACGCGTGCATGCCCTGCCGGGCGACTGACTGACTGGCTTGCGCCGGCGCGCGGCAGGGCACCCCTTGACCGGGCCACGGCTG
Source organism: Halothiobacillaceae bacterium (assembly GCA_046541195.1). Classification (GTDB taxonomy): domain Bacteria; phylum Pseudomonadota; class Gammaproteobacteria; order Halothiobacillales; family Halothiobacillaceae; genus JBKHDT01. The sequence continues at coordinate 22,201 of JBKHDT010000025.1, read as the reverse complement.
GCTGGCTCTTCCGGGGCAGTGGATGCGAAGAGCCCGAGCAAGGATGTGCCGGCCCGTGCACGGTCCGACCCATCAGCCATCCGACAATCTAGGCCTGTCGCAGCGCCGTGTTATAGCACGAGATCATGACGCATTCATGTTCAGGTCTGCTCGTCCATCTGCACTGCAAATGCGCCCAGCGCGACTGGTTGGTCCTGTCATCCGGCCCCCCCGTGGCGCTTTCCTTCTTGTACGGGGCATTGGCGCGTGCATCGGGTAGCAGGCAACGCACGAAACGCGCCTGAAAAACGCCGTGAAAACCGGATGTGTTCCACGGATTATGCGCTGCCTGCGACCGCGCCATCCTGCGCACACAAGAAAGGCCGCAGGGATGGCCCCTGCGGCCCTTGTTGGCGATCCGCGATGGCCAGGATCAGCCCTTTCGGGCCTGGTCGTAGAGCGCCTGTTTCGGGTGCGGTGCATAGGCGCCATCTTCATCATGGTGCTCCCGGCCGGTCACCGGCGGGCAGAATGCACAAATAAGGCGCATGTCCTCGCTGCCTCCGCGCAGCAGGTGTTCGTCGTGGGCATCGAGCAGGTAGAGCGTACCATCCTCGATGGCGTGGATCTCGCCGGTGCGAAGATCCTCGATCTCGCCGTTTCCGGCCACGCAGTAGACCGCCTCGATGTGGTGCTTGTACCAGATATGCGTCTCGGTCCCGGCCTTGATGATGGTTTCGTGGAACGAGAAGCCGGCCTGGTCGCTGTCCAGCACGAAGCGGCGACTGACCCAGTTGCCGTTCTCTGCGTGGACCTCGCGATCGGTCCCGATCACGTCCTCCTTCAGTCGTCTGACGATCATGCCTGCTCCTTGTCGAACTTGTCCGCAGCAGCGGCGACTGCCTGTTCAAGCAGCATCAGGCCCTCGTCGAGCTCTTCGTCGCTGATGGTCAGCGGTGCCAGGAACTTCAGCACCTGATCGGTCGCCCCGGCGGTTTCGGCGAGCAGGCCGCGTTCGAACGCCTGGTGGGATACCTCGTTGCAGAAGCCATCCACCCCGGTTTCCATGCCCCAGATCATGCCCATGCCCCGGGCATCCGAAATGTACCGGGGATACTTTTCCTTGAGGGCGGTGAAGGCCGCCTCGACCTTTTTGCCCTTGGCCAGGATCTGCTTGCTGAAATCGTCGGTCTTCCAGCGCTCGAGCACGGTCGCGCCGGCAATGAAGGCCAGGGAGTTGCCCCTGAATGTGCCGGTGTGCTCGCCCGGCTCCCACTGGTCGATTTCCGGGCGCATCAGCACGATGGACATCGGCAGGCCGGTGCCGATCGACTTGGACAGGGTGATGATGTCCGGCTCGATCCCGGCACGCTCGAAGCTGAAGAAGTTGCCCGTGCGGCCGTTGCCCACCTGGATGTCGTCGATGATCAGCAGGATGTCCTTGTCCTTGCAGAGCTTGGAGAGCTTCTGCAGCCACTCGACACTCGCGATGTTGATGCCGCCTTCGCCCTGGATGGTCTCCACGATCACCGCGGCCGGCAGGTCGTAGCCGGAGCTGGCATCCTCAAGGTAGTGTTGAAGCATGTCCATGCTGTCCATGCCGTGATCGAAGTAGTTGTCGTAGGGCAACTTGTTGACGTTCAGCGGCACGCCGTAATAGTTGTCGTGGTAGAACTCGTTGCCGGTGACCGCCAGCGCACCCAGGGTGTGCCCGTGGTAGGCATTGGTGAAGGCGATCACGTTGGAGCGTTCCTTGACCTTGCGGGCCAGCTTCAGGGCCGTTTCGACCGCATTGGTGCCGGTCGGTCCCACGAACTGGATCTTGTAGTCCATGCCGCGTGGCTTGAGGATGGTTTCCTGGAAGGCCAGGATGAAGTCGTGCTTGGCGGCCGTGGCCTTGTCCAGCGCGTTGGTAATCCCGTCGCTCTGGATGTACTCGATCAGCGCGGCCTTCACGGCCGGGTCGTTGTGGCCGTAGTTGAGCGAACCGGCGCCACCGAAGAAGTCGATGTACGCCTTGCCCCGGTGATCCATGATGGTGGCGTTGCGGGCGGTCGTGAAAATCGTCGGGAACGAGCGGATGTAGCCGCGCACGTTCGATTCGTATTTTTCAAAGATGTCGATGTCCATTGAGACGCCTCCGGATCAGGATTTCAGGTGCATGGTGTAGAGCAACTCGGGTTCGTGCTGGTCACCGAGGTGTTCCTCGGTGAGGTAGTCCCGGGTTTCGACGCGGGTGCCCAGTTTGTCTGCCCACTTGCGAAACAGGCCCTGAGAGGCCTGGTTCGACGGGGAGATGGTGAGCTGGATTTCGCGGATCTCGCCGAAGAACCGGCGGGTCCGCAGTGCTTCGAGCATGCCCGAGGCGACGCCCTGGCCGCGCGCCCGGTCACTGACACCGATCTGCCAGACAAACAGCACCGAGGGGTCCCGGGGAAGCCGGTAAGCGGTCAGAAAACCGAGGAGTTCGCCCTCGTTTTCGGCCACCACGCAGGTCTCGCCGAAATGGTCCGCAAGCAGGAAGTACAGGTAGGCGGAATTGACGTCCAGGACTCCACTGTCCAGGACCAGCTGATGAATCGACTTGCCATCCTCGAGTGATGGCGGTCTGTATTGGATATTCATGACATCGGGTCCGGGCGGAAGGCGCCGGGAGACTCGGGACACCCGGTGCAGGAGCCGGACACGTGCTGCTCCCTTTGATTAAGTGTCCAAACATTTTATCCGATGATTCGGCGGCTTGCAAGGCGAAGTCCGCGCGAATCAATGACTTAGAATTTTCTGCGGCATGGGCGCCGTACGGTTGCCGTACCTTTTTCAATCAAATCACGAGCTTGTTTCCGGTTCGTGACCAGTCGGTGTCGAGCTGCCGCGACGGGGGCCGGCATGATGTCCGGCCCGGGCGCTCGCGCTCAGATCGTCTTGGAAAACCGCTGGGTTCCTGCCGGGTCAAGGTACCGGTCGAACGTCATGCAGATATTGCGAATGAGCAGGCGACCGACCGGCTCGACACGAATCCGGTCGCCGGAAATGGTCAACAGGCCATCGTCGACAAACTGCTGAAGCCGTTCGAGTTCGGTTTTGAAGTACGCGCGAAAGTCGATGGCCCACTCGGCAGCGATCCGCGCCCCGTCGAGCTCGAAATGGCAGATCAGCTCGGTGATCACGGCCCGGCGCAGCTTGTCGTCCTGGTCGGCCACCAGCCCGCGCTCGATCGGAAGCCGGCCGGCCGCCAGCATGTCGTGATAGGTCTCCAGGTCCTTGACGTTCTGCGCGAACGAGTCACCGACCTGACTGATCGAGGAAACCCCCAGGGCAACCATGTCGCAGTCGGCGTGGGTCGAGTAGCCCTGGAAGTTCCGGTGCAGGGTGCCGTTGCGTTGAGCCTGCGCCAGCGGGTCTTCCGGTCGTGCAAAGTGATCCATCCCGATCAGCAGATAACCGGCCTCGCCCAGATGCGCGATGGCCGATTCGAGGATGGCGAGTTTTTCGTTCGGGGCCGGCAGATCCTGCTCGTCAATTCTTCTTTGCGGCTTGAATCGGGTCGGCAGGTGCGCGTAGTTGAAAATCGACAGCCGATCCGGGCCGGCCTCGATGACCTTGTCGAGCGTCTTCAGGAATCCCTTTACGGTCTGGTGCGGCAGACCGTAGATCAGGTCGATGCTGATGCCGTGAAATCCCTCGTTCCGGGCTGCCTGCAGGACCTCGAGGGTCTGTTCCTGGGACTGGATGCGGTTGACGGCCTTCTGCACGGCCGGGTCGAAGTCCTGCACGCCGAGGCTCATGCGGTTGAATCCGATCTCGCGCAGCAGCGCCACCGCGGCGGCGTCCGCCTCGCGCGGGTCGATCTCGATGGAGTACTCTCCCCGGTCGTCGTCACGCAGCCGGAAGTACTCGCCCGTACGGGCCATCAGCGCACGCATCTGGCTGTCGTTCAGGAAGGTGGGCGTACCGCCGCCCCAGTGGAGCTGGTCGACCACGCGATCACTGTCGAAAAGTGCCGACTGCAGCGCCATTTCGCGGTAGACGTCATCGAGATAGGGCTGTGCCTTTCCCCGGTCCTTGGTGACCACCTTGTTGCAGGCGCAGTAAAAGCACACGGTGTCGCAGAAGGGAATGTGCACGTACAAAGAAAGGGGGCCGCCGCGCGCATTGCTCACGGTGGCCTGTTCGCGGTAAGCCTGTTCACCGAAGCCGTCATGAAACTGAACGGCGGTCGGATAGGAGGTGTAGCGCGGACCTGCCTTGTCATGGCGTCGGATCAGCTCGGCATCGAAAATGGGATTGGCTTGCATGTTTCTCTGTATTCTTTACGGCCGGTTCGGGGCGGCGGGTCACGGCCCGGATGGGCGGGCAGATGACGCCTGGAACCGGGAAGATTACCAGACCGCGCGGCCCCCCGTTCACTCCGGCGGGCGTCCGCTCGCGAATCGGGAAAAAACCACGAGGGCAGGGGATGGCACTGGAGTCGCTGTTGCAATGGCTCGACTATTTCGGCGTGGCGGTCTTTGCCGTCAGCGGCGCGCTGGTGGCCGCGCGCAAGGGCATGGACTGGATGGGCTTCGCCCTGATCGGCACCTTCACCGGCATGGGGGGCGGTACCTTGCGCGACATCCTGCTGGATCGTCCCGTCTACTGGCTGGAGGCCTGGCATTACATCCTGATCTGTGTCACGGCCGCCCTGCTCACCTTCTATGCCGCGGCGCACGTCCGTCGCCGCCTGGGCTGGCTGCTCTGGGCCGATGCCATCGGCCTGGCGGCGTTCACGGTCATTGGTGTGGAAGTGGCGCTGGCAACGGGGATGTCCCCCTTCATTGCCGTGGTCATGGGTGTGATCACGGCAACTTTCGGCGGGCTGATCCGCGATGTCCTGGCCGGGGACATGCCGTTGCTGCTGCATCGGGAGATCTACGCCAGTGCCGCCCTGGTCGGCGGCACGGTGCAGGTCGGGCTGGCTTCCGACTGGCCGACCCTGGCGGTGCTGTCTGCTTTCGTGACCACGCTCTCGATCCGGGGGCTGGGGATCGTCTTCCATTGGCATTTGCCCAGCTTTGCCGGCAGCAAATAATTCTGGGCGCTTCCGGGGTTCCCATGTCCTAGTCTCTTTCGAGGAAATGATCCGCTGCCGCCTGGGCGTGGCATCAAAAGCGCCGGCCGAACGGCGTGGTCAGGGTCTGGCCTGCTGCAGGCCGGGTTTGCATTTTGCGCCGGCTGCGTCATGGCGCACGCGGCGCGGGATGCGGGCGCCTCGTCAGGCCGGCGTCGTGCACGAAACTGCCGGTTGCTTCGAAACCCTCGTCTGGGATGAAACCGGGCGTTTCCGAGGAGGAGATGATCATGTTTGGCAGAAAAGCGCTTGCCGGCACGGTGTTCGCGATCGTGTCGTTGCTGATTCCTGTTCTGGCAGCCGGCTCGACGAGCGATCGAATCGACGAGATTCTGGCGGCCGACCCGGCGCCGCCGGGGATCGTGTTCGACATCATGACGCCCGAGGCAGACGCTTTGGACCGGCTGCTGCCAGAGATCGAGGGTTGGGTCGAAAAGATCCGCGCGCAGGCGCCTGATCTTGATCTGGTCGTGGTGGCCCACGGAAACGAGATGTTTGCGCTCAAGGAAGACGAGGCCTTCATTCACGAGCGTGCTCACGGGGCGGCCGCGCGTCTGGTGGAGATGGGGATCGAGGTCGCCGTCTGTGGCGCCTATGCCAATATGCGCCAGGTGGACTGGAACGCCTTTATCGAGCCGGTCGTGGTTGCCGAGTCGGGGCCTGCCCGGGTCAACGATTACCGGGCGCTGGGCTACGAGGTAGTCTTTCTCGGCGATCCGAACTATACGCCCAGACCCATTCCGGTGGACTGAACCCGGTGATGCCCGATCGCCGGGGGATCGCTGAACCGCGTATCAGGCATCGCCAAGATGGCGCGAAGAGGTGGGGACCGGGCCCTGACCACCGCCGGATGCTGAGTAGGTCGCCGCCTGTGCCGCATCTTCCCCCCGCAGCAGCGCAAGCTGCTCCCCCAGCCGCTCGCTGATCCGCCCGATGACCTGCTGGTTGCGGCGCATGGGATCGGCCAGCGACCTGACCATGGTTTCGATGTCGGACCACTGCGCCGACAGGTCGCAGCACGAGATCATGGCGTTCATGTCTGGCTCGGCGCTGCCCGCAAGCAGTGCCTGGCGCTGGGTATCAAGAGTCGCGAGTCGCTCGTTTGCCGCCTGCATGGCGGCATTGAGCTCGACTATCCGATCACCGTCGGGTCGGGTCAGCTGTTCGGCGAGGGCCTCGTGGCTGTCAGTCAGGACCCTGAGTTGTTCGTGCATCTCGCGCAGCACAGCGGCGAGTTCTTCACATTCGGCGGTCGGGTCCATGTTCGGATCCTCCTGGACGGCTTGAAACAGGCTGTGTCTGTGCGGCCGGAACGCTTGCAACCGGACATGGCCCGGCCGTGGCGGCTACTGCGGCGTTGATACGGCATGCAGCCAGAACCGCCGGCATGCGGGGCTGGCCGGTATGGATCATTCTTTCGGGCCGGTGGGGACCGGCCCGTCCGCGCTGATCAGGTTACAGCGAACCTGCGCGTTCGAGTTCCACGAAACGTTCGGCGATCTTCTGCGAATCCATCGCGTATTCGCCGTCCGAGATCAGCTGCTTGATGCGATCGACCTTCGCCTGGTCGAATGCCGGCTCGCTACCCGCCTGGCTCTGCAACTGCTGGAGCCGGGAGGCCCCGTCGGTCAGCTGAACCGAATCACCCGAGGTGCCGGTGGCCCGCTCGGTCCCGGAGGCCGGCCTGCCACGCGCCGGGTCGTTCCGCAGCCGGTCGTCGCCGCCGACCTCGTTGGGCCGAGGGCGACCGGCGCCCAAACCATCGATAATGCTCATCAAATCAACCCTCTAACTCGCGGCATGCCTGTCTTGGCGGGCATGCCCAGCGTGACCCGGCACAACCACCGGGAGTATTCCTGACTCAGGATGTCGGCCGGATCGTGGAAATCTTTAATTCAACCTGGGTGCTTTTCGTCGCACCCGACCCGATCCGAAAGCCGGCGCTCAGGGGCGAGCAACATGGACTTCATTCTCGCTTTCCACGACGCCTTCGACAACCCGCTTCGAATTCAAGTTTCTGACCCGCACCCGATCACCAAGGCCGGCGGCCGACAGGACCTCCCCGCCCGCGGTGACGGTGAACCCCGGTTTACCCGAGACCAGGGTGACGCGGTCGCCGCGCCGAAGGACCTCGGGCGTCTCGATGTCTGCCGGCGTCAGTACCGCGCCATCATTGATCTGTCGGCGGGTCACCTGACCGATTGCCGCCTCGAGTTCAACCAGGTAGCCGCGATGCTGCCGGTTGATGTCTTTTGGCGAGTGCGTCAGGTGTGCCTCGGACAGGATCGTGCCGCGGGGCAGGTTACGCGCCGCCACCACCAGCGGGCGTACCTCCTGGACCTGGGCCGGAACGTAGATCCGCCACGGTGTGCTGCCTTCGCATCGGACCTCGGCGGTCACGCGCCCGCCCCGGTTGGGTTGCGCGTTGTTGGCTGCGACCGTCAGGGGGGCGTCGCAGTTGGCCAGTCGAAGCCTGGGGTCCAGTCGGGAAACCTCGATTTCCACGCGTCCCCCGGGCGCGGCATGGTGCCGGGCAGCGAGGTGCTCGGTGACGGCCGTGCGGATTTCATCCAGCGGCTGCCTGGTAGTGTCGGCAATCGCCGGCATCGGGGCCAGCCATCCGGCCAGTGTCATCAGCGCGATCGCGGTTTTCATTCCTGGTTTCCTCCGGCCCATCTGCCCCGGATGGACGGGGCGAATGCAGCGGCCTGTCTTTGCCGGTCGGCCCGAAGGCGCGTCCGATTGTTGCGTCGTAGCATTTAGCATGCTTCATGCCACTTTTTGATCGATATAATTTTGTCCGTGCCTTGTCCGGGCTGGCTGTGGCATGATAAAGAGTGCAGCCTCGCTGCCGATATTCCACAAAGCGGCGCTTGCGCCCGGCCTGGGTCGATCAGACCGAGTCAGGGTGGGCAAAGGCATGCCCGGGCGAGCCGGGCAGCGCCTGCACCCCCGGATGAACAGACCAAACCTGGAGTCAGTCTCGATGAGCAATGTCATGGCGTCGGTGGATTCGCGTACCAAGCTGGCCGGCCACAACCGGCTGGAGCTCTTGGTGTTCGGACTCGGCAACAACCAGCTTTTCGGTATCAACGTGTTCAAGGTCCGGGAGGTGATCCGCTGTCCCGAACTGACCGCGGTGCCCAAGTCCGATTCCGCGGTGCGGGGCATTGCCGATGTGCGGGGGCATACCCTGACGATCATCGACCTCTCCCACGCCATCGGGCTGCAGCGGATGACCGACGAGGAGGTCGCCAGTGCCTTTGTGGTCATCACCGAGTACAACCGGGCGGTTCAGGGCTTTCTGGTCAAGTCGGTGGATCGCATCGTGAACATGAGCTGGAAGGAGATCATGCCCCCGCCGTCGGGTACCAATACCAGCAATTTCCTGACTGCGGTCACTCGGGTTGACGGCAAGCTGGTTGAGATCATCGACGTGGAACAGATCTTCTCGCAGGTCGTGGGGGTCAGTTCCAATATCTCCGCCGACGTGGCCAACCGCGTCAGTAAATTGGCAACTGACCGGGATGTGGTGCTGGTTGCCGACGATTCCTTTGTCGCCCGCACCCAGATCCAGGCGACACTGGACCAGATGAACGTCAAGTCCATCCTGTGCAAGAACGGCAGCGAGGCGCTCGAACTGCTCAAGAGCTGGGCCGACGAGGCCGATGGGGAGCGGCTGCGGAATCTGGCGATGGTGATTTCGGATATCGAAATGCCCAGCATGGATGGTTACACCTTGACGACCCAGATCCGCAAGGACCCGCGCCTCAAGGATATCTACGTCTTGCTGCACTCCTCCCTGAGCGGGGTGTTCAACGAGTCGATGGTCAAGCGCGTGGGTGCTGATCGCTTTATTCCGAAGTTTCATCCGGATGACCTGGCCGAGGTGGTCGCCCAGGTGCTTCGCGACAAGCCGCATCACGATGCCGGGCAGGACGAGACGGCATGACCGAGGCCGACTTCGCGCGGTTTCGGGAATTTCTCGAGCGCAAGTGCGGAATTCTGCTGGGGGCGGACAAGCGCTACCTGGTGGATACCCGGCTTGCCCGAGTGCTGCGTGAGGAGTCGATCCCCGACATGGGGACGCTTGTCAAGATGTTGACATCTCCGGTCACGCCACCGGGCTGGCTGGTCACCCGGGTCGTTGATGCCATGACGACCAACGAGACCCTCTGGTTTCGTGACACCTATCCTTTTGCGGCCCTCAAGAGCACCTTCCTGCCCCAGTTTCTCTCGGCCGGCAAGCGCTCGATACGCATCTGGTCCGCGGCCTGCTCATCCGGACAGGAGCCGTACTCGATCAGCATGACGATATCCGAGTTCAACAAGGAAAACCGTGTGAACATCAACGCCACCATCATGGCCACGGACATTTCCTCGCGCATGATCGAGACGGCCCGGCAAGGGCTGTACGATGACCTGTCTCTCGGGCGGGGGTTGTCGGATACCCGGCGACAGGCCTTCTTCATTCAGGAGCCGAACGGCTGGCGGGTCAAGCCGGAAATCCGTTCCCGGGTGCAGTTCTCCCAGCTCAACCTGCTCGACAACTATGCCACGCTTGGGCGTTTCGACCTGATCTACTGCCGCAACGTGCTCATCTACTTCTCCAAGGACACCAAGACGCGAATCGTCGCTGGCATGAGCGACGTGCTCAACGATGGCGGGTACCTGGTCCTGGGCGCCTCGGAATCGATCAACCAGCTGACCGATCGTTACGTCCTCGAACGCCTGCCCCAGGGTGGGCTGGTACACAAGAAAGTTCGCTGAACCGTCAGAGATACGGCGCCTCCAGTGCCCGGACCCCGCAGGGGCCTGCCAGCGGGTTGCGGTCACGCCGATGCCGTTGTCCAGGTACGGGCAACCGCCTGAAACGCTCCTCGACTGCTGTCCCGGGCCCTCGCCCTGGTTCGATCCTGCCGTTTGTTCCCGCCAAACGATTTACGCCAGGTTTTCAAACTTGGCACGCTCAGTGCTTGTTTCCTCGCAGAGTGAAATTCGGGAGCACCGACATGACCATCATCAAGGACAAGCTGTTCGGTATCCACGACGATGCGCTGAAGCTCAGATCCCAGCGCATGTCCGTGCTGTCGTCCAATCTCGCCAATGCCGACACGCCCGGGTACAAGGCGCAGGACCTGGATTTCAAGCAGTCCTTGCAGCAGGCGGCAAACGTGGCACAGGGATTGCAACCCAAGCGGACCAATACCGGTCATCTGACTATCGACGGCGCCGCGATGACACCCAAAAAGCTGTACCGGGTCCCGGAGCAGCCCTCGCTGGATGGCAATACCGTCAATACCGAGGCCGAGCGGGTCAAGTTCATGGAAAACTCGGTGGAGTATCAGTCCACGCTGTCTTTCCTGAACAGCCGAATCAGTGGTGTCAAAAAGGCGCTGTCCGGCGGCAAGTAAGCAGTCAAGATTTGAGTCGCGCCTGACGCGACGGGAGTGAGCAACCATGTCCATCTTCAATGTCTTCGATGTTTCGGCATCGGCCATGACGGCGCAGAGCGTTCGCCTGAATACCACCGCCAGCAATATGGCCAATGTCGAGAGCGTGGGCAGCACGCCGGAAGAGGCCTACAAGGCGCGTCAGCCCATTTTCCAGGCGGCGCTGACCGAGGCCGGCGGGGTTGGCGTGCGCATGTCCGGCATTACCGAAAGTCAGAAGCCGGCCGTGGCCCGTTACGAGCCGGGCAACCCGCTGGCCAACGAGGAAGGTTACGTGTTTGCGCCAAACGTCAATCCGGTTGAGGAGATGGTGAACATGCTGTCGGCCTCGCGGTCCTACCAGACCAATGTGGAGATGATGAGCACCGCCAGAGATCTGGCCGTTCGTACACTACAATTGGGGCAGGGGCAGTAATGCCGGCGCTTGCTGAAGGAGGCAGACCATGACATCCATTTCCAGGGCCGCCGAAGGCAATCCATTCAAGGATCTGGGTCTCGAACCGCCCAAGGACGAGGAGAAGAACCTCAACGAGATGGGTCAGGAAGACTTTCTCAAGCTGCTGACCACGCAGCTGGAAAGTCAGGATCCGTTTGAGCCGACTGACCACACCCAGATGGTGGCTCAAATGGCACAGTTTTCGCAGCTTCAGGGACTCAACGAGCTCAAGGAGACCGTGGAAGGCTTCGAGAACATGATGCAGGCAAACCAGGTCATGCAGGCGGCCACGCTGGTCGGTCGAGCCGCCATCGTCAAGGGCGATACCGCCAAGGTCTTCACCCGCGAGGACGAGGAGGGCAACCTGCAGTCATCCGGCATGATTGGTGCCGTGGATGTGCCGGCGGGGGCCGAGTCCGTGCAGGTTTCCATCACCGGGCCGAATGGTGAGCTGGTGCGTAGCCTGAATATCCCGGCAAGCGGCAAGGAGCGCGAGGACTTCGAGTGGGATGGCCTGACGGAAAACGGTGACGTCGCCCCGGCTGGGGCCTACAAGATCAGTGCCTCGGCCAAGGTGGCCGGGGAGTCGGAATCGGCGACCACTTACGTGGGCGCCATGATCAGTAGCGTGTCGATCGAAAAGAGCGGCCCGCAAATCCAACTGGACGGAATGGGAAGCGCCAAGATGTCCGATATTATCCAGATTCTCGCCTGAGGGAGGATGAGAGCATGTCATTCAATACATCAGTCAGCGGCCTGAATGCCGCACAAAGGGACCTGAACGTCACCGGCAACAATATTTCTAACGCGAAGTCCGCGGGCTTCAAGAAATCGAGGGCCGAGTTCGGTGACGTGTATGCCGTGAGCGCCTTTGGAAATTCCAAGACGGCCACCGGACAAGGCGCGCAATCGCAGATTGTCCGCCAGCAGTTTTCTCAAGGAAACCTGGAGTTTACAGACAGCGGACTGGATCTGGCGCTGAGCGGCGAAGGGTTTTTCGTTTTCTCTCCTGGAGTGAACTCCTCCGAAAACCTGTACAGCCGCTCCGGGGCGCTGGGTGTCAACAAGGAGGGCTACCTGGTCAATGCCCAGGGGCAGTACCTGCAGGGCTACCCTGCGGATGAACGGGGAAATATTGTCGGCAGTACTCTGGATGTTGCTGGCGCGATCCGGCTGCCGCTGGATGCCGGTGATCCAGAGGCGACTTCCGAGGTCGACATGGGCCTGAACCTGTCCTCTGATCCTGAAATCCCCACATTGACGGCCGCTGACTTTGACCCCGCTGACCCGGCAACCTATACAAATTCAACGTCTATCAAGGTTTTTGACACGCTGGGCAATGGCCATATTCTGAATTTTTACTTTATAAAAACAGACGAAAACGAGTGGACGGCTGAGGCGCGCCTGCTACCACAGGGTGTTGAAGGCTCCGAAACTAGTGACTATGTGGTGCCTAATGGCGGCAACTTCCCCACCACGTTGGAGTTTGGTGATGATGGTCGATTGGATGGCGACGATTTTTTTGAGGGCGAATTGGAGTTTGATGGTGGTGGCCTAGGCACCGGTGCAGCTGATCTGGATATCGATGTCAATCTGGGTACCGAGGACGGAGAGTACAACATCACCCAGTTTGCGCGCCCTTTCAATATCGTTGAGCAGACCCAGAACGGACTTGCGCCGGGCGAGTTGACCGGTCTTGATATTGGTGATGACGGGCTGGTTCGCGCATCCTACTCGAACGGCAACTTCAAGAACCTCGCGCAGGTTGCCCTGGCTGATTTTCGTAACCCGCAAGCCTTGCGTCAGATTGGTAACAATGCTTGGGTGGAAACCAACGACTCCGGATCACCGAGATCCGGTGTCGCGGGAACTGATACTTTTGGATTGATCCAGTCCGGCGCGCTTGAGGCATCAAACGTGGATATCACCGAAGAACTGGTCAATCTGATTGTTGCCCAACGCAACTTCCAGGCAAATGCCCGGGCGATTGAAACCAACAAGCAGTTGAGCGACACGATTACCAATATCCGGTAATCAATCGTCAAGAACCCGGCGGTTGGGGTGCCTTCGGTGCACCGCCTGCCGGGTGATTCGGACAAAGGGGGAGTTTCGGCTCTCCCTTTTTTGCTTTTATCTCTTTGTTTTTAAGATCGATATTCCTTGTTGGCACGCCTGGTGCTTTGGTTTTGGGCAAGAACATTTGTACTTGAGGAGGCTTCACCATGGATCGCATGCTCTACATCGCGATGAACGGTGCCACCAACACGCTCCAGGCCCAGGCAACCAACGCCAACAATCTGGCGAATGCCAGCACGACCGGTTTCCGGGCAGATCTGGACGCGTTCAAGGCCATGCCGGTTTACGGGCCGACCCATGCCTCGCGGGTTTATTCCCAGGATGAGCGGGTCGGGCATGATTTTCGGGGTGGTCCGATGATGACCACCGGCCGGGATCTGGACCTGGCCATCAATGGCGAGGGCTGGTTCGCGGTCCAGGCACCCGATGGCCAGGAAGCCTACACCCGGGCGGGCGATCTGCGCATTGGCGCCAATGGTCAGCTGACCAACGGGGCCGGTCACCCGATTATGGGGGACGCCGGACCGATTGCCATTCCGCCGGCTGACAAGGTGGATATCGCCCCGGATGGTTCCATCTCCATTATTCCGCAGGGCGGCGCGCCCAATGAACCGGCGGTGATTGACCGGATTCGGCTGGTCAACCCCGACCCCCAGCAGTTGTTCAAGCGGGAGGACGGCCTGTTCGGTCTGCCTCCTGAAGAAATACCCGAGCCGGATGCCGCGATCACGGTTTCTCCCGGCGTGCTTGAGGGCAGCAACGTCAACACGGTCGACGCGATGGTCAAGATGATCCAGTACGGCCGCATGTTCGAGATGCAGAGCAAGATGATCAAGACCGCGCAGGAGAACGACGCCACCTCCACCCGTCTGCTACGCCTGCAGGGCTGACATGCCCCGCGGTAAACCGAAAAATACCCAGGAGATATCGCCATGACCGCACCCGCACTCTGGATTGCCAAGACCGGCCTCGACGCGCAGCAAACGCGCATGTCGGTTACTTCAAACAACCTGGCCAACGTCAATACCACCGGATTCAAGCGCGACCGGGCCGCCTTCCAGGACCTGATCTACCAGAACTACCGGCAGGTGGGCGCGGCCGCCAACCAGGACGATCAGGTACCCACCGGACTGAACATCGGCACCGGGGTGCGTGTGGTCGCCACCGAAAAGCAGCATAGCCAGGGCAATATTCTGCAGACCGACAATGCGCTGGACATGGCCATCGCCGGCCGGGGGTTCTTCCAGATTCTCAAGCCCGATGGCGAGGTGGCCTACACCCGCGATGGCAGCTTCAGCCTCAACGCCCAGGGGCAGGTGGTCAACAGTGACGGCCTGCCGCTGGAGCCGGCGATCATCATTCCCGAGGGGGCCCAGTCGATCACGGTCGGCGGCGATGGCACCGTATCGGTCAAGCTGGCAGGGCAGGCCGAGCCGGCCCAGGTGGGCAACATCACCCTGGCGGATTTCGTCAATCCCGGTGGCCTGCAGCCGATGGGGGGCAACCTGTTCCTGGAGTCCGGCGCCAGCGGCGCGCCGCAGGTGGGCAACCCGGGGGTGAACGGCATCGGGGGTCTCCAGCAGGGGGCGCTGGAAAGCTCGAATGTCAATGTGGTCGAGGAGTTGGTCGGCATGATCGAGACCCAGCGCGCCTACGAGATGAATTCCAAGGCGATCTCCTCTACCGATGGCATGTTGCAGTTCCTGAACAACAATGTCTGATCGGGGCCGGGAGGGTAAAGCCATGAAAAGACGGATTCTTGTCGCTGCCATGCTGGCAGCCGGTTTGGCTGGCTGTGCCAGCCAGCCGCCGATGGTCAGCGACCCGCATTACGCGGCGGTTTTGCCGGAAGATCCGGCCAGCACGGCCGCAGGTCGCAGCAATGGCGCGATTTTCCAGGCCGGCATGATGGACAACATGGTCGCGGATGCCCGGCCCTACCGGGTTGGCGACATCCTGACGGTGATGCTGACCGAGCGAATGCAGGCGAGCAAGAGCGCCAGCACCTCGACCGGCAAGACGCAGGAGACCGACATTACCGCGCCGGACGTGTTCGGCTTGAACACGCCCTACTGGGAGCCGCTGCGCAATCGCTTCAACGCCAGTCTGGGGGGTGAGCGCAGCTTTGACGGCAGCGGCAACGCCTCGCAAGAGAACAGCCTGGACGGGCAGATTACCGTCACCGTGGCGCGGGTGCTGCCCAACGGCAACCTGATCGTCCGTGGAGAGAAGTTCCTGGGAATCAACCAGGGCACCGAGTTCGTGCGCGTCTCCGGCATCGTCCGGCCGCAGGATATCGGGTCTGACAACACGATTGACTCCACGCGGATCGCCGATGCGCGCATTTCCTACGGCGGGCAGGGAATCATCAACGATGCCAACAACATGGGCTGGTTGGCACGATTCTTCAATAGTCCCATATTCCCATTTTGAGTGCTTTCGGGAGAAGGGCCATGTACAAGTGGATCAGGATTCTGGCGGTATTGTTTGTGGGCTTCGCCTGCGCCCAGGTGGCACAGGCCGAGCGGATCAAGGATCTCGCCTCGTTTTCCGGGGTGCGCAGCAACCAGCTGATCGGTTACGGCCTGGTCGTGGGCCTGAACGGGACCGGTGACCAGACCACCCAGGTGCCCTTTACCCTGCAGAGCATCCAGAACATGCTTGAGCGCCAGGGCATTTCCACCCAGGGCGCCGGCAACGTGCAGACCCGCAACGTCGCGGCCGTGATGGTCACCGCCGACCTGCCGGCCTTTGCCAAGCCGGGTCAGCGCATTGACGTGACGGTGTCCTCGCTGGGCAACGCCGCCAGCCTGCGTGGGGGCGAGCTGCTGATGACGCCGCTCAAGGGGGTGGACGGAAACATCTATGCCGTGGCCCAGGGCAGCATGATCGTCGGCGGGCTTGACGCGGAGGGTCTGGACGGCTCCCGCGTGACCGTCAATTCTCCGACGGCCGGGCGGATTCCGCAGGGGGCGTCGGTCGAGCGTGAGGTTGCTTCCATGATGGGCGATGAGCGCGCGGTGCTGATCAACCTGCATTCGCCCGACTTCACGACCGCCCGCCGCATGGCCGAGGCCATCAACGATACTCTGGGTGGAGGCGTGGCCGAGGCCATGGACGCCGTGACCGTTCGGGTTGCCGCGCCGGCCACCCCCGATGCGCGGGTTTCCTATCTGTCCATTCTCGAGAACGTCGAAGTCCAGCCCGGCGAGGCGCCGGCCAGGGTGGTGGTCAACTCGCGCACCGGCACGGTGGTCATCGGCTCCAACGTGCGGATCCAGGCCGCAGCCGTCTCGCATGGCAACCTGACGGTCACCGTGCGCGAGGACTTCCAGGTGGACCAGCCCGAGCCTTTCGGTCAGGGCGAGACTGCCGTGGTGCCCGACAGCGAGGTCGAGGTCGAGGAGGAGCAGAACCCGATGTTCCTGTTCGAGCCGGGCGTGACGCTCAACGACATTGTCGAGGCCGTCAACGGCGTTGGTGCCGCGCCCAGTGATCTGGTGGCCATTCTCGAGGCACTCAAGACCGCCGGGGCGCTCCGGGCCGAGCTGCTGGTGATCTGATCGGCATGACGGATCAGGATGGGAGGATCGCGAGATGAACACGAACCTGGGCAATTACACGGATCTGCAGGGCCTGACCACGCTCAAGGCGCAAGCCCAGCAGGATCCCCGGGGCACACTGAAAACCGTTGCGCGTCAGTTTGAATCGCAGTTCATCCAGATGATGCTGTCCTCGATGCGCCAGGCCAGCCCGGGCGACCCCTTGTTTGACAATAGTCAGACCGAGACATTTCGGGAGATGTACGACAAGGAAGTCGCGCAGAAGCTCTCCTCCGGACCCGGCATCGGGTTGGCCGAGATGATCGAGCGCCAGCTGGAGCAGTTCGTGGCAGGCGGCGATGGGGATGATGACGGGCAGGCCCGGGAACCCCGATTCTACGACCTGCCCGAACGGCGGATGGATCTGCGCCCGTTCCGACCGATCGATGAGTCTGCTGCGGCCCCGGCACGGGCTGAAGAGGCCGCTGCCGAGGCCGGGCAGGGCGGGGACGAATCCTTGCCTTCGGCACCCGCCACGCCCGCGGCGGGCATGCCGCTTTCCCGGCGCCCGCCGGAGTTTTCGCTGGATGACTTGCGCACGGTTACGGAATTCATGGCGCCGGAACGGCCAAAAAGCGCGGCGCCGCCGGAATCCCGACAGGTGGATCGGAGCAGCCAGGTTGACTGGGAAACGCCCGAGCAGTTTGCGCAAACCCTGATGCCGCATGCGCGCCGCGCCGCCGAGCGTCTGGGTATCGACCCGAAGGTCCTGGTGGCCCAGTCTGCCCTCGAAACCGGCTGGGGCCGGCATATTCCGAAGGATGGCGCGGGTGAGCCGAACCTGAACCTGTTTGGCATCAAGGCCGATCCGAGCTGGCAGGGGCCGAAGACGCGGGTCAGCACCCTGGAATTTGAAGAGGGCGTCATGGTCCGCCAGCAGGCCAATTTCCGCCAGTACGATTCGATTGGTGCGGCTTTCGACGATTACGTGGCCTTCGTGGAGCAGAATCCGCGCTACGCCAAAGCCTTGCAGGCGGCTGAACGGGGCGACAGCGCCGGGTACGTTCGTGAACTGCAGGCGGCCGGCTATGCCACCGACCCGGACTATGCCGACAAGATTCTGTCAGTCATGAAGTCAGGCCGGATTCCGGCTTGACCGCCCTGTCGGACTCAAAGATCCGCGCGGGACTTTTCCACGACTGACGGTAACTTGCGTTAAAGTTTGAACTGACGGGGCCGATAACTGAACCAGAAAAATCCGGGCGCAATTCAGATTTGGTCGGACACAACCTGCAAACTCTGTCCCCCGAATGCAATACCGTTTCCCGAGGGAGTCGACTCATGGCCGGCATGCTAAACAATTCGGTTTCCGGCTTGCGCGCTATCCAGCGCGCACTGGACACCACCTCTCACAACATTTCCAACGCCAACACGGAAGGCTACTCCCGGCAGAAGGCGGTGATCAGTTCCAGCAAGCCGGATTTCGACGGCGCCGGTTATATCGGTTCGGGCAGCTATGTGGAGACGGTGCGCCGGGAATTCGACGGACTGGTTGAGCGTCAGTTGCGCTCTGCGACCTCGGAAAGTGCTCGGTACCAAGCTCAGCAGACGCTGACCGAGCAGGTGAACCAGGTCGTGGGCGATCTGGATTCGGGCATCGCCCAGACCATGCAGGGCGTGTTCTCCGCCGCACAGGACGTGGCCAGTAACCCTGGGGACATGAGCGCTCGATCCGGTTATCTTGGTGCCGTCGAGACGACCGTCAACCAGTTCAATCGGGTCGATCAGCAGCTCAACGACCTTCAGTTCCAGCTTGAAGAACAGGGGAGCCAGATGGCGCGCGAAGTGAATGGCTGGGCGCGGGAGGTGGCGGACCTGAATCAGACTATCTCCGAGGCCTACCAGACCAATCGCAACGCGTTGCCAAACGACCTGATGGACCGACGCGACACGCTGGTGCGCAATATCGCCGAGCGCGTGGATATCAAGACGCTGGACTCCCGGGATGGCAACATCAATCTGTACCTGAGTTCTGGTCAGGCGCTGGTTGTCAACGACATCGCTCAGGAATTCAGCGCCGAGAGTGGCAATTCCAATCGCCTGACGGTTCGCTTGGGTGGCAATGACGTGACCGACCGGATTTCCGGTGGCTCCCTCGGGGGAATCATCGAGTCGCAGGACCGGGTGATCGGTGATCTGCGCAACGAGCTGGGTCGGGCGGGCATGGTGTTGACTACCATGATCAACCAGTCCCAGGCCGATGGGTTCCAGTACGACTCCGCCGATGCCGGCGAGCCGCTGATCGCGATGGATGCGGCCACGCCGGCACAAACGGGGCTGGCCGGTGAGCCATTCGAAGGCAAGGCTATCGCCCGGGCAAGCAATGAGGGCGATGCCCAGATTGCCTTCGAGGTGGATGATGCCTATGCGCTTGCGGGGGATACCTACCAGCTGCGCTATGACGGGACGGACTGGGAGGCGTTTGCCTCCTCCGCGCCGAATACCGCGGTCGATCCTGCCACGATTCCCGGCGTGGCGTTGGATATCACCGGCACGCCTGAGGCGGGGGACACCTTTGACCTGCGTCCGGGTGAGGGCATGGCCGGCAGGTTGAAAATGACCGACGCGGCGCGCGATCCGGAAAGTGTGGCGGCAGCTGGTGCGGCCGACGCACCGCGCGACAACGACAATATCAACGCGCTCATCGAGCAGGGTCGCCAACGCGTGGCCAAGACCGATGCAGGGGGGGAGGGGACCCAGAGCCTCGCCGATATCGTCAACGGCGCCGTAAGCAAGGTGGGCACCTATGCCAGCCAGGTCCGGATGCGTGCCGACGCGGCGGAAACCAACCTGGAGTACTTTACCAATCGGCGTGAGTCGGTTTCCGGCGTGAATCTCGATGAGGAAGCCGCGAATCTCCTGAAGTTTCAGCAGTCATATCAGGCACTGGCACGGACCATCGCAGTCTCCGATACAGTATTCCAGTCTCTGCTCGGTGCAATGGGGTAATCGCCATGCGTGTTTCAACCAACATGATGTTCACCCAGGGCCTCAACGCCCTGCAGCGGCAGCAAACCGCCATTTCGGACGCCCAGAAGGAGATTTCCTCCGGGCGCAAGAACATGGACCCGGCAAGCGACCCCGTCGGCTACTCCACGGCCAGCAACCTGGAGATCAGCAACAAGCGGCTGGCCCAGTACGAGCGAAACATCGATTTCGCGCGCGGCAAGCTGGAATTGCAGGAAGGCGTGCTGGCCAACGCGACCGATGCGCTTCAGCGCGTCAAGGAAATCGGTATCGAGGCGAACAACTCGCTCAAGCAGGGGGACAGTGCCAACACGCCGTCCCGCCAGGCGCTCATTGATGAGCTCACGCAGCTCAAGGACATGATCCTTGGGCAGGCCAACACTCGCGACGAGCGGGGCGAGTATGTGTTTGCGGGCACGGCCGGCAACCAGGCGCCGTACGATCCGGACGGCGAGTTCCAGCTTGCCGCGGCGGGCACCATGTCCGTCGAGGTGGCCGAGGGGCGCAAGGTGGACGTCTACCGCTCGGCGGACGAGGTCTTCAATTACGGCGCGAACGCTGACGAGTCCGTGATCACGGCAGTTCAGGACATGATCGATTCGCTTGGCGCGGACCCGGTCGATACCGCGACACTCAATACGGCCCAGCAGAATGTTGACCAGGCCTTCGACAGAGTGGTCACCGCCCGCGGGCAGATCGGCAACAGCCTGTCGACTCTTGATCGGGCCTTCGAGGACAACGACCTGCAGAAACTGGCCAATGACAAGGCCCTGAGCGACCTGCGGGATACCGATTACGCCGATGCCATTACCCGGCTGAACCTGAGCATGACCACCATGCAGGCGACCCAGCAGACGATTTCCAAGACGCAGAGCCTGTCGCTGTTCAACTTCATTGGTTGATCCGGCTGCCGCACGCAAGGACCGGGCCGGCACCTGATGGGTGCCGGCTTTCTTGTGTCCGACTCGACCACTGGCCGGCCGGTGGAGAGGGTTCCACCAGGGCGGTTGTGACGGCGCGCCCGCGTGGCGGGGCGTCCAGGATGCCCCTGAAGCTCAAGAGGCCGGCCTTCTGGGGGCGCGTGTTCGGGACGTCTGCGACAATGGGTGCTAAGCTGCGGCACCGTCCCGAACGGACGGCGGCGAATGGCATCGGGCGCATGTGTCCGCAGTATGGACGCTCCGAAGAGGCCGCTCAGGGCCCGACAGGGCGGTTTCGGGGCGTTTTCATGCATGCCGGCTCGGACGGCATCGAACCGATGGGAGAACCATGATGCCCCTGCTTGTTTTGGGTTCCGGGGATATCGCCCGGCGGCTGGTTTCCATGGCTGCGTTGCTGGACGGATTGGCTGTGACCGTGGCGGAGGCCGATGTCGCCGATCACGACTGGCCGGTCGGGGTCGAGACGGTCGCCCGCAACTGGCCCGATGCGCCCTGGGCGCTTGAATCGGGGACACATGCGGTAATCCTGCGTGGTCATGACCGCGACAATGAATCCCTGCAGACATTGCTTGAGCGCGGCGCCGAACACGTCTATCTGGTTGCTTCGGCCCGCAGGGCCGACTGGGTTCTTCGGGCAGCAGGTGGCCTGAACAGTCACAAGGCGCTTCTTGAACGCATTTCCGCTCCGGCGGGGCTGGATATCGGCGGGCAGGACTCCGGGGCCATTGCGCTGTCGCTGCTGGCCGAGATCCAGTGGCGTCTGCAGGGCGGGACCGGTGGGTTGATCCGGACCATGGCGGCCGCGCGTGCCGAGCGTCTTGACCGCTCCAGGACCGGACAACGGGATCAGAGCTGTCCCGGAAAACGGACTTGACGGGCAGTGGGCTCGTTCAGGTCGGCAACACCCGGTGCATTGCGCGCTCGGCAATGAGATCGGGGCGTCTTGCGGACTGTCCGTGATGGTCGAAACGCGGCACCTGGTGTCAGGATTTTGGCAGGCGCCCCCGACGGCCCTTGCGGCGGTCCTTGTCGCGGTACATCTGCTCGTCGGCACGTTGGAACAGGCTGTCGATCGTGTCCCCGTCGCGGTAGATCGATACGCCGACGCTCGCCCGGACACGCAGCCAGGCGTCCTGGCCGCATGCCTGAAATGACAGGTCCATGTTCCGGATCCGGCCGGCGATCACCTCGGCTTCGGCCTGGTCGCTTTGCGGGCAGATGATCACGAATTCGTCCCCGCCCCAGCGCCCGAGGTGGTCGGTCTCCCGAATCATTTTGCCCAGTGCCTCCGCGAAACGTCTCAGGGCCATGTCGCCGGTCAGGTGCCCGAACCGGTCGTTGATGGCCTTGAAGTCGACCAGGTCGATCGCCAGCAGTGCCAGGGGCATGGGGTAGTGGCGGATGCGCCTGAACTCCTGGAGCAGCAAGTCGTTGAGCTTGCGCCGGGTCAGGATGCCGGTCACCTCGTCCTGCGTGACGAAGTGCTCCAACTCCTCGTAGGCATCCTGCAGTTCCTTGGTCCGATCGCTGATCTGGGTTTCCAGCTTTTCCGCCAGCAGGTGGATTTCCTTGAGTGGATAGGCCTCGTCGTGGCCATGTAGCTGGGTGGGCAGCGAAATATGCAGATGCAGTACCCTTGG
>JBKHDT010000024.1:0-32201 GCA_046541195.1 Halothiobacillaceae bacterium | reverse complement strand
GCGGCCAGGCCAGCCTGGACACCGAGGGCCTGACCGTCGACCCGCACCAGTTCCTCGGGCTGGAGATCAACCCGCGTGCCGCCGCCATCGCCGAGATCGTGCTGTGGATCGGCTACCTGCAGTGGCACTTTCGCATCCACGGCAAGCTCGAGCTGCCCGAACCGATCCTGCGCGATTTTCACAATATCGAATGTCGTGACGCGCTGATCGACTACGATGCCCGCGAGCCGATGACGGACGAACACGGCGCGCCGGTCACCATCTGGGACGGCATCAGCTACCGGCAAAGCCCCACCACCGGCGAACTGATCCCCGACGAGAGCGGCCGGATTACCGTCGACCGCTATATCAACCCGCGCAAGGCCGAGTGGCCCCAGGCCGACTATATCGTCGGCAATCCGCCGTTTATCGGTGCCTCGACCATGCGCCGCGCGCTGGGCGACGGCTATGTCGATGCCGTGCGCAAGGTCTACAAGGGCGCCGTGCCGGAATCCGCGGACTTCGTCATGCACTGGTGGCACATTGCCGCCGAAAAGGTGCGCCACGGCGAGGCCAAGCGCTTCGGCCTGATTACCACCAACAGCCTGCGCCAGACCTTTAACCGCCGAGTCGTTCAGCCACACCTCGATGACAGCAGGAATCCGTTGTCATTGGCCTTCGCCATCCCCGATCACCCCTGGGTGGACAGTAATGATGGTGCAGCCGTCCGGATTGCCATGACGGTTGGTGTCGGCGGCGAGGTACCCGGTTCGCTTAGGGAAGTTATTGATGAGACCAGCATGGGCGATGACAGTCGGTCCGTGAGGCTAAACAACCGGGACGGAAAGATTTTCCCCGATTTGGCTATTGGGGCAGACGTAGCCGGCGCTCAGCCCCTGAAGTCCCAAGATGGAATTGCTATCAAGGGGTTCGAGTTAGGTAGCCAAGGATTTTTGATGCCGGCCGAAGACGCCGAGCAATTTATAGCAACGCACCCAGCCGCGCACGAGGTGCTTAAGCCATACATGAACGGCCGCGACCTCACATCTGGAAAACTGCATCGATATGTCATTGATTTTCAAGGCTTCTCAGAATCAGAGGCAATGATCTCTCACCCGGAGCTCTTTCAATACTTGATTGAAAGAGTGCGCCCGGAACGCCAAGTCAATCGAGAAAGCCGAACCTCGAAGAATTGGTGGCTCTTCAGGCGGTCAGGAGCCGATCTCCGCAAAGCAGCATCAGGGCTTGATCGGTTTATTGTCACAACCAGAACTGCTCGGCACCGGGTTTTTCAGTTCACACCGTCAAACCTTGTTGCGGAAAGTAAGATCGTGGTGATCGCGTCAGACGAAAGCTGGGTTCTCGGAACTTTGTCATCGCGCGCGCACACCACTTTTGCTCTTCGCGCTGGGGGCTGGCTCGGGGCTGGAAATGACGCCACTTACAACCATCTGGACTGTTTTGGCAAATTCCCAATGCCGGCCCCATCGAACTCGATCTCACTTCAAGTCGGAGAGCTGGCCGAACGCATCGACGCCCACCGCAAGCGCCAGCAGGCGGCGCATTCCGACCTCACCCTGACCGGGATGTACAACGTGCTGGAAAAGCTGCGCGCAGGCTCGTCGCTGACCAAGAAGGAACAGGCCATCCACGAGCAGGGGCTGGTCTCGGTGCTGCGGGAACTCCACGACGAGCTCGACCGCGCCGTGTTTGCCGCCTACGGCTGGAACGACCTGGCCGACCAGCTCGTCGGCCGCCCCGGCGCGACCACCCCGCTGCCGGACAAGCCCGCCGAGCAATCGCAAGCCGAGGAAGAGCTACTCACCCGGCTGGTTGCGCTTAATGCCCGGCGCGCCGCCGAGGAAGCCCGCGGCGAGGTGCGCTGGCTGCGGCCGGACTACCAGGCCCCCGAAGCCGCGCAAGGCGGCATCCAGACGGCCGCGGACCTGCAGGTCGATCCGGCGCAGGCGGCGACGGTCACGCCCGCCGCCAAGGCCAACTGGCCCCGGGACATGGCCGGCCAGGTCGCGGCCGTGCGCGATGCGCTCGCCAGCGGGCCGCAGGACTGCGCGCAGATTGCCGCCGGTTTCAAGCGCCGGCCCGTCAAGGCAGTCGAGCAGGTGCTCAATGCGCTGAAGGTGTTGGGCCAGGCGCGGTGTGCAGGTGGCCTGTGGCGGCTTGAATAAGCCGACACCGGCCCGAATGGCTTATGATGAAGGGTCCTGCCGTCCGAGGATTCCCGCTTGGTCATCGCTTCGGTTCGTCCATCGTGCATGGTATTTGCACTGCGCCTGCTGGCGCTGCTCGGCATGTTGCTGTCCGGCCCGGCGTTTGCCGCGCCCGCGCAGGACGTGGTCGGCTGGGAATGGCGCTGGGGCGATTCGCCCCGGACCGAGACCGGCCAGCCGGCCTGGGTTGTCGCGGGCAGCCAGGCGGACGATGAGCACTGGCAACCAATCGCCTTTCCTTCCAACCCGCCCGGGCGTGCCGCCCAGGAGCATGTCTGGTTCCGCGTCACGCTGCCGGAGGGCCGCTGGCGGGACCCGGTGCTGTACGTGTACAGCATCGACCTGATCGCGCAGTTCTATCTCGACGACGAATTGCTGTACCAGTTCGGCCACTTTGACGAGACCGGCCGCGGCACGTTTGCCGGCTGGCCCTGGCACATGATCGAGCTGCCGCGGGATTACGCGGGGCGCACCCTGTACGTTCGGGTGTACTCCGACTACACGGATATCGGCCTGTGGGGCGAGGTTAAGCTGATGGACCGGGTGGACCTGCTCAAGCGGGTGATGCTGCGCTCGGCGGATGATCTGGCCGTGAGCGACCTCGCGTTGCTGCTGGCCCTGCTGGCGGGGATCTTCACGCTGGTGGGCGGGCATCGGCAGGGCTTTGCGCCCATTGCGCTGTTTTCCGCGGCTTCGGGGGTGATGATTCTGGCCGAGACCCAGGCTCGGCAACTGCTCTGGCATGCACCGCTGGGCTGGGAGTACCTGCGCGCCGGGAGCTACTTTACCCTGCCGGTGGCCATGGGCTGGCTGCTTTCGCACTGGCTGACCGGCGCGGCGCGTTGCTGGGTTCTGGGGCTGACC
Organism: Halothiobacillaceae bacterium; assembly: GCA_046541195.1. Classification (GTDB taxonomy): domain Bacteria; phylum Pseudomonadota; class Gammaproteobacteria; order Halothiobacillales; family Halothiobacillaceae; genus JBKHDT01. The sequence goes on along the minus strand of JBKHDT010000024.1, from coordinate 29,130 downwards.
GGGCTGCACCTGGTCTACCTGGCCTGGGCGCTGGCGGCGTCCGGGTTGGGTTGGGTGCACCTGGCCTCGACCTTTCCGCCCTTTGACGCGCTGCTGGCGGTGACCCTGCCGGTAATGATGGGGCTGGCGCTGGCCCATGTCCGCCACCTGGGGCAGGAGCAGCGACTGGTCGTGGCCAGCTTTGTGCTGTTCGGCCTGCTGTTGCTCGTGGACATTGGCGTGGCGCACAGTCTGCTGCCGTTCTTCGAGGTGCCGCTTGGGGTCGGGGCACTGGCGTTCTCGCTGGCGATTGTCTCGGTTGCGCTGTGGCACTACCGGCGTACGCAGCAGGCGCTGGCGTCCATGAACCGCTTGCTGGAAGCCCAGGTACGCGAACGAACCGCGGAGCTGGACGCCATGGTGGCCCGGCTGGAAGGATATTCGTACGAGGATGCCCTCACGGGGCTGGGCAACCGGCGCCAGTTTGACGAGCTGTTCCGCCACGAGGCGGGGCGGGCGATGCGGCAGGGCACGCCCCTGTCGCTGGTGATGATGGACCTGGATCACTTCAAGCACGTCAACGACGTCTGGGGTCATGCGGCCGGGGATGCCGTGCTCCAGCGGCTGGCCCAGATGCTGCGCACCCACTTTCGGGACACGGATATCCTGGTGCGTCTGGGGGGCGAGGAGTTCGTCGTCCTGCTGCCGGGAGCCACCACCGAGCAGGCGCGGGCGCGGACTCAGGCAGTGGTCGAGGCGGCCCGGGTGACCGAGCACCGCTACGAGGGCAAGCCGGTGGGCGTGGTGACGCTGTCCTGTGGCATCGCCAACTACCCGGATCAGACGCCAGACCCCGCCGCACTGCTGGAACTGGCCGACCAGGCGCTTTACGCGGCCAAGCGCGCCGGGCGGGATGGCTGCATGGTCTGGTCGCCGCAGTGACCTGTCCCGATGCCGGCGGGCCCTGCGTCACCTGAGCCGGGGGATGGCGGGCGACGCGGCCCCCGGCCGCGCAGGGTGTCGGATGCCGGGTTGATTGGCTGGTCCGGCCCTGGCCCGTTTGGCAGCAAAGGCCCGGCCTGAGCCGGCCCGCCGGGGTGGTCAGAGTCGGCGGTGTACCCGAACCACGCTGTCGTCGTCCTCGATCGGATAGCGGGTAAAGCCCATCCGCTCGGCGAGCGCGAGCATCGAGTGGTTGCTCGTGAGTACTTCGCCCTCGAAGTCCCGGATGCCGCGATGCCGGGCCGAGGCGATCAGCACGTCCAGCAGGTGGCTGCCGAGTCCCTGGCCCTGCCAGTCATCCGCCACCACCACGGCGAACTCCGCACTGCGCGCATCCGGCTGAATGGCGTAACGGGCCACGCCGATCTCCCGCTCCCGCCCGGTCTGGGCGTCCTCGACCATCGCCACGAAGGCCATTTCCCGGTCATAGTCGATCTGGGTGAAGCGCACCAGCATCTGCGGTGTGAGCTCTTCGAGCGGACGCATGAAGCGATACAGCCGGCTTTCCTCGGACAATCCGCGCACGAAGGCCTGCTCGGCCTCGGCATCCTCGGGCCGAATGGGCCGGATGCGCACGATGCGCCCGTTCGGCGCTGCCCAGGTTTGTGCCAGATGGGCCGGGTAGGGGTGGATGGCCAGGTGGGCATAGCGCTCGGCACCGTGGACCGGCGGGGCCAGCTCGATGCGGGCATCGACGGCCATCACGCCCTCGTCGCTGGCGAACAGGGGGTTGATGTCGAGCCCGCCGATTTCCGGCAGTTCGCAGGCCATCTCCGAGATGCGCAGCAGTACATCGACAATGGCTTCACGCCGGGCCGGCGGCATGCCGCGGAAGGCGCCCAGTTCCCGGGAGACGCGGGTCTGCTCGATCATGCGGTCGATGATGGTGGCGTTGAGCGGCGGCAGGGCCAGGGCCCGGTCGCGCATGATTTCCACGGCGGTGCCGCCCATGCCGAAGGTGATGACCGGGCCGAAGACCGGGTCGCGCAGGATGCCGACCAGCAGTTCGCGGGCGTTGTGCCGGTCGCTCATGTGTTCGACCGTCACCCCGTCGACCCGGATGTTGGGATACTGGGTCCGAATCTGGTCGAGCATTTCGGCCGCCTGCTGGCGGACGGACTGGGCACTGCGGATGTTCAGCTGCACGCCGCCCGAATCGCTCTTGTGGCTCAGGTCGGGGGCGGAAATCTTCAGGGCGACGGGAAAGCCGAGCGTTTCCGCCGCCAGCATGGCCTCGTTGGGCGAGCGGGCGAGAATGCTGGCATTGGTCGGGATGCGGAATGCCGCGAGGATGGCCTTGGATTCGCGCATGTCGAGAATCTTGCGGCCCTCGGCCCGCGCCGCTTCGATAATCAGCCGGGCGCCGGCGACGTCCGCCGGGGCTTCCCTGGGCATGGCCGCGGGCGTCTGCATCAGCAGCGCCTGGTTGCGGCGGTGGGCGATCAGCGCCGAGATGGCCTCGACGGCCGACTCCGGCGCCCGGAATTGCGGAATCCCGACCTCGTCGAAACGCTCCCGCGCCTCGTTGACCAGGGTTTCGCCCATCCAGCAGGCCATGACCGGCTTGCTGCTCTCCCGGGCCACCCGGATAACCGCCTCGGCGCAGCCGGTGGGATCGGTCATGGCCTGCGGGGTGAGCATGACCACCACGGAATCGACGTTCCTGTCCTTTAGGCAGACCGCAAGGGCCTTTTCATAGCGCTCCGGCTCGGCGTCCCCGAGAATGTCGACCGGGTTGCCGTGCGACCAGTGCGCGGGCAGGAAGGCATCCAGGTCCTTGAGGCTCTCGGCGCCCAGCTCGGCCAGCGGCACACCCAGGTCCGCGGCCCGGTCGGTTGCCATCACGCCCGGGCCGCCGCCGTTGGTGAGAATCAGGAGGTTCTCGCCCTTCAGGCGCAGGCCCAGCGACAGGATCTGCGCCGCGGCGAACAGCTGGGTGACCGTGTCGACACGCACCACGCCGGCCCGCTCCAGGGCGGCGTTGAACACGTCGTCCCCGCCGATCAGCGCGCCGGTGTGGGTGGCGGCGGCCCGGGAACCCTCCGCGTGCCGGGCGGACTTGAGCACGATCACCGGCTTGACCCGCGCCGCGGCCCGCAGGCCGGACAGGAACCGCCGGGCATCACGGACGCCCTCGATGTACAGCAGGATGCCCCGGGTCTTGGGGTCCAGCGCCAGGTAGTCCAGCAGTTCCCCGAAGTCCACGTCGGCCGCATCGCCCGAGGAGGCCATCGCCGAGAGGCCCACGTCCCGACCCTCGGCCCAGTCCAGAACGGCCGTGCACAGTGCGCCGGACTGGGAGACCAGCGCCAGGTGCCCGTCCTTCGCCTGGTTGCGGCTGAAGGTGGCGTTGAGTCCAAGCGACGGGCGCATGATGCCCAGGCAGTTGGGGCCGATGATGCGCATTCCGTAGCGCTGGGCAGCATCCATCATGTCCCGCTGCAGGGCCTTGCCGGTGGCGCCGGCCTCGCCGAAGCCCGCCGAAAGCACCACGGCGCCAAGCACGCCCTGCTCGCCACACTGGCGGATGATGGCCGGCACCGTGGCCGCCGGCGTGGCCACGATGGCCAGGTCCACGGCGGCCCCATGCTCGACAAGGCTCGGGAAGCAGGGCAGGTCCCGCACCTTGTCGTGCTTGGGGTTGATGGGCACGATTTTTCCGGAGAATCCGGCTTCGATCAGGTTCGCCAGCACCATGGTGCCCAGGGCGTTGGGGCGTTCGCTGGCGCCGAAGACGGCAACGCTGCGGGGATTGAACAGACGCTCGAGCACGTGGGCACCCATGGGTGGAAGCCTCCTGAATAGTGAACCGGATGTGATGATTGGGGTCGTGGTTCATCTTGCCTGATAATGAACCGGATTCGAAAGTCTACGAAGCGGTCGTGATCAAACGATGAATCTGGCACTTTTTTCCCATCCGGACTGCCTGTTGCACGACAACGGGGCCTGGCACCCGGAACAGGCCGGTCGCCTGGAGGCGATCCAGGACCACCTGATCGCCAGCGGGCTGGACCCCTGGCTTCTGCACCGGCAGGCGCCGGAAGTGTCGCCGGCGGCATGGCAACGGGCCCATCCCGGTGACTACGTGGAAGTGCTGCTGGCGCATGTGCCGGAAGAGGGCATCGTCTCGCTGGACGGGGATACCGCGCTGGCGCCCGGTTCGATGCGCGCGGCGCTGCATGCGGCCGGCGCGGGGGTGGCGGCGGTCGACTGGGTGATGACCGGCACGGACCTGCGCGCCTTTGCCGCGGTGCGCCCGCCGGGCCATCATGCCGGACCGCGGCGCCCGGCGGGGTTCTGCCTGCTCAACAACGTGGCCGTGGCCGCGCTGCACGCGCTGGAGGCCCATGGTCTGGAGCGGGTGGCGATCATTGATTTCGACGTGCACCACGGTGACGGGACCGAGGCCATTGTCGGCGGTGACGAGCGCATCCTGTTCTGCTCGGTTTTTCAGCATCCGTTCTATCCGCACAGCGGCGCGGACACCCCGTTCGACAACTGCCTGCCGGTGCCCCTGCCGGCCGGGACCGACGGTGCGACCTGGCGGGCCGCAGTGGCCGATGCCTGGTTTGCGCGGCTCACGCAATTCGCTCCGCAACTGATCTTGATCAGCGCCGGCTTCGACGGCCACCTGGAGGACGACATGGGCCAGTGGGCCCTGGTGGAAGCCGACTATGCCTGGCTGACTTCGGCGCTGGTGCAGCAGGCGGAGCGTTCGGCCGCCGGGCGCGTGGTGTCGATGCTCGAGGGCGGTTACGAACCGGGCGCCCTGGCGCGGTCGGTGGTCGCGCATCTCAAGGCCCTGATGGGGGACTGATGCCGCAGCAGCACCTGGTTCGCGTGGCGGTGCCGGCGCCGGTCGCCGGTTATTTCGACTACCTGCACGAGGAACCGCTGCCGGCCGGCGTGCGGGTCAGCGTGCCTTTCGGACGGGGCGAGCGGGTGGGCGTGGTCGTTTCGGGGCAGCCGGACGGCGCGGGGATCGAGGCCGACCGGCTCAGGCCGATCGCCGCGGTGCTCGATGAGCAGCCGCTGCTTTGCGCCCCGGTGCTTCGACTGCTGTCGTGGGCTGCCGGCTATTATCACGCGCCGCCGGGTGAAGTCTTCGCCCAGGCCCTGCCGGTGGCCCTGCGCCGCGGCGATGCCCTGCCGGACCTGCGCGCCCGGCACTGGACCCTGACCGATTCGGGCCGGGTGCTGGCCCTTGATGACCTGCGTCGTGCCCCGCGCCAGCAGGCATTGCTGGCACGGCTGCATCAGGCCGATCTGAGTCATGAGCGGTTGTCCTCGGCCGACCGGCAGGCGCTGCGCGTCCTGGAAGGCAGGGGCTGGGTGGCCAGCGCCTGGCGGATGCCCGAGGCGGCCGATTCCTCCGCCACCAGTTCGGCGCCGGACTTGAACGAGGCCCAGCAGGCCGCGGTCCAGGGGATTTCGGCGGCGCTGGCAGGTTTCGGCGTGCACCTGCTGGAGGGCGTGACCGGCAGTGGCAAGACCGAGGTGTACCTCGCCCTGATCCGCGCGGTACTGGCCAGCGACCGGCAGGTGCTGGTGCTGGTGCCGGAAATCGCCCTGACGCCGCAACTGCTGGAACGTTTCGAGGCCCGGCTCGGCCCGGTGGTCGGCTGCCTGCATTCGGGGCTGGCCGACGGCGCCCGGCTGCGTACCTGGGAAAGCGTGCGCCAGGGACAGCTGCGCGTGCTGATCGGAACCCGCTCGGCAGTGCTGGTGCCGCTGCCGGATCTGGGGCTGATTGTGGTCGACGAGGAGCACGACGGATCGCTCAAGCAGCAGGAGGGCTTTCGCTACCATGGCCGGGACATGGCGATCTGGCGGGCGAAGGATGCCGACGTGCCGGTGGTGCTCGGGTCGGCGACGCCGTCGCTGGAAACGCTCTGGAACGTGGACCGCGGACGCTTCCGGCACTGGAGGCTGCCGCAACGCGCCGGCAACGCGAAGATGCCGCGGGTCGAGTTGCTGGACATGCGCCGTCAGCGGGTTCGCGGTGGCCTGTCCGACCAGTTGATCGACCGGATGCGCCAGCACCTGCTGGCCGGGGGGCAGGTGCTGCTGTTTCTCAACCGCCGGGGCTACGCGCCGACCCTGCTTTGCCATGCCTGCGGCTGGGTGGCCGAGTGCCGGCACTGCGACGCCGGCCTGACCCTGCACCGGCGGGCGGGCGAACTGCGTTGCCATCATTGCGGTGCCTTTACCCGTCTGCCCCCGGCCTGTCCGGCCTGCGGGGCGCCGCTGAGCAGTGCGGGGCAGGGGACCGAGCAACTGGAGGAAACCCTGGTGGGCCTGTTTCCCGAGTTCGGCATCGAGCGCGTCGACCGGGACACGGTCGCGCATCGCGGCAGCCTGGAAAAGCGCCTGGCGCGGATCCGGCGCGGGGAAGTGCAGATTGTGGTCGGAACGCAGATGCTGGCCAAGGGGCACGATTTTCCCGGCATGTCGCTGGTGGGCATCGTGGATGCCGACCAGGGGCTTTTTTCCGGGGATTTCCGGGCCAGCGAGCGCCTCGCCCAGCTGGTGACCCAGGTGGCCGGCCGGGCCGGTCGGGCCGAACGCGCCGGCGAGGTTCTGATCCAGACGCACCAGCCGGACCATCCCCTGCTGCTGACCCTGATTCACGAGGGCTACCCGGCCTGCGCGCGGCAACTGCTCGCCGAGCGCGCCTCGGCGTCCCTGCCGCCTCAGGCGCCGGCCGCGGTGATCCGGGCCGATTCCCCCGAAGCCAAAGAGGCCGAGGACCTGCTGCGCGGTGCGGCTGACCTGCTGGCGGACTGTGCCGGCGTGACCCCGCTTGGCCCCGTGCCGGCCCCCATGGCCCGCCGTGCCGGGCGTCACCGCTACCAGATGTTCGTGCAGGCCACGGGGCGCGGGCCACTGCACGAGGCACTGGACCGGCTGCAGGCGGGCCTGCCCGGACCGCGCCGCGGCCGCCTGCGCTGGTCGATCGATGTCGATCCGGTGGATATGTACTGAACCAGTTGCCTGTGGCAATCTTTGGCGGCTGCGCCCCGGCCCGGCTGCGGCCGGCCGAGGGCCATCCCGCCGTGCCCTGGGAGTCGTCGGGGCGGGCCTTTTCGGGGTACCCTAGAAAATCTCTGCACGAAGCCTGTCATGGTTTCGCGCAGTCACGCCCGGCCCGATACGCGCCCGGCCGGGCGGTGCGACGGACCGGCTTGCGCGATGACGCGGCAGGGCATTCATGCGCTGGTCGATGGACCGGCGCTGCCCGAAAGCCGCGGACAACGGGGCGGATGCCCGCCTGATGCGACCGCCGGGGTCCTGCGCACACCCGAACGGCCCTGAAACAACCTGGACTGGACTAGCGACATGAAGAAGATCGAAGCGATTATCAAGCCCTTTCGCCTGGACGACGTGCGCACGGCTCTGATGGAACTGGGGGTTAGCGGCATGACGGCGACCGAGGTCAAGGGATTCGGCCGGCAGAAGGGCCACACCGAGCTGTACCGGGGCGCCGAGTACGTGGTCGATTTTTTGCCCAAGATGAAGCTGGAATTGGTCGTGGCCGATGATCTGGTCGACTCGGTACTCGATGCCATCATCAAGGCCGCGCATACCGGCAAGATCGGGGACGGCAAGATCTTTGTGCTGCCCGTCGAGCGGGCCGTGCGGATTCGTACCGGCGAGGAGAACGAAGAAGCGCTCTGACGCCCGGCGGCGCGAAACCCAGCCGGACCCCGGCCCGCGTCTCAGCCGCCAATCCGGCGTGCCGGGTCGCAGGGGGCCGGGTCGATGATGGGGGGCTCGCCGCAGACGAGGTTGGCCAGCAGCTCGGCGCTTGCCGGGCCCATGACCAGACCGTTCCGGTAATGCCCGGTGTTCAGGTACAGGTGCTCGATTTCCGGGTGCGGACCGATGCTGGGCACGCCGTCGTCACTGCCGGGGCGCAGGCCGGACCAGTGATGGGTGATCGGCGCCCCGGCCAGGGCCGGCCAGATTGCCACGGCCTTTTGGTGCAGTTGCTCGCGGGCCTGTTCCGTGGTTCCCCGGTCGAAGCCGACATGCTCCACCGTGCTGCCGACCACGACGCCGCCGTCCCGGCGCGGGATCAGGTAGATTCCCTCGTCCATCAGGATTGCCGGGAGCGTGTCGGGCTCGGTCTGCAGGCGCAGCATCTGCCCGCGAACCGGGGTGATGGCGTCCGCCCGCATGCCGGGAATCAGCGCCGCCGACCAGGCGCCGGCGGTGACCACCACCCGGTCGGCTTCCAGCATCCGGCCATCTGCCATCCGCAGTCCCTGCACCCGCCCACCTTCCTGAGCGATCCCTGCTACTGTCGCGTTTTCGATGACGCGGATGCCGGCAAGCGTGGCCGCGTGCTGCAATGACTCCATCAGCAGCGGATTGCGGACCTGCCCGACCCGGGGCAGCCAGGCGGCCCGGGTTGACGGCAGACCCGAAAACACCTCGGCCGCCGGCGGCTGCTCGACGGGCTGGTCGAACCGGCGCGACCATGCGCGTACATCCCCGGCCGGTGGCGGGTCGAGGATCAGCAGGCCGCTGCCCCGCCACTGCGGGTCGATGCCGGTTTCCCGGTGCAGCCGTTCGGCCAGCGCCGGGTAGCGGTCGGCGGACCAGAAAGCCAGGCGGTTGATCGTGTCGTGGTAGCGCCAGGGGTACAGGGGGCAGAGGATGCCGCCTCCGGCCCAGGAGGCCTCCCGGCCGGCATCCCGGCGGTCGATGACGGTCACGGTGCCGCCGCGTTGCTTCAGGGCCAGCGCGCTGAGCAGGCCGATGGCGCCGGCGCCGACGATGATGCAGTCGGACAAGATCTTGACCCTGAGATGAGAATTGGAGCGGGTGATGGGAATCGAACCCACGTTCTCAGCTTGGGAAGCTGATGTTCTACCATTGAACTACACCCGCGCAGGCAGCCTCCGGACGCCCGCGCCAGGGCAGGGGCGCGACCGGAGTCAGGAGATCAAGTTTAGCTTTTTCAGCTCGTCGATCAATGCCATGTGTGTTGTGGGCTTGGCCAGGTAGCCGTCACAAAGGGCATGATAGGAATGCATCACGGTCCGCACGTCGTCCAGTGCGGAAATCATCAGGATCTTGCAGCCGAGTCGCGGCAGGATGCCGGCCGCTTCCTCCGCGGCTCGCAGGCGCTCAAGCACCTCCTGGCCGGACATCCGCGGCATCACGATGTCCAGGCAGACCAGGTTGAAGGGCGTGCCTGCCGCGATGGCTTGCTCGAAGGTCGCAATGGCCCGCTCGCCGTGGGCGGCGGTGCTGACCGGGCCGAATTCCTCAAGAAAGGACTTGAGGATCATCCGGCTGGTGACATCGTCCTCGACGATCAGGGTTCTCAGTTCAGTATTCATCGGCACATCGGCATCTTTTGTGTGGTTGAGAACAAACCGTCCGGGGTGTTCTTTGGTCGTGCCCGCAGGTTGTGGCCGCCGGTTGTCAAGCGGTGGCTCAGCCTAGCGGTGGCAGTTCTCCATCTGCGTTCTGGTGCGGTCGCGGGTTGCTGGACTCGGCATCGGGGTTGCTGCCCTTCATGCTGGAGCCGAAGTTCATCCGCCACTCGAGATTGGCGCGGGAGTCGGCGTTGGCCAGTGCCTCCTCGCGGGTGATCTTCTCGTCCTTCCAGAGCTGGAAGAGTGACATGTCGAAGGTCTGCATGCCGCCCTGGGCGCTCTTTTCCATCGCGTCGTTGATCTGGTCGACGTTGCCGCGGCGGATCAGTTCGGAGATGAACGGCGAGTTGATCAATACCTCCACGGCGGGCATCCGGCGCCCGTCGGCACTGATGATGAGCCGCTGGGAGATCACCGCCTTGAGGTTCAGCGACAGGTCCATGAGCAGCTGGTCCCGGCCCTCGGGCGGGAAGAAGCGCATGATGCGGTCGAGCGCCTGGTGCGCGTTGGTGGCGTGCAGCGTCGTCAGGCAGAGGTGGCCGGTGTCGGCATAGGCAAGGGCATGTTCCATGTTTGCCCTGTCGCGGACCTCGCCGATCATGATGACGTCCGGCGCCTCGCGCATCGCCTCTTTCAGGGCCGCGGTGTAATTGTGGGTGTCGACGCCCACCTCGCGCTGGTTGACCACCGAGTTGCGGTGCTGGAAGGCAAATTCGATCGGGTCCTCGATGGTGAGGATGTGGCCGGGAATCTGCCGGGCCCGGTAGTCGATCATCGCGGCCAAGGTGGTCGACTTGCCTGAACCGGTGGCCCCGACCACGATGATCAGCCCGCGCTTTTCGAGAATCAGCTGGTGCAGGATCTTGGGCAGGTTGAGTTGCTCGATGCCGGGGATCTCGGTCTGGATGAACCGGATCACCATGGCCAGCTCGCCACGCTGCATGAAGGCGTTGAGACGGTAGCGGCCCACGCCGGGCAACTGCAGCGCCGCGTTGAGTTCCAGGGTCTTGTCGAAGTGCGCCATCTGCTCCTCGCTGAGCATGGACGCGGCCAGGGTGCGGGTCTGCCCGGGCTCAAGCGGCTCGCGTCCGATAAAGCGCAGTTCGCCCTGGATCTTCACCGCCGGCATGGTGCCGGTGCTGAAGTACAGGTCGGAGCCTTCCTTCTCGGCAAGCAGCTTGAGAAAGGGTTCAAGGTTGCTGTAATCGGCCATGGGTCATTGATCCGTGGTGGCGTGGCGGCGAAAGGGGCAAAAGTCCGGTTGGCCGGCGGCTGATCAGGTCTCGTCGTCTTCCGTGCGCATGGTCAGGCTGGCGGTCTCGTCCATCAGGTCCCGCGAGCGGCCCCGCTTGCTGTTGAGCTTGATGTTCAGGCGCAGGTCGTTGACCGAGTCGGCGTTGCGCAGGGCCTCCTCGTAGCCGATGTCGCCGTTCTCGTAGAGGTCGAACAGCGCCTGGTCGAAGGTCTGCATGCCGTGCTCGCGCGAACGCTTGATGAGGTCCTTCATCTCGTGGACCGCGCCCTTGAAGATCAGGTCCGCCATCAGTGGGGTGTTGATCATGATCTCCACGGCGGGCACCCGGCCGTTGCCGTCCTCGCGCCGGATCAGCCGCTGCGAGACCACGGCCTTGAGGTTCAGGGACAGGTCCATCAGCAGCTGCGGCCGCCGTTCCTCGGGGAAGAAGTTGATGATCCGGTCGAGCGCCTGGTTGGTGTTGTTGGCATGCAGCGTCGAGAGGCACAGGTGGCCGGTTTCGGCGAAGACGATGCCGTGGTTCATGGTTTCGCGGTCGCGGATCTCGCCGATCAGGATCACGTCCGGCGCCTGGCGCAGGGTGTTCTTGAGGGCGATCTCGTAGGAGTCGGTGTCCACGCCCACCTCGCGCTGCGTCACCAGGCAGCCCTTGTGCCGGTGCACGAACTCGATGGGGTCCTCGATGGTGACGATGTGCCCTTTGCTGTTGGTGTTGCGGTGGTCGATCATCGAGGCCAGCGAGGTCGACTTGCCCGAGCTGGTCGCACCCACGAAGATCACCAGGCCCCGCTTGGTCATGGCGATGTCGCCTAGGATCGGTGGCAGGTTCAGTTCCTCGAAGCCGGGCACGTCCGACCGGATCATCCGCAATACCATGCCCACCGACCCGCGCTGCGTGAAGGCATTGACACGAAAGCGCGCCACGCCGGGCAGCGACAGGGCGAAGTTGGCCTCGTGGCGTGCCTCGAACTCGGCGGTCTGCTTGTCGTTCATGATTGAACGGACCAGCAGCTCGGTGTGGTTGGCCGAAAGCTTTTGCTCGCCAAGCGGGCGGATTTCGCCATTGACCTTCAGGGAAGGGGGCGCCCCGGTGGTCACGAACAGGTCGGACGCCTGGAGGTCCACCATTCGCTTGAGCATTTCCTGCACGTAGTTGGACGCTTGCTGACGGTCCATGGTAATGACATTCCTCCGTCGGATGGCGAGTCAATGAGTTCCCGCGGGGCATGGATGTCCCGCCGCGCCATGGCGCAAGCCAGTCAGTCGCGGCACGGGCCGGGCCGTGACCTGCCCGTGCGCTGCTGCGCGAGGCCACGGATGGCTTCGCGCAGGGTTTCTTTGTCTGTGCCGGGCTGTCCTGCGCTCGAAAATCAGCCAGCCCGGGGCTGGAGGGGCACTCCAGCCTGCCGCGCCCGAGACGCGCGGCGCCCTACAGGAAGTCGTTCTTGCTGACCGCACGCAGTCGGGCCGACTCCTTGGAAATCAGCCCGCGCGCGACCAGTTCCTTGAGGTTCTGATCGAGTGTCTGCATGCCCTGCGACTGGCCGGTCTGGATGGCCGAGTACATCTGCGCGATCTTGTTTTCCCGGATCAGGTTGCGGATTGCAGGTGTGCCGAGCATGATCTCGTGCGCAGCCACCCGGCCCCCGCCGATTTTCTTGAGCAGGGTCTGGGAAATGACCGCCCGCAGGGACTCGGAAAGCATCGCCCGGACCATGTCCTTCTCGGCGGCCGGGAACACGTCGATGATCCGGTCGATGGTCTTGGCCGCCGAGCTGGTGTGCAGGGTACCGAAAACCAGGTGCCCCGTCTCGGCTGCCGTCAGTGCGAGCCGGATGGTTTCCAGGTCGCGCATCTCGCCGACCAGGATCACGTCCGGGTCTTCCCGCAGGGCCGAGCGCAGGGCGTTGTTGAAGCTGTGCGTGTCGCGGTGGACCTCGCGCTGGTTGATCAGGCACTTCTTGCTCTGGTGCACGAATTCGATGGGGTCTTCCACCGTCAGCACGTGTGAGTAGAGGTTCTCGTTGATGTGGTTGATCATCCCGGCCAGCGTGGTCGACTTGCCCGAACCGGTCGGGCCGGTCACCAGCACGATGCCGCGCGGAAAGGTGCACAGTTCGCGGAACACCTTGGGGGCGTTGAGGTCATCCAGAGACAGGATCTTGGTCGGAATCGTGCGGAACACGGCGGCCGCGCCACGATTCTGGTTGAAGGCGTTCACGCGAAAGCGCGCCAGCTCCGGCACCTCGAAGGAAAAGTCCGTTTCGAGGTTGTCCTCGTACTCCTTGCGCTGCTTGTCGTTCATGATGTCGTAGACCATCTGGTGAACGGCCTTGTGTTCCAGCGCGGGCATGTTGACTCGCCGCACGTCGCCGTCCACGCGGATCGCCGGCGGTTCGCCCGACGAGAGATGCAGGTCGGACGCGCCGTTCTTGACGGTAAACGCCAACAGGGTTTCGATATCAGCCGCCATGAGTCATCCTTAAATATTCTGGGGTTTGGCCCGAATGTTCCATGAAATTGAACCGCGGACGGGCTTGCCTGCTGTCTCGGCCCCGATGCAACACGACCAATCGCCTGGTCCTCGATCATCGGGACCGCGCGCCCGCAAGCGCAGCCTGGCGGATGCGGCCTGGCCGGCTCCCGTGGGCAAACACGGCACAAAGCCGTCCCGGGCCTCGTGCGGCAGCGCCTGGGCCGATGTGTGCCCGGCCCGTGCCCTGCGATTGACCGGCTTGCGCCAGGGCATCGGGTCTTGCGGGTTTCCAGCGCGAAGGTCTGCTGTCGTGTGGCCTTGCCGTTGGGCCGGTCGTCGTGCCCCGGTTTCGGTCCACGCAGGCGCGAAGAACGCCCTCCAAAAGTAAATCGAACCGACCAGCCGTGCAACCGGAACAAGACATCATGACCGCTGCCCAAACGCTTGCCGCTCGCCACGAAGAACAATCCAGTCGCCTGGCGCGGGCCCTGGCCGCCGCCGGACGCCCGGCGGGGGATGTGCGCCTGGTTGCCGTCAGCAAGCGCCATCCGGCCGACTCGATCCGGGCACTCGCGGCACTGGGGCAGGCCGACTTCGGGGAGAGCTACCTCGACGAGGCGCTTGAAAAACAGGCCGCGCTGGCGGACCTGGACTTGATCTGGCACTTCATCGGCCCCATCCAGTCGAACAAGACCCGCGGGATCGCCGAGCATTTCGACTGGGTACATAGTGTCGATCGCCTGCGCATTGCCCGCAGGCTCAATGACCAGCGTCCGGATCACCTGGGCCGGCTGCGTGTGTTCCTGCAGGTCAATATCGATGCGGAGGCCAGCAAGTCCGGAGTAATGCCCGAGGCACTGCCGACCCTGCTGGAGCAGGTGGGCGCGTTCGAGCGCCTTGAGGTGGTCGGGCTGATGGCCATTCCCCGGCCCGGGCCGGACCCCGCAGCGGCCAGGCGCGCCTTCGAGCGCCTGGCCGCCCTGCGCGACGCGCTGGCGACGAACGAACGCCCGCTGCCTTTTCTTTCGATGGGCATGAGTGGCGACCTTGAGCAGGCCGTGGCCGCGGGGGCCACGCACATCCGGGTCGGCACGGCCCTGTTTGGCCCACGGGCATGACCCGGGCGCGTCGCCCGGGCAGCGCGACGCTGTGGTAGGCTTTGCGCAATCCGGCTCGGCAGGTCGCCCGCGCTGGCGGCGCCCCGTGGCGCGGTGGTGACCGGCCCGTTTTCATCCAGTTTGACTTGAAGTGAAGGACATCCATGCAGAGCGCGAAAGTCTGTTTCATCGGTGGCGGTAACATGGCGCGGGCCCTGATCGGCGGGCTGCGCAGCAGCGTGGGCTCCGGCCTGGCGATCACGGTGGCCGAGCCCGACCCGGACAAGCGCGACCAGCTCGCCGCGCAGTTCGGGGTGACCGCGACCGCGGACAACGCCGAGGCGGTTTGTGGGGCGCAGATCGTCGTGCTGGCGGTCAAGCCGCAGCGAATGCACGAGGTGGCTTCGGCGCTTGCGCCGGCCCTGAATGCCGATCAGCTGGTGGTGAGCGTGGCGGCCGGAATCCGCGTCGCTGCGCTGAGCGACTGGCTCGGTGGCCATGAGGCGGTCGTGCGGGCGATGCCGAACACGCCCTCGTTGATCGGCTGTGGCGCGGCCGGGCTGTTTGCGTCGCCCGATGTGCGCGACGACCAGCGCAGCGAGGCCGAATCGCTGATGCGGGCGGTCGGCACGGTGCAGTGGGTCGAGCGCGAGGAACTGATGGACAGCGTCACGGCTTTGTCCGGCAGTGGTCCGGCCTACCTGTTCCTGGTGATGGAGGCCATGCAGGACGCCGGCAAACGGATGGGGCTTGATGCCGCCGCCGCCCGGCTGCTGACCCTGGAGACGGTGTTCGGGGCGGCCAGGCTGGCCATGGAGTCCAGCGACCCGCCCGAGATTCTGCGTGCTCGCGTCACCTCGCCCGGCGGAACGACCGAGCAGGGCATTGCCGCACTGGAGGAGGCGGGTCTGCGCGAGGCTTTCGTGAAGGCCACCGAGGCGGCGCGCGCGCGCAGCCGCGCGCTGGCCGAGCAGCTGGAAAACGACTGATGGACGGTTATTTCGCCAATCCGTTGATCCTGGTCATCCAGACCCTGTTCCAGCTCTATATCTGGGTGGTGCTGCTGCGTTATTTCCTGCAACTGTTCCGGGCGGACTTCTACAACCCGCTGACGCAGCTTGTCGTCAAGGCGACCAACCCGCTGCTGATTCCGTTGCGTGGGGTGGTTCCGCCCGTCGGCCGCCACGATCTGGCCTCCATCGTGCTGGCGCTGCTGCTGATCGCGGTGATGGTGGTGGCCGTTTCGGCGGTCGGGAACATGCCGATCACCGGGTCGTCGGTGTTCGGGGCCACACTCTATTTTGCCTTCAAGATCGTCACCGACCTGTTCTTCTGGACGGTGCTGATCCGCGCGCTGCTTTCCTGGTTCGGTCAGCAGCGCACGCCGGTTTCCGGCCTGCTCGAGGACCTGACCGATCCGATCCTGCGCCCGGTGCAGAACATCCTGCCGCCGCTCGGCGGGATTGATCTCTCGCCCCTGGCGGTGCTGCTGGGTATCCAGGTGATCCAGATGCTCGTTCTGCCCCTGATCGGGAAGCTGATCCACTGAAAAGCAAACCGCGGATCTGATGCCTTCGTGGCTTTCGGGTCTTGCGATTGCATGGCCCGGTCCCGGCGCGGGTCGGCCTGCATTCGTGCCGACACTCCGGAATGATCCGGCCGGGGCTGCGCGATCATTCCGGGCATGCAGCAAACGGCCCGGCTGGTTGTTCCGTCAGCCCGGTCTGAGTAACATTGACCGGCTTTGTCGCGTGTCGCGGCAGGCGGAGCGCCGATTGAATGCGGCCTGCCCGCCCGAGCCGCGGATACCCCGACGCGCCGGCGCTGCAAGGCACCAAAAACCCAGGCCGGGTCCGGCGGATGCCGGTCCCGGCGCCTGTGATCGGCTTCCCGGATGGAGTCGGTCAGGTTTTTCCCAGTCACTACGGATATTCACGGCCCGTCCTATGCCCGAAACCCTTCCGCCCGATTCGGTTGGGCTGGTCACACCACAGACCTGGCATTTCTCCGAACCGCTCGATCTCGACTGCGGCCGGAGCCTGCCAGAGTACGATCTCGTCGTCGAAACCTACGGGCAGCTGAACGCCGACCGCAGCAATGCGGTGCTGATCTGCCACGCGCTCTCCGGCGACCATCACGCAGCCGGATATCACCGCATCGAAGACCGCAAGCCCGGCTGGTGGGAATCGACCATCGGACCCGGAAAGCCCATCGACACCAACCGGTTTTTCGTGGTCAGCCTCAACAACCTCGGAGGCTGCAAGGGCTCCACCGGGCCGAGCAGCATCAATCCCGACACCGGGCGGGCCTTCGGGCCCGACTTTCCCATCGTGACGGTTCGGGACTGGGTGAATGCCCAGCACCGGCTGATGCAGCGCCTGGGGATCGAACGCTGGGCCGCCGTGATCGGCGGCAGCCTGGGCGGAATGCAGGTCATGCAGTGGAGCATCAGCTACCCGGATGCGCTGGGGCATGCGGTGGTGATCGCGGCCGCGCCGAGGCTGTCGGCCCAGAACATCGGTTTCAACGAGGTGGCGCGCCAGGCGATCATGTCCGATCCGGACTTTCACGAGGGGCACTATTACGAGCACGGCGTGGTACCGCGGCGCGGCGTGATGCTCGCCCGGATGCTCGGACACATCACCTACCTGTCGGATGATGCCATGCGGGCCAAGTTCGGGCGCGAGCTGCGTTCCGGAAAGCTCAGCTTCGGCTTCGACGTGGAATTCCAGGTCGAGAGCTATCTGCGCTACCAGGGCACCAGCTTTGTGGATCGCTTCGATGCCAATACCTACCTGCTGATGACCAAGGCGCTGGACTACTTCGATCCGGCGGGCGAATGCGGCGACGATCTGGCGCGGGCCTTCGGCCCGGCGACGGCCCGGTTTCTGGTGATGTCGTTTACCACCGACTGGCGTTTCGCGCCCGAGCGCTCCCGCGAGATCGTCCAGGCCCTGCTGGCGGCGGGCAAGACGGTGTCCTACGCCGAGGTCGAAGCCTCGCAGGGACACGATGCCTTTCTCCTTCCCATTCCCTACTACCACCGGACGCTGGGCGCCTACCTGGCCAACGTGGCCGACGAGGTGAACGGCTGATGCGCGCGGACCTGGAAATCATCAGCGACTGGATCCGGCCGGGCAGCCGGGTGCTGGATCTGGGTTGTGGCGACGGGACGCTTCTGGCGCACCTGCGCGACACCCGGCAGGTTGACGGGGTCGGGCTTGAACTTGACGATGACAACGTTACGGCCTGCGTCGCCCGGCGCATCCCGGTGGTGCAGGAAGACCTCGACGACGGCATTGGCGACTGGTTTCCGGAGAGGAGCTTCGACTATGTCGTCATGAGCCAGACGATCCAGGCGATCCGCCACCCGGAGCACCTGCTGACCGAAATGCTCAGCGTCGGCCGGGAGGGCATCGTGGCCTTCCCGAACATGGGATACTGGCGCAATCGGCTCCAGCTTGGGGTCGGGGGATACATGCCGGTCACCAAGACCCTGCCGAACCCCTGGTACAACACGCCCAATATCCACCTTTGCACCCTGAGCGACTTCGAGGACCTGTGTCGGGAACTCGATTGCGCGGTGCTTGACCGGGCGGTCGTGGACAGCGCGCACCGCCAGACCCTGCCGATGCGCATCTTCCCCAACCTGTTCGGGGAGCTGGCGATCTACCGCATCTGCCGGCGCTGATGCGCCGTCCGGCCGGGCCGGTGCGGGGCGGTTCCCGCGGCAAGCCGCCGTCCCGGGCGCGGTCGCCTTGGACCTGGCCGCTGCGTTATACTTCTGCCCCTTTACAAACAACCCGTAGGGACCTCATGACTGAAGCAGACCTGCTCACCATTGGCAGCCGCCAGTTCCGTTCCCGCCTGCTGACGGGAACCGGCAAGTTCCGGGACCTCGACGAAACCCGCGAGGCCACCGAGGCCGCCGGAGCGGAAATCGTGACGGTCGCGATCCGCCGCAGCAACATCGGCCAGAACCCCGGCGAGCCGAACCTTCTGGATGTCCTGCCACCGGATCGCTACACGATCCTGCCGAACACGGCCGGCTGCTACACGGCAGACGATGCCGTGCGCACCTGCCACCTGGCGCGCGAGCTGCTGGACGGGCACAACCTGGTCAAGCTCGAGGTGCTGGGCGACGAGAAGACGCTCTACCCGGATGTGGTTTCCACCCTGATCGCGGCCGAGCGGCTGGTTTCGGACGGCTTCGAGGTGATGGTCTACACCTCCGACGACCCGATCATCTGCAAGCGTCTGGAGGAGATCGGTTGCGTGGCGGTCATGCCGCTGGCGGCGCCCATCGGTTCCGGCCTGGGTATCCAAAACCGGTACAACCTGCTGGAAATCATCGAAAACGCCCGGGTGCCGATCATCGTGGACGCCGGCGTCGGCACGGCCTCCGATGCCTCGATTGCCATGGAGCTGGGCTGTGACGGGGTGCTGATGAACACCGCGATCGCGCAGGCCAAAAAGCCCGTGCTGATGGCAAGCGCCATGAAAAAGGCGATCGAGGCCGGTCGCGAGGCCTATCTGGCCGGTCGCATGCCCCGCAAGCGCTACGCCTCGGCGTCCTCGCCGGTCGATGGCCTGTTCTTCTGATGAGTGAACTGGCAGGCGAGGCGGCCGAGCCCCCCGAGTACCGGCGGCCTGTCCGCAGCTTTGTCCGGCGCGCGGGGCGGCTGACCACCAGCCAGAAGCGGGCGCTGGACGAGCTCTGGCCGCGCTTCGGCATCGAGCCCGAGGGCAGGCTCGACGCCGAGCAGCTCTTTGGCCGTCGTGCCCCGCTGACGCTCGAGATCGGCTTTGGCAACGGCGTCTCGCTGGCGCAGATGGCCGAGGCCGAGCCGGAAATCGACTTCATCGGCATCGAGGTCCACCGTCCGGGTGTGGGGCACCTTTTGCTGGAGATCGAGCAACGGGGGCTGACCAACGTCCGGGTACTTTGTGCCGACGCGGCCCAGGTGCTTGAACAGCACGTCGCCCCCGGTTCGGTCGACCGGTTGCTTTTGTACTTTCCCGACCCCTGGCACAAGAAGCGTCACCACAAGCGACGCATCGTCCAGCCGGCCTTCGCGCGGCAGGTGGCCGACTGCTTGCGGCCCGGCGGCGTCTGGCACCTGGCGACCGACTGGCAGGACTATGCCGAGCACATGCGGACTGTTCTGGAAAACTGTCCCGCCTTTGAAAACCTGGCCGGGCCTGGGCAGTTCAGCGCGCGACCGACTTGGCGACCGCTGACCAAGTTCGAGCAGCGCGGGCAGCGGCTGGGCCATGCGGTGCATGATCTGCTGTACAGGCGGCGTACCGCATGATCGCCATTGTTCACGGCGCCCGCGGGCGCAGGGGTCAGCTGCCGGGTGGCGGCGGACGGACTGATTTGACGGGAAACGATTCGGAGCGGGGGATATGGAGCATTACCTGAATGTGTTGCGCAAGTACGCGGTGTTTTCCGGCCGCTCGGGGCGACGGGAATACTGGATGTTCTTCCTGATCAACGTGCTCATTACCCTGGCGATTCTCGCGACCGAGTCGGCCCTGGGCATGCCCATGCTGCTGGGATCGCTGTACAGCCTGTTCATTCTGCTGCCGGGGCTGGCCGTGACCGTCCGGCGCCTGCACGACAGTGACCGCCCGGGCTGGTGGATTCTGGTGGCCCTGATCCCCTTGATCGGCCCGCTGGTCCTGCTGTTCTTCATGGTCCAGCCGACGCAGGGCGCGCCCAACCGCTTCGGGGCCCCGCCCGCCGCTTGAGTGCCCCTTTCGACAAGCCTGCGCCCTGCACATCCGGTCGGCTGCCTGCCGGGACGTCGATGCCGGCTTTGTCCGGACGGCCCGTGCTCCGCGATTCAGTGGATTGGACCATGGCGCGGGATTGGGCCATGGTGCGTCGGGTGATCAGTTTGGTGCGGGGCGGCGTCCCGGCGCCCGGGTGGCGCGGGATACCGTGTAGACGGGGCCCTGCTTGACCTTCTCGTAGTTGCCGAACTCGGCTTTCATGCTGCGCTTGAAGAAGTCGCGCAGGCCGTTGATGGAGACAAACCAGATCTCGCCTCCGGGGCGCAGGTGGACGTGGGCATCGTGCAGCATGATGGACCACAGTTCCTTGCCGACCTTGGCCGGCACGTTGGAGACGATCAGGTCAAATTCCCCCGTGACCCGCGAAAACCCGTTGCTGAGCATGGCCTGCGCGTTGGTCAGGCCGTTGCGCTCGGCATTGGCGTTGGCATAGTCGACGGCCACGAAGTCCTTGTCGACCATCAGCACTTCGGCATCCGGCAGGCAGCGCGCCAGGGTCAGGCCGATCGGGCCATAGCCACAACCCAGATCAAGAATCCGCGCCCCGGGGCGTTGCGGCAGCTCCAGGCGTTCAAGCAGCAGGCGCGAGCCGGCATCCAGTTCCCGGGGCGAGAACAGTCCCCAGGTGCTGCGCAGGTTCAAAGACTGGGCGCGCACCGTGACCGTGACCTCCTGGTCGGCGCGGGCCGCCTTGATTTCTTCGGGGGTCATGCCCTCGCTCCTCGGTTTTTGCGGTGGTTCAAGGTCGCGCATTATCGCCCCGGGTTCCGGGGCTGCAAAGGGTCGGGCACGGTTTTTCTTCAAGCCGGCGCGACCGGGTCCGAAGCAGGCAGGTCGCGCACTCCGGACATGCCAGGACATGCGAATTGCATGAAACCTGCGGGGTAATGCCTTATTCTGAGGAGGGTGATTGCCTTTGGAAACAGTACACGAAGCCATCCATGGCCTCGTGAGCCTGCGCCGGTTGCAATGCGCCAGCTGGCGAGCTCCGCGCTCGGCAGCGCAGGGGCCGACAGATCCGGGCCCGTGCCTGGCATTTTCGTGGCTTGAACCATCATGTGTTGGGTCACCCGTGCCGCAGTCCCAATCCTGGTCTGCAGTCGATCCCGCCTTGCGCCGGCTGGCAGGCCGCCGAGGCCAGTTCCTGGAGCCTGAATGTTCAAAAACCTCAACCGGCTGCTCGTCGGACTGGTCCTGTCCCTGCTGGTCGCGGGGGGCGCGCCGGCGGTGGCCGAGGAGCGGGAGGTGGTTATCGGTCAGCTTTCCTTCCTGCCGACCGTGCAGACGGAAACCAGGTCGGCGCCTACCGCCCAGTGGCTGAATTCGCGGATTCCCGGGTACCGATTCACCTTTCGGGCCCTGGGTTTTTCGGCGCTTGAGGAAGCAATCCGCAAGGGCGAGGTGGATTTCGTGCTCACCAATCCCGAGCACCATGTCTACCTGTCCCGGACCTATGGTCTGTCGGATTTCGCCACGCTGGTGAACGAGGTCAACGACTTGCCGCTGGACCGTTTCGGTGGGGTGATCTTCACCCGGGCTGATGATCCCCGGCACCGTGAACTGTCGGACGTGGTCGATGCCCGCGTGGCCGCGGTCTCGGTGCGGTCGCTCGGCGGCTTTCTGGCACAGGCCGGTGTTTTCGACCAGCTGGGGATCGACCTGGTCGACGAGGCCGCGCAGGTCCGCATGACCGGCATGCCGCACGACAACGTTGTCGAGGAGGTGCTTTCGGGCAACGCCGACTTCGGCCTGGTGCGCAGTGGCGTTCTCGAGAACCTGATCAGTCGGGGGGAACTCGATCCCGGGGCGATCCGGGTGCTGGACGACTACCGCGCTTCCGGGAATTTTCCATTTTTGCTGTCCACGCCGCTCTACCCGGAGTGGCCCTTCGGGGCCATGCCGACCGTGCCGGGCGAGCTCGTCAAGCAGGTGGCCATTGCACTGCTGCAAATCGGCCCGGAAGATGCGGCGGCCGACCAGGGTGGTTACCACGGGTTCAAGCCGCCGGCAGACTACGGGACCGTGGACGCCCTGATGAAGCGCCTGCGGGTCGGGCCCTACGCGCAGGCGGAGTACTTCGACTGGGGCGATGTCTACCGCAAGTATGCGATCCACCTGCTTTCGGCCATGGCGGTGGTGCTGGCCGGGGTCCTGGTGCTGGTCTGGCTTGTCCTGCGTACCAACAAGCGGCTGGGCCGGGTGGTCAGGACCGAACAGGCGCAGGCCGGACAGCTTCGGGCGTTCAATGCCGACCTCGAATACCGGATTCACGAGCACGAGGAGGCCCAGAAGGCCCTGCGGCGCAGCGAAAAGCGCCTGTCGTTGCTGTTTTCGTCTATGGAAGATCACGTCTTCGTGGTCGACCGGCGCGGTCGCTTCACGGAGTTTTTCCAGTCAGGCGGCGAGCGGCGGCTGGTCGAAGACGCGGAAGCCTGTCTCGGCCGGCCGCTGGAGTCGCTGTTCCCGTACCGGGTCTCGGCGGCGCTGGACCGGGCCATCGAGGCGCTCGATTCGGGGGCGCGCACCCACAGCGAGGAGTATTCCCTGGACGTGGGCGGGCAGTCGCGCTGGTTCATGGCCCGTTTCAGCGTGGTGCACGACCCCGACCGGGAAGAGCCGGCCTACCTGGTCGTCATGCGCGACATGACCGAACGCAGGCGGATCGAGGAACGGCTGCGGCTGGATGCGAGCGTCTTCCATCACGCGCACGAGGGCATCCTCGTCACCGATGCCTCGGGCCAGATCGTCGAGGCGAATGCGACCTTCTGCAACATGACCGGCTATGACCGGGCGGAGGTCATCGGCCGCAATCCGCGCTTTCTGCAGTCCGGCCGGCAGGATGGGACCTTCTACCGGAAGATGTGGGGCACCCTGATGGAGCAGGGTGCCTGGCATGGCGAGATCTGGAACCGCAGGAAAAACGGCGAGATCTACGCGCAGCTGGCGCACATTTCCGCCGTGCGTGACGATCGGGGGCGGCTGACGCATTTTGTCGGGCTGTTTTCGGACATCACGCCGATCAAGGAAACCGAGAGCCAGCTCAAGACCATGGCCTACCACGACGCGCTGACCCGGCTGCCCAACCGCAGCCTGCTGTCCGAGCGGATGCGTGATGCCATGGCGCAGGTCCGTGCCCACGGGGGGCAACTGGTCGTCGCCTACATGGACCTGGACGGGTTCAAGCCCGTCAATGACCGCCTCGGCCACGACAAGGGGGATATCCTGCTTCGCCAGGTTTCCGACCGGTTGCGCAAGTGTGTGCGGGGCATGGATACCGTGGCCCGGCTCGGGGGCGACGAGTTCGTGGTGCTGCTGACCGAGATCGAGAGCAAGGCCCAGTGGGAGCGTGCCATCGACCGGTTGCTGCAGGCAGTCAATGTCCCCTATGAACTGGCCGGCCAGGAGGTACTCGTTTCCGCCAGCATCGGGGTCACCCTGTATCCGGAGGACGACTCGGATGCGGACACGCTGATGCGCCATGCCGACCAGGCGATGTACCGCGCCAAGCAGGGTGGACGCAACCGTTTTCACGTGTTCGATCCGGAGCACGACCGCCGTACCCAGGAGCACCGCGTGGCGGTCGAACGGATTGCCGCGGCCCTGGAGCACGAGGAGTTTGTCCTGTACTACCAGCCGAAGGTGGACATGGATTCAGGCCGGGTGATGGGTGCCGAGGCGCTGATTCGCTGGCAGGACCCCGAGCGTGGTCTGGTGCCGCCGGGCGAGTTTCTGCCGCTGGTGGAAGACGGCAGTCTGGGGGTCAAGCTCGGTGACTGGGTGATCCGGGAAGCGCTGCGCCAGTGGACCTGCTGGCAGTCCGAAGGGCTGATCCTGCCGCTGAGCGTCAACGTCAGTGCCCGTCACCTTGAAAGTCCGGATTTCGCCCACCGGCTCACCGAGATGCTCGCCACGGTGCCGGACTACCAGCCGGGTATGCTGGAGCTGGAGATCCTGGAGACGGCGGCGCTGCAGGATGTCGACCGGATTTCCATGCTGATGCGCGAATGCGCCGCGATGGGGGTGCTGTTCTCGCTCGATGATTTCGGTACCGGGTACTCCTCGCTGACCTATCTCAAGCGCCTGCCGGCGCAGACACTCAAGATCGACCAGTCGTTTGTCCGCGACATGCTGGAGGAAACCGAGGACCGGGCCATCGTCGAGGGTATCGTGGGGCTGGCGCGGGCCTTCGACCGCTGCGTGATCGCCGAGGGAGCCGAGACTTCCGGGCACTGCCGGCTGTTGCTGTCGCTTGGCTGTTCCATGGCGCAGGGCTACGGGATCGCGCGGCCGATGCCGGCCGAAAGCCTCGCAGGATGGGTGCGGGATTTCCGGCCCGACCCGGACTGGAAGGTGACCGCCTGAAACAAGCGGAGCAGGTTGGCGGTGGCCGGTTGCGCTTGCGGGGCCGGCTGCCGGGCGCTCAGGACCGGGGTTGGCAGTTCGGGCAGAAAAAGCTCGCCCGCTGGTCGATGACCTGCCGCTCGATCGGGCTGGCGCAGGTGCGGCAGGGTTCGCCGTGGCGATCATAGACGCGCAGGCTCTGGGCGAAGTAGCCGGGCTGGCCGTCCTCGCGGACAAAGTCGCGCAGGGTGGTTCCACCCTGGACAATCGCATCGGCCAGCACCTGCCGGATCGTGCCGGCCAGTCGCTGCAACTGGTCCGGCGTGCAGTTCCCGGCCGGCGTCGCCGGGTGAATCCTCGCAAGGAACAACGCCTCGTTTGCATAGATATTCCCGACCCCGACCACCACGGTGTTCGTCATGATCAGCTTCTTGATGGCCAAGCGTCGGCCCCGGGCCGCCGCCGCGAGGTGGTCGCCGTCAAACTTGTCCTCGAGCGGTTCGGGACCCAGACCTGCCAGCCGGGGATGCTCGCCGTGCCCCTCGTGGTCCAGAAAGGCGCCGAAGCGACGGGGATCGTGATAGCGCAATGCCTGACCCGAATCGAGCACCAGGTCGATGTGGTCATGCTTGCGTGGCGGGATTTCTGGCGTGACCAGGCGCAGACTGCCGGACATGCCCAGGTGCACCACCAAGGTCGCCGGGCCGCTCAGGCGCAGCAGCAGGTACTTGGCACGTCGTTCGATCGCCTCGATCCGGCGGCCCTGCAGCCAGGCGGGCAGGTCGGCACGAACCGGCCAGCGAAGCCGGCCGTCGCGGACCGTGGCGAACCGGATGATCCGGCCGGTCAGATGCGGGGTGATCCCGCGGCGGGTCGTTTCGACCTCGGGCAGTTCGGGCATGGGCCTGATCCTGCTGGGCTGTTGGTGTTGACGCGGACAAAAAAAGACCCGGCTGCTGCCGGGTCCGGGGCGATCAGTGTCCGGGCCGGGGGCCGGTCACTTGATCTTCGCTTCCTTGTACATCACGTGCTTGCGAACTACCGGATCGAACTTTTTCAGTTCCATCTTCTCCGGCATGGTGCGCTTGTTCTTGGTCGTGGTGTAGAAGTGGCCGGTTCCGGCGCTTGATACCAGTTTGATCTTGTCACGCATGGCTCGGTTCCTGTTCGGTTAGACTTTCTCGCCGCGGGCGCGAAGATCAGCCAAAACGGCGTCGATGCCGACCTTGTCGATGATGCGCAGGCCCTTGGAAGAAACGCGCAGACTCACAAAGCGGTTCTCGCTCTCGACCCAGAACCGCTTGTTGTGCAGGTTGGGCAGAAACCGACGACGCGTCTTGTTGTTCGCGTGCGAGACATTGTTGCCGACGGCCGGGCGCTTGCCGGTCACCTGACAGACTCGGGACATGTTGTGTCTCCTCGGAAAAACGGACGCAAAAATAAGGCCGTGGATTCTATACGAGCGGATCGGGCGCATCAAGTGCCTTTTTCGTCTTGCCGTTGAGTCTGCCGCGTGGCGCTCGTATCATCGGCTTCCCCAAGTTTACAACCTCACGGACACTTCAAGCCCATGACAGCTCCCGAGCGCAAGCCGGTGCTCCTGAGCGGCATCCAGCCCTCAGGGCAACTCCTGATCGGTCACTACGTCGGCGCGATCCGCAACTGGGTCCGAATGCAGCAGACGCACGACGCGCTGTTCATGCTGGTCGACCAGCATGCGATCACCGTCCGGCAGGACCCGGCCGTGCTGCGTGAACGCTGCTACGACTTCATCGCCCTGTACATCGCCTGCGGCCTTGACCCCGAGCAGAACACGATCTTCGTGCAGTCGCACGTGCCGGAGCATACCCAGCTTGCCTGGGCACTCAACTGTTACGCCTACATGGGCGAACTGGAGCGGATGACCCAGTTCAAGGACAAGGCGCGCAAGCATGCGTCCAACCTGAATGTCGGCCTGTTTGCCTACCCGGTGCTAATGGCCGCGGACATATTGCTTTACCAGGCCACGCATGTCCCGGTCGGCTCGGATCAGAAGCAGCACCTGGAGCTGACCCGCGACCTGGCGATCCGCTTCAACAACCTCTACGGCGAGGTGTTCACGGTCCCCGAGCCGTTTATCCCGGAGTCGGGCGGGCGCATCATGAGCCTGCAGGACCCCACCGTGAAAATGTCCAAGTCGGACCCGGACGAGAAAAGCTACGTGGCGCTCCTGGACGACCCGAAGAAGATCATGAAGAAATTCAAGCGGGCGGTGACCGACTCGCAGACCGAGGTGCGCTTCGACCCGGAGAACAAGCCGGGGGTGTCGAACCTGCTGACGCTGCTCTCGATCCTTGGTGGGCAGTCGGTCGAGGCGCTCGAAGCGGAGTTCGAGGGGCAGGGCTACGGGGCGCTCAAGACCCGGACGGCCGAGGCGGTCATTGCCTTCCTGGAGCCGGTTCAGGCGCGTTTTGCGGCGCTGCGCGCCGATACCGCTCATCTCGACGCCGTGCTGCATCGGGGCGCCGAATCCGCCCGGGCGCGTGCGTCCCGGACGCTTGCCCGGGTGCATGACGCGCTCGGGTTCATCATGCCGCGCTGAGGTCCGGATGCCATGAACCTCTACCTGCCGCAACAGGTTCGGGATCACGAGCGTGCCCTGTTTGCCGGGGGCGTGGACAGCTGCGCCCTGATGGAGGCAGCCGGTGCCGCCGCCTGGGCCCGGATCCGGGCGGACTGTCCGGGCGATGCCCCGCTGCAGGTGATCGTCGGTCCCGGCAACAATGGCGGTGACGGGCTGGTGATTGCCCGGCTCGCGCGCGCCGAGGGCCGCGTGGTGCGCCTGCTGGGCATCGCGTCACTTGATGACTTCAAGGGCGATGCGGCGACCCAGGCCGCGGCCTGGCGCACCGCGGGCGGCGGCGAGGTGCTGCGCGACCCCGGTGCACTGAGGCCCGAGGGGGTGCTCGTCGATGCCCTGTTCGGCATCGGGCTGGACCGGGCGCTTGAGGGCACAGCGGCCGAGTGGGTGGCGGCCATCAATCGCCAGGCCCTGCCGGTGGTCTCCATTGACGTGCCTTCCGGGCTGGATGCGGCAACGGGCCACGCGCCCGGCCCGGCGGTGCGGGCAGACCGGACGGTTACCTTCATTGCTGCCAAGGTCGGGCTGTTCACCGGCGACGGCTGCGAACTGGCCGGCCGGGTCGCGCTCGAACGGCTCGAGATGCCCGATCCGGAGGTTCCGCCGGTGGCCCGGGTGGACGAGGACGTCCACGGCCTGCCGCCGCGACATCGCAATGCCCACAAGGGCCGTTTCGGTACGGTGCTGGTTCTGGGCGGCAATGCCGGCATGTCCGGCGCGGCGCGGCTGGCCGGAGAGGGCGCCCTGCGGGTCGGGGCCGGCAAGGTCCGCGTGGGGACGCATCCGGAGCATGCCGCCTGGCTCAACCAGGGGCGGCCGGAACTCATGGTGTCGGCCGTGGCGGACGAGCGCGCGCTGCTGCGGCTGCTGGGCCATGCCGACGTGCTCGCACTCGGGCCGGGGCTCGGTCAGGATGCCTGGGCGATGCGCATGGTGCGCCAGGCCCTGCGGGTGCATCTGCCGATGGTGGTCGATGCCGACGCCCTGCGCCTGATCGGCAACAATCGCTCGGCCCGGCACGATATCGTGTTTACCCCACATCCCGGCGAGGCCGCCTTCATGCTTGAGCAGACGGCCGGGGCGATCCAGGCCGATCGGCCCGCCGCGGCCAGGCGGCTGCAGGATACCTTCGGTGGCGTGGTGGTCCTCAAGGGGGCCGGCACCCTGGTGGCCGGTTCGGATGACCTGGTCGTCTGTCCCGCGGGCAATCCCGGCATGGCCAGTGGCGGCATGGGTGATGTGCTCACGGGGGTGATCGCCGGGTTGATGGCGCAGGGGCTGCCACCGTTCGAGGCGGCGCGCCTGGGCGTGCGCGCCCATGCGGAGGCCGCGGATGAACAGGCGCGGGCCGAGGGCGAGGTCGGCCTGCTGGCCAGTGACCTGCTGCCGGGCATCCGGCGCTGGCTCGGCCGGGGTGCGTCTTGAGCGATCCGGCCGAGGGCCCGATGCGCATCGAACTGCCGGACGAGCAGGCCACGGTCTTGCTCGGTACCCGGCTGGCCGGGGCGATCGACGGGCCTGGCTGCATTCACCTGGAAGGTACGCTCGGCGCCGGCAAGTCCACCCTGGTCCGCGCGCTGCTGCGTGCCCGGGGTGTCAGCGGCGCAATCCGCAGTCCGACCTACACGCTGGTCGAGCCCTACGAGGTCGATGGCCGACCCTGGCTGCACCTGGATCTCTACCGCCTGGCTGACCCGGAGGAGGTGCATTATCTGGGCGTGCTCGACGAGGCCGGATCGGCACTGCTGCTGGTCGAGTGGCCCTGCCGGGGCCGCGGGGTGCTGCCGGCACCCGACCTGGTCGTGCGCCTCGAAATTGCCGGAGCCGGCCGGGTGGCGCGGCTGGATGCCTTCAGCGCGTCCGGCCGGCTTTGGCTTGATCGGATCGGGGATGCGCTGGCCCGGGAAAACGCCAGCCCGCCGCCCGGGGCCGATCCGGCCGGCGGCTCGGCCCCGATCTGACTGACCGGGAGGCGCAGACGGTTTTTCCGAGGTGGAGCCGACGTGCAGCGTCGGCCGGTCGCCGTCCGCCGGTGCTGCTTTCGTTGGTCGAGGCCCGCACCCCGAATCCCCGGCTGATCGGCCGGGTCCGCCTGCGCGGGCCTGGGGAGGATCGCCCCGGTTTCTGGCCTGTCGGTTCGCCGGTTCAGTCCGCCGGCCCGGGTCAGCCGG
>JBKHDT010000023.1:0-32905 GCA_046541195.1 Halothiobacillaceae bacterium | reverse complement strand
CTGGATGAGCTTGCGCGCCGAAAGTAAAGATCCGCGGCCCGCGCACGAGCGGGCCGGGCGCGGCGGGGAAACTCAGCGCGGCGCGTGCAGTGGCGCGCTCAGTTCGTGCACTGCGTCTACCAGCACCCGGACGTGTTCCGGATCGATGTGCTGGTGAATGCCATGTCCGAGGTTGAACACGTGGCCGGTGCCCGGGCCGAAACTCTCCAGTACCTTGCGCACTTCGTCCCGGATGGTGTCGGGGTCCGCGTACAGGACCGACGGGTCCAGATTGCCCTGCAATGCCACCCGCTGGCCGACCCGCGACCGCACGTCGCCGATCGGCACGGTCCAGTCCACGCCCAGGGCATCGCAGCCGGTGTCCGCCATCGATTCAGCCCAGGCACCGCCGCCCTTGGTGAACAGGATGACCGGCACGCGCCTGCCTTCGTGTGTGCGGTTCAGCCCGTCGACAATGCGGGCCATGTATTGCAGGGAAAACGCGCGATAGCGCTCCGGAGACAGCACCCCGCCCCAGGTATCGAAGACCTGGACCGCCTGCGCTCCCGCGGCGATCTGGGCGTTCAGGTACTCGGTCACCGCGTCCGCAAGCTTGGCGAGCAGTTCGTGCAGCAGCGCCGGTCGTGCGTACATCATGCCCTTGATCTTGCCGAAATCCTTGGTGCTGCCGCCCTCGACCATGTAGGTCGCCAGCGTCCAGGGACTGCCGGAAAACCCGATCAGCGGCACGCGGCCACCCAGGGCGCCGCGAATGGTCCGAACGGCATTCATCACGTAACCCAGATCCTGTTCGGCATCCGGCACGCCAATCCGGCGCACGTCCTCGGCGCTGCGCACCGGCCGATCGAACACCGGGCCTTCGCCGGGCGCGAAGCGCAGACCGAGGCCCATGGCATCCGGAATGGTCAGGATGTCCGAGAACAGGATCGCCGCGTCCAGATCGTAGCGCTCAAGTGGCTGCAGCGTGACTTCGCAGGCCAGCTCCGCATTGCGGCACAGGTCCATGAAGCTGCCGGCGCGTGCGCGTGTCTGGCGGTACTCGGGCAGGTAGCGGCCGGCCTGGCGCATGATCCAGATCGGGGTGCGGTCCACCTCCTGGCGCAGGAGGGCACGCAGGAAGCGGTCGTTGGCAAGCGGTGCGGTCGCGGTCATGACAGCGCCCTCAGACTTCGAGATAGTCGAGGATGCCGAAGGCCGCGTTGCGCCCCTCGAAGACCGCCGTCACCACCAGGTCTGACCCGCGCACCATGTCGCCACCGGCGAAGATCTTGGGGTGGCTGGTCTGGAATGCGCGCTCGGGGCCCTGGTTGACCATGACCCGGCCGCTGGGGTCCAGTTCGATGCCGTGATCGGAGAACCAGGGCGCGGGGGAGGGCCGGAAACCAAAGGCGATCACCACCGCATCCGCCTCGATCACGCTTTCCGAACCGGGAATGACTTCCGGCCGGCGGCGGCCCCGGATATCGGGTTCGCCCAGCCGGGTTTCGACCAGCTTGACGCCGGTCACCTGGCCGGCATCGCCCACGATTTCGACCGGTTGACGGTTGAACAGGAACCGTGCGCCTTCTTCACGCGCGTTGACGACCTCTCGACGCGACCCGGGCATGTTGGCCTCGTCCCGGCGGTAGGCGCAGGTCACCGAGTCGGCGCCCTGACGCAGGGAAGTACGGGTGCAGTCCATGGCGGTATCGCCCCCGCCGAGCACCACGACCCGCTTGCCGGCCATGTCGATGAAGTTTTCCTGGGCGCCGGGCAGGCCCATGAGGCGGTTGATATTGGAGATCAGGAAGGGCAGCGCCTCGTGGACGCCGTCCAGGTCCTCGCCCGGGAAGCCGCCCTTCATGTAGGTGTAGGTTCCCATGCCCATGAAGATGGCGTCGTAGTCGGCAAGCAGCTGATCGAGGGTGATGTCCTCCCCGATCGTGGTGTTCAGCCTGAACTCGACACCCATCCCCTCCATGATGTCCCGGCGCGTTTTGAGTACGTCCTTTTCGAGCTTGAAGGGCGGAATGCCGAAGGTCAGCAGGCCGCCGATCTCGGGATAGCGGTCGAACACCACCGGCTTTACCCCGTGGCGGGCCAGAATGTCCGCGCAGCCCAGGCCGGCCGGGCCGGCGCCGACCACGGCCACCTTTTTGCCCGTGGGTGTCACGCCACTCATGTCCGGGCGCCAGCCCTGCTTGAAGGCCTCGTCGGCAATGTACTTCTCGACCGAGCCGATGGTGACCGCACCGAACCCGTCATTCAGGGTACAGGCTCCCTCGCAAAGCCGGTCCTGGGGGCAGACCCGGCCACAGATCTCCGGCAGGGAATTGGTCTTGTGCGACATTTCGGCGGCTTCGAAGAGGTTGCCCTCGGCCACCAGCTTGAGCCAGTTGGGAATGTAGTTGTGAACCGGACATTTCCATTCGCAGTAGGGATTGCCGCAGGCCAGGCAGCGATCCGACTGGGCGGCGGCCGTATCCGGATCGAACTGCCCGTAGATTTCCTTGAACTGCTTGACCCGGACGTCCGCTTCAACCTTCTCGGGGTCTTGGCGTGGTACGTTGAGGAACTGAAATACGTTTCCCATGAGGTGTGTCTCGCATTCGACCGCCGAGGCGGAGTTGATCACTGTGTGGTGTCGGTGGGAGGCAGGCCCCTGGCTGGCTTTCGGACGGCCACCTGTCGGCGCGCTCCTGGGGGACGTCCGATCACCCCATTATCCGAAAACGGGCCCAAACAAAAACCGGCATTCGCGCCGGTCATGTGGTGTCCTGAAAATCGTGTCCGGGGCCTGCGCTTCGGCGAAGCCGAACCGGGCAGGATGGGGCCGGACTCAGGACAGCTGCTTCTTGACCTGAGCGCTGACCTCACCCATGTCGGCCCGGCCGGCAGCCCGTTCCCGAACGACGTTCATCACGCGCCCCATGTCCTGCATGCCGCTGGCGCCGGTTTCCTCGATGGCTGACCTGATCAGGGCCGCGAGTTCGTCGGGGTCCAGCGGCTTGGGCAGGTACGACTCGATGACGGAGAGCTCGAAGGCCTCGGTGTCGGCCAGGTCGTCCCGCCCCGCTTCCCGGTACTGGGTGAGAGATTCCCGGCGCTGCTTGGCCTGCTTGTCGAGCACCGCGAGCAAGTCACTGTCGGACAGTTCCCGGCGTTCGTCGACCTCGCGCTGCTTGACGGCAGCCAGCACCATGCGAATCACGCCCAGACGGTCCTTTTCACCGGCCTTCATGGCCGCTTTCATGTCGTCCGTCAGGCGGGCCTTGATTTCACTCATCGGATGGGGACTCGCTCAATGTACGTGAACAGCCGGCATCAGTCGGCTGTGCCGGGAGGCATCCTGCCGTGCGCGCTCAGTAGAGCCGGGTGCGGCGGGCCTGCTCCTTCGACAAGCGCTTCTGGTTGCGCTTGACGGCCGCGGCCGCCTTGCGCTTGCGCTCTGCGGTCGGCTTCTCGTAGAACTCGCGGGCGCGCAGTTCGGTCACGATGCCGGCTTTCTCGCAAGAGCGCTTGAAACGGCGCACGGCGACTTCGAAGGGTTCGTTCTCTTTGACTCGTACTGAAGGCATGTATCTCTAGGTTCCGGTAAGGGTTTTCGATTCGGGGTAATCCGCCATGCAAGTCTTGGGCTGGCTGACGGTGCCGACGTGGCGCACCGCGCGCATTCCGGCATGGATCATCTTCAAGGGGCCTGTATTATACGGGCAGCCCGGGTGGATGCAACTGGATCGAGATGCCTGGGTGGTGTTCGAAACAACAGCTTATGGTGGGGCGTGCGGTGCGGGTTCTGGGAATCGAGTCTTCTTGTGACGAGACGGCGGCGGCGCTGTACTGCAGTGACGCGGGGTTGCTGTCTCACGTCCTGCACTCGCAGACGTCCACCCACGCGCGGTATGGCGGCGTGGTGCCGGAGCTGGCGTCCCGCGACCACGTGCGCAAGATCGCCGGGCTGGTCCGCGAGGCGCTGAACGAGGCCGGACTGGCGCGCGGGGAGATCGACGCGGTGGCATACACCGCCGGGCCCGGACTGCTCGGCGCGCTGATGGTCGGAGCCGGTTTTGCCAAGGGGCTGGCGCTGTCCCTGGGTCGGCCCGCACTGGCGGTGCACCATATGGAGGGGCATCTTCTGGCGCCCCTGCTGGAGTCGCCGGCGCCGTCCTTCCCGTTTCTGGCGCTGCTGGTCTCGGGCGGACATACCCAGATCGTCGACGTGCGGGGGCATGGTGACTACCGCTTGCTTGGGGAAAGCATTGACGACGCGGTGGGCGAGGCGTTTGACAAGTCGGCCAAGCTGATGGGGCTGGGATATCCGGGCGGCGCCGCGCTGTCGGCGCTGGCGCGAACCGGGGACCCGAAACGGCTGCGATTCGCCCGCCCGATGACCGACCGGCCAGGCATGGACATGAGTTTCAGTGGCCTCAAGACCGCGGTGGCGGTGGCGCTCTCGGGCGGGGCAGAGCCGGCGGACGTGGCGGCCGGGTTCGAGGCGGCGGTGGTCGAGACGCTGACGATCAAGATGGCGCGCGCGCTTCGCGCCGTCGGGCCGCGTCCGCTGGTCGCCGCCGGCGGGGTCGCCGCCAACGAACCCCTGCGGCGGGCGCTCGTGGCGCTGGCCGCGGAGCATGACGTGGCGGTGTTTTTTCCGCGGCTGGCATTTTGTACCGACAATGCCGCCATGATTGCCCTGGCCGGCGCCTTGCGCCTGTCAGCCGGTGAGCAGGATGCGACTAGTGCCTTCGGCGGCCTCGCCCGCTGGCCGCTTGCCGCGCTGTCACCGCCCGGCCGAGAATAGGGCGGTCGTTCGCCGGCTGGATTTTGGTCAGGGGTCAGCCCGGGGCCCGGTCGGATGATGCCTTCTGGCCGATGCGCGGTTCGGTGCCGGCGATCAGGCGGCGGACATTCGCCCGGTGACGCCAGACCAGGAGCAGGGCGATCACCCCCGTGGCCAGCTGCGTTGCATCGGGCAGCCCGAGCAGCCACGCCGTCAAGGGCGCGGCGATTGCCGCGAGCAGGGCAGAGAGCGACGAGAGTCTGGTCAGGAGGGCGCCGAGAATCCAGGTCGTGATGGCAACCAGCGCGACGATGGGGGCCATGGCCAGCAGGACGCCGGCTGCGGTCGCCACGCCCTTTCCGCCCTTGAATCCGAAGAAGGCCGGATAAAGGTGTCCGGCAAAGGCGGCGACGGCAGTCAGCGCCACCGCGGTGGGCGAGAGATCCATCGCCCGGGCAGCCAGCACGGGCAGCAGCCCCTTGAGCAGATCGCCGACCAGCGTGATCAGCGCCGCTCGCTTGCCGCCCAGGCGCA
The DNA here is from genome assembly GCA_046541195.1 of Halothiobacillaceae bacterium. Taxonomy (GTDB): domain Bacteria; phylum Pseudomonadota; class Gammaproteobacteria; order Halothiobacillales; family Halothiobacillaceae; genus JBKHDT01. Next base: position 27,612 of record JBKHDT010000023.1, on the reverse strand, counting down.
GGACGTTGGTGGCGCCGGGATTGCCCGAGCCTTCCTTGCGGGGGTCGGGCAGTCCGAGCACGCGGGCGACCAGTACGGCGGTCGAAATCGAGCCGAACAGGTAGCCGAGCAGCACAAGGCCAAGCAGCAGGGCGACGGGGTCGGTGGCGGGCGTCGTGGACATGGTGCGGGTCCGAAGAGTCAAGAGGAGTTGATGAACGAAGCAACGCATCTTAGCCGCCCGGAGCAGGCCTTGTCAGCCAGGCCCGACCTGATCCTGCTGCATGGCTGGTCCTATCACCCCCTGATCTGGCAGCCGGTGCGGGCGCGGCTGCCGGCTGACCTGGTCGTTCGCGCACCGGCATTGCCCGGGCACGGGCACTCGATGTGCGAACACGGCCCCGTTGTGTCCAATGCCCATGACTGGCTTGGCGCGCTGTTCGGTGATCCGGCGCGGGCGGACGGCGCGGTGATCGCCGGGTGGTCCCTGGGGGGGCTGCTGGCGCTCGCGGCGGTCGTAAAAGGATTGGTCCGGCCGCGGGCGCTCGTGATGGTGGCCTCGCTGCCCCGGTTCGTCGCGGCGTCCGCAGGCGAGGGGGTCGGCATCGCGGCGATCGAGGAAATGGCCGCCGGCATCCGGCGCGGGGAGAGCGACCGGGTCCTGAGGCGTTTTGATGCACTGCTCCGGCGAAACCTTCACCTGGCCCCGCCGGCCCGGGCGCAGATCGCCGCGTGGCGAACCGGGGCGGTGCTGGAACCTGAGGGTCTGCTGCAGGGACTGGAATGGCTGCGCGAAACTGATTTGTGCGCGGCCCTGCAGTCGCTGCCGCTGCCGGTAACGCTCGTGCTGGGGACCGATGATCCGCTTTGCCCGGCCGGGCGCGGCGCATCGATTGCCGCCTCGTCCGGGGCGGCGCTCAGGATCTGCGCGCGCCAGGGCCACTGGCTGCCGCTCACGGCTGCCGACGAGGTGGCCGACTGCCTTGTGCAAACTCTCTGAAAATCGGGGCGAGACCCATGTCCGACTTGGAACGGCGACGCGTTCGGGAACAGTTCGAACGTGCCGCGGCACATTATGACGATCATGCCTTCGTGCAGCGGGAGGTGGCCGATCGCCTGGATGAGCGGTTCGACCTGCTGAAGGTTCGTCCGCGGGACATCCTCGACCTCGGCTGCGGCACCGGGGAAATGGTCAGGCGCATGCGACGGCGTTACCCGGGGGCACGGGTCTGGGCACTGGATCTGGCGCACGCCATGCTCTGCCGGATGCGTGAGCCGGCCTGGGCGCGCTGGATACCGGGCCGGCCTGCCGCGCCGGGGCTCGTTTGCGCCGACATGCACGAGTTACCCTTCGCGGCAGGAAGCTTCGATATCATCACCTCAAACCTGGCCCTGCAGTGGAGCACCGATCCGGCGCGGGTGTTCGAGCAGGTGCAGCGCCTGTTGCGACCGGGCGGCGTGTTCATGTTCACCACGCTGGGGCCGGACACCTTCCTTGAGCTGCGCCGGGCCTGGCGGGCGGTAGACGGCACTGCGCGTGTGCATGACTTCTTTGACATGCACGACCTGGGCGATGCCCTGGTGCGCTCGGGGCTGGCCGACCCGGTCATGGATGTCGAGCAGCTGACAGTTACCTACGAGCGGTTGCCCACCCTGCTTGGCGACATTCGCGGACTCGGGGCCGTCAACGCCCGCGCAGACCGGTCCCGTGGGTTGCTGACTCCGCGCCGTTACGCTCGGTTCGAGAAGGCGTACCGGGAGATGGCCGGTGCCGGGGGTCTGCCCCTGCGTTACGAGCTGGTCTACGGGCAGGCCTGGGGCGTCGGTCCGATCCAGAAGCGGGAGGGGGATGTCGTGACCGTCCCGATCGAGATGCTGAAATTTAATAAAAAGTTATTATGACTGATATTTTTTAATGATTCGCCTGTGTCAAACGGCGCAAAAACATGAGGTTGCGCCGGGCGATTTGGCCTAGGTTTAGCAAGTTACTAGGTTTTATGCGCTAGCTGCATGGCCTATCATAGCGAGTGCAAAAAAAGGGCGGTCGCGGGTAAGCCTCGTGACCGTGAGATAACTGTTCGAGGAGTACCACGATGTCGACGACTGCCACCGTTGCGACGGAGCAATACAACTACGACATTGTCAAGAAGTTCTCCATCATGGCCCTCGTGTGGGGCGTGTTGGGGATGCTTGCCGGTGTCATGATCGCAAGCCAGCTTGCCTGGCCCTTCCTCAACTTCAACGTCCCGGAGATTACCTTCGGTCGTCTGCGCCCGGTGCACACGACGCTGGTGATCTTCGGCTTCGGTGGTAGCGCGCTGTTCGCGACGAGCTACTACATCGTCCAGCGTACCTGCCAGGCAAGGCTCTGGGGTGGTCGCTGGCTTCCGGAGTTCACCTTCTGGGGGTGGCAAGTCGGCGTGGGCGGCGGCGTGATCCTGTACATGCTTGGTTTCACGCAGGCTCGTGAATACGCCGAGTTCATCTGGCAGCTGGATCTGGCCATCGCGGTCATCTGGGTGACTTACATCCTCATCTTCGTGATGACCCTGCGCAACCGCAGCCAGCCGCACATCTACGTGGCCAACTGGTTCTTCATGGCGTTCCTCCTCGTGATCGCCCTGCTGCACATCTTCAACAACCTGGCGGTCCCGGTGGCCTGGAACAGCTTCCACTCCTACAGCCTGTTCTCCGGTGTGCAGGATGCGATGACCCAGTGGTGGTACGGTCACAATGCGGTGGGCTTCTTCCTGACATCCGCCTTCCTCGGCATGATGTACTACTTTGTGCCCAAGCAGGCCGGTCGTCCGGTCTACTCCTACCGGCTGTCGATCGTTCACTTCTGGGCGCTGTCCTTCCTGTACATGTGGGCCGGTGGTCACCACCTGCACTGGACGGCACTGCCCGAGTGGACCTCGACTCTGGCGGCAACCTTCTCGATCCTGCTGCTGCTTCCCTCCTGGGGCGGCATGATCAACGGCATCATGACCCTGTCCGGTGCCTGGGACAAGCTGCGCACCGACCCGATCATCCTGTTCATGATCACCGCGCTGGCCTTCTACGGCATGTCCACCTTTGAAGGTCCGATGATGTCCCTGAAGTCGGTCAACGCCCTGTCGCACTACACCGACTGGACCGTTGGTCACGTGCACTCCGGTGCACTGGGCTGGGTAGCCATGATTTCCTTCGGTTCCATGTATCACATGATTCCGCGACTCTGGGGCACCACCCTGTACAGCACCAAGCTGGTGTTCGTGCACTTCTGGATCGCCACCGTCGGGATCGTGCTCTATATCGTCTCCCTGTGGGTTGCCGGTATCGGCCAGGGTCTGATGCTTCGGGCCTTCGACGAGTACGGAAACCTGGCGTACACCTTTATGGAAACCGTCAACTTCATGCACATTCCGTATGTCGTTCGGGCGATCGGGGGCATGCTGTTCCTCAGCGGTATCCTCCTCATGGTGTACAACATCTACATGACCATCGCCGGGGCCAGGCAGCGAGTCGCAGTCGAAGACGCGGCTTCCGAGCCCAGCGCTGCGCGCGGTTGATCTGGAGGCACGGAATACATGAAACACGAAAGTATTGAAGTAAACTCCGGCCTCCTGATCGTGCTGACCCTCGTGGTGGTCAGCATCGGCGGCCTGGTGGAAATCGTCCCGCTCTTCCATATCGACGAGACCGTCGAGGAAGTGGACGGCGTTCGTCCCTACACCCCGCTCGAGCAGCGGGGTCGGGACCTGTATGTCCGCGAGGGCTGCTACGCCTGCCATTCGCAGATGGTTCGCCCGTTCCGGGACGAGATGCTCCGTTACGGCCACTATTCCCTGGCGGCCGAATCGAAGTATGACCATCCCTTCCAGTGGGGCTCCAAGCGCACCGGTCCGGACCTCGCGCGGGTGGGAGGCAAGTACTCCAACGAGTGGCATGTCCAGCACTTCATCAACCCGCCTGCGATCGTGCCCGGTTCCATCATGCCGGGGTATCCGTGGCTGGCTGAGAACGACCTGAACTACGACGACATGGAACAGCGGATGGTCGCGCTCAAGCGTGTCGGGGTTCCGTACTCGCTGACACAGGACGAGTTCGACCGCAATGTCGAGGAGTTCGGAGCCGATATGGCCGAGATGCTGCATATTCCCAACGCCAAGGCGTCGCTCGAAAAGCAGGCTGAAGAGGGTAACTTCGATGGCGATCCGACGCGCATCACCGAGATGGATGCAATGATCGCCTACATGCAGGTGCTCGGGACCATGGTCGACTTCAGCGAATACGAGGAAGGCCATTTCGCGCAGTTCAGGTAATCGTCTGGATGCGCGGTGACACACGTACGGGGAGACTGCCTTGCTGGTAGATATCTGGAACTGGCTGGGAGACCTGGCCAACTCGAAGCAACTGGCGTTGGTGATTTTTTTCACCACCTTCGTCGCCATCGTGCTGTATGTGTACACCGGCCGCAAACGGCGGGACCGGCTCGAGTCCTACAAGGACATTCCGTTCCTTGATGACGACGAGCGGGTCCCGACCCAGGAGCACAAAGATCAGGTGAAAAAAGATGACTGATTCAACGGAAAAAAAAGGCCAGGTGGAAACCACCGGCCACGTCTGGGACGGTGACCTGCGCGAGTACAATAACCCGCTGCCGCGCTGGTGGCTGTGGGCGTTTTACGGCACCGTGGTGTTCGCGGTGGTTTACTGGTTCCTGTATCCGGCCTGGCCGGTCGGAAACGACTACACCAAGGGCGTCAATACCATCACCTACTCGGTCGAGAACGAGGACGGCGAGATGGTCGAGCACACGACCCACTGGAACAGCCGTGCGCTCCTGGAGCGCGACATGCGGGAAAGTCCGGCTGCGGTGCGGCAGGCGGACTGGGTCCAGCGCGTCGAGGACATGAGCTTCGAGGAGATCGTCGAGGACCCCAACACCCTGAACTTCGCACGTTCCATGGGGCGCGGGCTGTTTGGTGACTACTGTGCGGCCTGCCACGGGATGGGTGGCGAAGGCCAGTTGCCGTACTTCCCGAGCCTGGTGAACGGCAACTGGATCTGGGGCAGCAGCTACGAGCAGATCGAGCAGACCCTGATCAACGGGCGCAAGGGCAACATGCCCGGATTTGCGAACATTCAGGGCGAGGCGCGTGACGATCTGGTTCAGTATGTGCTGAGCCTGTCCGGCACCGAGGGGCTGGACGACGACGCCGTGCAGCGTGGCAAGGCCGGCTACGCGGTCTGTGCCGGCTGTCACGGCATGGACGGCTCCGGGAACCCGATGCTGGGGGCGCCGAACCTCACCAACCAGGCCTGGTCCTATATCGACATTCCGGGCGCCGAGACCCTGGAAGAGAAGGAAGCGCTGGTGGCCGGTGTCATCACCAACGGGATCGAGCGGGAAATGCCGGGCTTTGGCGAGCGCCTGGACCCGGTTTCCCTGAAGATGCTCAGCATCTACGTTCGGGAGATGAGCGGCCAGTAGGCACCGCCTGTTTTCATAATAAAATTTGATGACATTAAACGCCGGCTTTATGCCGGCGTTTTGTTATGCTTATAATTGACGTATCTCACGGAAACCGTGCCGACCCGCTGGACGTCCCTCGGGCGCGATTGGCGGCAGTTCCGGGGATCAGTGGTCCGCGTGTTCGACCAGGACCACCTGGTGCGGGGCGATGAGTGCCTGCCTTTTAAACCGTATGTTCAGTGGTGACGAAGCCCGGGACGGACGTTTCGCCAGCCCACCGGATGCCCACGAGGTGTTTCAGCCATGTCCGAAGCCCATCACGAAGAGTCCATGTACAAGGCCCGTGAACCGATCCATCCGCGGTCGGTTCACGGCAAGTTTCGTCAGTTCAAGACCAGCGTGCTGGTGTTGGCCTATGCGGTGTTTTTCCTGCTGCCCTGGCTGCGCTGGGACCGCGCGGTGGGTCCCGATCAGGCGGTCATGTTCGATATCCCCGCGCGCAAGTACTACCTGTTCGATCTGGTGATCTACCCGCAGGACATGTTCCTGCTTGCGGGTTTTCTGATCATCGCGGCCTGGCTGCTGTTCTTCGTGACCGGCCTCGTCGGGCGGGCATTCTGCGGTTACTTCTGCTTTCAGACACTCTGGACCGACTTCTTCATGAAGATCGAGCGCCTGGTGCAGGGGGAGCGGCCCGCGCGGATGCGGCTGGAGAAGTCCGGCTGGACGGGCGAGAAGATCGCCAAGAAGGGGCTGACCTGGCTGCTGTGGGCGGCTGCCGCATTCTGGACGGGGTTCACGTTTACGGCGTACTGGGCGAACGCGCCCCAGCTGTTCGTGGACTTCTTCACCGGCAACGCGGTGAATGCAGCCTACATCACGACCGGCATCCTGACCGTGACCACCCTGGTGGCCGCAGGCTTCGCGCGCGAGCAGGTCTGTATCTACATGTGTCCCTATGCGCGATTCCAGTCCGTGATGTTCGACAAGGAGTCCTTGCTGGTCAGCTATGACTACAACCGGGGCGAGGGTGAAAAGGGGCGCGGCAAGCTGCGCCGCGGGCTGATGAAGCGTGACGAGCGCAAGGCCGAGGGCCTGGGTGACTGCATTGACTGTGGCTACTGCGTCCAGGTCTGCCCGACCGGCATCGACATCCGGGATGGCCTGCAGATCGAGTGCATTTCCTGCGGTCTGTGCATTGACGCGTGCAACGAGATCATGGACAAGCAGGGCTGGCCGCGCGGTCTGATCCGCTATGCCTCGGAGGTCGAGATCGAGACCGGCAAGAAACCGCCGCTGTGGAAATTCCGCACCATCGGCTACGGGGTGGCGATCTCGGTCGCCACGGCCTTCCTGATCTACGGTCTGCTTTCCAAGGCGCCGGCGGATTTCACCGTCGAGCAGATTCGCAATCCGCTGGCGGTCATGACGGCAGACGGGCGCGTGCAGAACAGCTTCGAGATCAAGATCAACAACAAGACCCAGCAGCCGCTCGAGCTTGAGCTGGCGATTGACGGGCTTGAGGGGGCAAGGATGAGCGTGTCCGGCGACTTCGAGGTCTTTGAGATTCCGCCGGAATCCTATCGAACCTACCTGGTCCGGGTGCGTCTAATGCCGGAAGGCAATCTTACGCAGCTCCCGTTCGAGTTCGTGCTGGACGAACGTCAGGACAGAATCGACGAGATGCGGCATGATGCAACGTTCTACAAGCCCTGAACCTCCCGGAGGTACCCGTCCGTGTCCCTGATGGTGACTGCCCCTGTCGGCATAGCGTTGATCGTCCTGTCCTTTCTCGCACTCAAGCGATTGATGCCGACGCGGGGTCGCCCCATTGCGGTCATCCTGGCGCTGGTGACCTTGGGCATTTACGTCCCCTTTGCGTTGCGCAACTGGCCCGGGCTCGACGTGGTGGCCATGAACATCGTCCTGTTCCTGATCACGATCTTTGCGCTGGGCTTGCTCTTTCCCGGCCGCAGGAAGCGCGAGAAGGGTGACTTTCACTGGGGGCCAACCGCCATCATCGCCTTTCTCAGCGCGGTGATCGTGGTCCAAGCGATCTTGTTCACCATCGCAAGCCACGGTTTCACGCCCGAAGTGGCCCGTGCAATCCTCCCCGAGCCGAGGGGCAATCCGGAGGCCGTGACATCATTCTTCCCCGGCGAGGTTCCGCATGCCTACCAGAAGAAGGAGGCGCTGTTCAACGAATACGCGGACCAGATGCGGGCGCAGCATGAACGCGGCTGGCAGGTGCGCCAGGGCTGGCTTGAATCGGCGGTGGTGGGGGAGCCTGTCCGCTATCGGCTTGAACTGGTCGATGCGCAAGGGCAGCCTCTGGAGGGGGCCCAGGGTGTCGTTCGCTTCATGCGCGCTGCAGACGGTCGTCTGGATTTCGAGGCAGAGCTTGAACCGCAGGGTGAAGGGCTTTACGGCGCCGAAGTCGTGATGCCCGCGCCGGGACGCTGGAGCGTTCAGGTAGTGCTCGACCGTGGAGGCGAACAGCACGAGGTTCGCGCCATGACCGAGGTTGCCGATCAGGGTTGATCCTCGTCCCTGTCGCGGCGCGGCGTGCTTCAGTCGCCCCCAGTTCGTTGCCAAGCCACGAAATCACGGCAACCATGCCGGCAAAAGCCCGGGCCGGCTATAACCGGCGGGGCAGGCGGTGTGCGTCGCGTGGCGCGCCCGGGTGTGCTGGACAAGCCCGCAGGGTGCGCGTCGCAGGGGCCTGCAGACCCACGCTGCGCCGCGAGCGGTGACGGGCTCAAGTGGCTGGTCCTTGAAATGAGCCCTTGAAAACGCGCCGCGGGATGCCCGGTCCGGGGCATGAATGCTGCGATTTGGGCCTCGGGCGGGTCGGGCCAAGATCCTGCCTGGTGTGTCGTGCTCGGCGCGCCGGGTTGCCCAGACCGGGCAGGCGGGTATTATGGCCGTTTGCCCGCCGGGCGCTTGCGTCCCAGATTCTCCGGATATCCGCACCATCGTGAACACCCAGCCTGAAGAACCTGGCGTTTCGCCTGCCTCTGACTCCTGCTTTCATTGCGGCGCGCCGGTGCCGGACGGTTCGCCTTATCAGGCCGTGGTGCTTGGCGAGTCGCGGTCGATGTGCTGCCCTGGCTGCGAGGCGGTGGCCAAGGCAATCGTGGACGGGGGCATGGAGGAGTATTACCGCCACCGCACCGATGTGGCAGAGCGCCCGGAAGGCGAGCTTGAGGACCTGCTTGCCGAACTGTCGGTATTCGACCGGCCGGAGATGCAGAAGAGCTTCGTCGCCAATGCCGATGGCGACATGCGCGAAGCCGCGCTGATCCTCGAAGGCATTGTCTGTGCCGCCTGTGTCTGGCTTTCCGAACGGCACGTCACCCAGATAGACGGGGTGGAGTCGTTCAGTGTCAACCTTTCCACGCACCGCGCACAGGTGCGCTGGGACAACCGCCGCGTACAGCTGTCCACGATTCTCAAGGCCATTACCGAGATCGGCTACCGCGCCCATCCTTACGATCCCAACCGCCAGGATGCGGTATTCAAGCGCGAACGGCACCGGCTTCTGCGCCACATCGCGGTGGCCGGTCTGGGCTACATGCAGATCATGATGATCGCCATGGCGCTGTATATCGGGGACTTTCAGGGGATCGACGACAACCTGCGCTACTTTTTCTGGTGGATCAGCCTGATCATCGCGATCCCCATTATTTTCTACAGTGCCTCGACCTTCTATCGCTCTGCCTGGCGCGATCTGAAGCAGAAGCGTGTCAGCATGGACCTGCCGGTGTCCGTGTCGATTCTGCTGGCCTTCGGCGGCAGTGTCTGGGCCACGGTCACCAATACCGGCGAGATCTACTACGATACCGTGACGATGTTCGTCTTCCTGCTGCTGGGCGGACGCTATCTGGAGATGAGTGCGCGGCACAAGACCGGCGCGGTGACCGAGTCGCTGATCAAGCTGCTGCCCGGTTCGGCGCGTCGGCTGCTGTCGCCGACCGAGGAAGAGATCGTTCCGGTTTTCGAGTTGCGCCCCGGAGATCGGGTGCGGGTCCGGCCAGGAGATACCCTGCCTGCCGATGGGCGGGTGGTCGAAGGCGAAAGCACCGTCAACTCCTCGATGCTGACCGGCGAGAGTGTGCCCGAGCCCAAGTTCGTGGGCGCCCGGGTGGCGGCGGGCACGGTGAACGTCGAGAGCCCGCTGGTCGTCGAGGTCGAGCAGGTCGGCCAGGATACGATGCTTTCGTCCATCGTCCGCCTGATGGACCGGGCGCAAGCGCAGCGTCCCCGGATTGCGGAAATGGCGGACCATTTCGCGCGGCGGTTCGTCGCGTTGCTGTTCGTTGTCACCGCGCTGGTGGTGGTTGCCTGGCTTTTCATCGACCCCTCCCGGGCCTTCTGGATCGCGGTCGCGATCCTCGCGATCACCTGTCCCTGTTCGCTGTCCCTGGCCACGCCGACGGCCGTCTCCGTCGCAACCGGTCGCCTGACCCGTGCCGGATTGCTCGTCACCCGCGGGCACGCGCTTGAAACGCTGGCTCAGGCGACACATGTTGTCTTCGACAAGACCGGAACGCTCTCGGCGGGGCAGCTGGCTGTCGTCGAGGTTGTGCCGGAGCCCGGGGTCGACCGCGTCGAACTGCTGTCGATCGCGGCGGGTCTTGAGCGCGGCTCCGAGCATCCGGTCGCCGAAGCGATCTTCCAGACCTGGACGCAAACCCCGGGTACGGCGGTATGCAGTTTCGAGGACCTGCGTTCGCGCCCGGGTCAGGGCATGGAAGGTTGGCTGGACGGCGTACGCTACCGACTCGGCACGGCCCGATTTACCGGGGAGCTGGCACCGGTCGAGCCCTCTGCCGAACGGGCGGAGATCCTGCAGGTGCACGTGGTGCGCGAGGGGCGTTCACTTGGCATCCTGTACCTTGAGGACCGCCTGCGGGAGGACGCCGCGCGGACGGTCGAGTCACTCAAGGCCCAGGGGATCACGCCGATCCTGCTCAGCGGGGACACCCCGGCGCGCGCCGAGGCGGTTGCCCGCCAGGTCGGTATCGAGACCTTCCACGGGGGCGCGTTGCCCGAGGACAAGCTGGCGGTGGTGCAGCAGTTGCAGGCACAGGGGGGCGTCGTGGTGATGATCGGGGACGGGGTCAATGACGCGCCGGTGCTTTCCCAGGCGCAGGTGTCGATCGCCATGGGCGGCGGCACCAGCCTGGCGCAGACCTCGGCGGACATGGTGCTGATCAACGATCATCTCGCCCAGGTCGGTTTTGCCCTGGGCTATGCCCGCCGGACGATGCGCGTGATCCGCCAGAATCTGCGGTGGTCGATGTGGTACAACGCGATCGCCATTCCGCTGGCGGCGGTCGGTTTCGTACAACCCTGGCTGGCGGCCATTGGCATGTCCGCCAGCTCGATTATCGTCATACTCAACGCCTTGCGTCTGCGCAGCGACTGAGGGAGTCGAGATCATCCCGGGCTGAACGGGCCCCAGGTGGCCACCGGGGCCGTGGTCAGGACCGGATGTGGCCCCAATCCACAGAAAGCACCCGTGTGCCCTGATTGCGCCTGCCCGCAAAGCCGCAGGTGGCCTCGATCAGGGGGGGGCGGCGCTGCGCGGTGCGCCGGCATCGGATCACTTGCCGATATTGTGTATGTAGCGGTTGAGCTGGGCCAGATCGGTGCTGGTGCGCCGGTAGAGGTGATCGAGGCTGACGATCGCGTACTCCAGCAACAGCACCGTCATTACCGGCCGTTCGAGGCGCAGGCGACAGTACATGTCCCGAGAAAGGCGGAGCAGACGGGTACGCTGCTTGGCGCGCAGGCGGACCAGTCTGGGCTGTCGGTCGAAGAAGCTCATCTCGCCCAGCATTTCGCCAGCGCAGATGTGCCCGACTGCGACCTCGTTTTCCTCCGGCCCCACGATCAGCGTGGCCTCCCCCTCAAGCAGGAAGTAGATGGACTCACCCACCTCGCCGATTTCGGCAATGATCTGCCCGGAATCCACATCCAGCAGGTCGCAGTAATCGAGAAAATCCCGGATCTCCCGGTCGGTCAGCAGGTTGGTGTCCACGTGCTTTCCGAGGAAGCTGGTCAGTTGTTCCCGGTCCTGGTCGGTAATCATTCAAGGGTCTCCGTGAGTCGTGTTCGGCCAGCGTGGTGCATCAAGAACCTTTGGGGCAATGGATGCCCCGAAACCTCGATCGGCCCGTGCAGCCACGCACGGGCCGATCCCTGCACGGCCCGCGCGGTGCAATTCGACGGTCTGGGCCATGGCTCGTCCGGACATCCATGTCCTGCCCGTGGCAGCTTCGGTTCGCGCCCCGTCAGGCAGTTATCCGAAGATACCCCGCATGGGGCAGACCGCCTGCGCTCGTCGGACGGGCTTGCGGATGGCCGTTTCTCCACGCTGGAAGCAAGCCTCCCTTATGGTAGCTCAAAATTTTCCGGCTTTATGGGACGGCGGTGCGGCTGTAGTGTTTTCGCAACGATGCCGGTGCGACCTACTGGGCCGGATCGCTCAATGGCCACTTTGTCCGGAATTTGAGGAGCGAACATTATGCTGAGAGTACTGTGTCTCGCCTTGAGCATGCTGATGTCTGCCTGGACTGTTCAGGCTGCCGAGCCGGTCGAACTGCCACACGGGGACCTCACCCTGGTGGGTCACATGGAGCGCGCGCCTGCAACCGAGCTGTCCGATGGCGTGGTGCTGATCGTCCACGGCACGCTGGCGCACGGGGAAATGGAAATCACCCGCTCGCTGCAGGAGCTGCTTGCCGAGGCTGGCTACAACGCCCTGACCATCAATCTGGGGTTGGGCCAGGACCGTCGCACGGGCATGTACGACTGCGACAGCCTGCATGATCATGGGCACGAGGATGCCGTCGGGGAAATCGCCGCCTGGGTCGACTGGCTCAGGGAGCAGGGCGCCGGGCGGGTGGCCATCGTGGGCCATTCGCGCGGCGGCAACCAGGTGGCCCGTTATCTGGCAGATGATCCGGACCCGGTCGTGACCCGCGGTGTGCTCCTGGCACCGCAGACCTGGTCCGAGGACGATCACTTTGAAAGCTACGAGAAAAGTCATGGCGTGCCGCTGGAGCCATTGCTCGAGCAAGCGCGCCGGCATGTCGTGCAAGGCGACGGCGATCGGGTGATGTCTCTGGATTTCATCTACTGCCCCGATGCGAAGGCGACCGCACGCAGCGTGGTCAGTTACTACGAGCCCGATCCGCGCATGGACACGCCCACGGTCATTGCCGAGACGGCGGTGCCGACGCTGGTGCTGGTGGCCGAGCTGGACGAGGTCGTCACCGATCTCGAGACGCGAATGGATGGCCGGGTGGACGAGAAAACCGTGTTCATGTCGGTGATCGGTGGTGCGGATCACATGTTCATGGATCTGTTCGTCTACGACGTGGCGGACCAGACCGCCGCCTTCCTGGACTGGTAGGCACGCAGGCCTTCTCGCGGGTGGTCACGGGTCGTCAGACCCGTGGGTCTGCGCCTGGACCCCGATTTTCATGAACGGGATTCAGCCTGGTGATGAAGCGTCCCCAGCCCGTGGGCCCGCCTGTGCTGTGGTAAACTCTCGCTCCTGATCGAAAGCCCCCCGTGTTGCGGGCGCTGCGGCTTCGTCAGCTCCGTTTACCCAGAATCATGCGAGAGAGAAGGCGATGTTTTCCAGTAACATGACCATTGCAGGCTACGACGATGCCCTGTCCCGGGCGATGGTGGACGAGGCGCGGCGCCAGGAGGAGCACATCGAGCTGATCGCCTCGGAAAACTACGCCAGCCCGCGCGTACTCGAGGCCCAGGGCTCCGTGCTGACCAACAAGTACGCCGAAGGCTATCCAGGCAAGCGGTACTACGGTGGCTGCGAGTACGTGGACATTGCCGAGCAGCTGGCCATCGATCGCGCCAAGGCGCTGTTCGGGGCCGACTACGCCAACGTCCAGCCGCACTCCGGCTCTCAGGCGAACGCCGCCGTGTTCATGGCCCTGCTCGAGCCGGGCGACACCGTTCTGGGCATGAGTCTGGCGGATGGCGGGCATCTGACGCATGGTGCCAAGGTCAACTTCTCCGGTCGGATCTACCACTCGGTGCAGTACGGCATCGACGAGCAGGGCTACATCGATTACGAAGAGGTTGCCCGTCTGGCCCGCGAGCACAGCCCGAAGATGATCATTGCCGGTTTCTCGGCCTATTCCCGGGTTGTGGACTGGCAGCGGTTTCGTGACATCGCCGACGAGGTCGGGGCGTTCCTGCTGGTGGACATGGCGCATGTGGCGGGCCTGGTCGCCGCGGGCGAATATCCAAACCCGGTTCAGATCGCCGATGTCACCACCTCGACCACGCACAAGACCCTGCGCGGGCCGCGCGGCGGCATCATTCTGGCCAAGGCCAACCCCGACATCGAGAAGAAGCTCAACTCGCGGGTTTTCCCGGGTTCCCAGGGTGGGCCGCTGATGCATGCCATCGCCGGCAAGGCCGTGGCCTTCAAGGAAGCGATGGAGCCGGAATTCAAGGCCTACCAGAAGCAGGTCATTGCGAACGCGCGCGCCATGGCGGCGGTGTTCATCGAGCGCGGCTACGAGGTGGTATCCGGTGGCACGGACAACCACCTGTTCCTGGTCAGCCTCATTGCCAAGGGTCTGACCGGCAAGGACGTGGATGCGGCGCTGGGCCGTGCATGCATCACCGTCAACAAGAATTCCGTGCCGAATGATCCGCAGTCGCCCTTCGTGACCTCGGGCATTCGGGTTGGGACCGCCGCGATCACGACCCGGGGCTTCGGCGAGACCGAGTGCCGGGATCTGGCAGGCTGGATGTGCGACATCATGGATTCGATGGGTGACGAGCAGGTCATCGACGCCGTTCGGGCCAAGGTGCACGAAGTCTGCGCGCGATACCCGGTCTACGGGGACTGATCAGTCCCCATGCGATGCCCTTTCTGTCAGCATGCCGACACCCGGGTGGTCGACTCCCGCTCGGTCGAAGGGGGCGACCAGATTCGCCGTCGTCGGCAATGCCCCGCCTGCAGGGAGCGCTTCACGACCTACGAAACCACCGAGCTCTCGCTGCCGCGGATCATCAAGCGCGAGGGCCTGCGCGAGAGCTTTTCGATCGAGAAGCTGCGCGCCGGCATGATGCGGGCGCTCGAAAAGCGTCCGGTGCCGACCGATCGCATCGAACGGGCGATCGTCGAGATCACCCGTCGCCTGTTGCAGACCGGAGAAAAGGAAGTCGAGGCACGCCAGGTCGGCGAACTGGTCATGAACGCCCTGCGCGAGCTCGACGAGGTCGCCTACATCCGCTTCGCTTCCGTCTACCTGAGTTTTGATGACATCAGCGCCTTTCGCGAGGTCATCGAGCGGCTGGAACGCGAACCCTCCCCGGAAATGAAGGCGCGACAGATGCCGCTGATCCAGGATCCGGGCTGACATGCCGGGCTGGAGTGCCGATGACGCCCGCTTTATGGCGCGGGCGATCGAGCTGGCCCGGCAAGGCTGGTACACCACCGCACCCAATCCCCGCGTCGGTTGTCTGATCGTGCGCGAGGGGCAAGTTGTCGGGACCGGTTATCACGCCCGTGCCGGGTTACCCCATGCCGAGCCGATTGCGCTTGAGCAAGCAGGAGATCGGGCACGGGGCGCTACGGCCTATGTCACACTTGAGCCCTGCGCCCACCAGGGAAGAACCCCGCCCTGTGCCCCGCGCCTCGTACAGGCAGGTGTCTCCCGGGTGGTCACGGCCATGGAAGATCCCAACCCCGCCGTGTCCGGTCGCGGACACCAGATATTGCGTGCGGCCGGCGTGGCTGTCGAGACCGGCCTGCTGGAGGGCGAGGCCCGTGCGCTCAACCGCGGTTTCATCCGCAGGATGCAATCCGGGCGCCCGCGCGTCCGCGTCAAGCTGGCCGCCTCGGCAGACGGGCGAACCGCCCTCAAGAATGGGCAGAGCCAGTGGATTACCGGGCCAGCGGCCCGCCAGGACGTTCAGCGCCTGCGCGCCGAATCCTGCGCCGTCCTCACCGGCATCGAGAGCGTCCTTGCCGACGGCGCGCGCATGAACGTTCGCCTCGATGCCCAGGCCCTTCGGATCGACGGTCCCGTTCGCCAGCCCCTGCGCGTGGTGCTCGATTCCGGGTTGCGTCTGCCGCCCTCGGTCCCGCTGTTCGACCAGCCTGGCAAGATCCTGATCTACCATGCCGGCGCGCCCCTGGATCCCGGCACCGCCCGATTGCTCGCTCAGCGTGCCGAGCTGTCTGTCGTCCCGAAGCCGGCAACCGGCGGACTGGATCTTGAAGCGATCCTGGATGACCTGGGGCAGCGCCAGGTCAACGAGTTGCTGGTCGAGGCGGGGCCAAAACTTGCCGGTTCATTCGTGCAGGCCGGACTGGTCGACGAGTTGATCCTCTACCTGGCACCGACCCTGCTCGGACAGGAAGCGCGTCCCTTGCTTGCGCTGAAAACGCTCACGAACATGAGGGAACGCCCCGACTGGCGGTTCGTCGAAACGCGCATGGTGGGCGAGGACCTGCGCCTCACGCTTGTCCCGAAAAAACCTTGAACCGATAGATTCACCCGGGAGGTCGGCATGTTTACCGGCATTATCGAAGCGATCGGAGAAATCACCGCGCTCACGCCCCGAGGCGGCGATCTGCGCCTCAGCCTGCACACGGGCGCGCTTGACCTGGGCGACGTGGCGCTGGGCGACTCCATCGCCGTCAATGGCGTCTGCCTGACCGTGGTCGATCTTGGCAAACGGCAGTTCAGCGCGGATGTCTCGCGTGAAAGCCTGGACCGGACCACCCTCGGTCGGCTCAAGGTTGGCTCGCGGGTGAACCTGGAAAAGTCACTGACGCCCACCAGCCGGCTTGGTGGCCACCTGGTCAGTGGCCATGTGGATGGGGTCGGACGCATCCTCTCGCGTGCGGAGGATGCCCGTGCGGTCACGTTCTGGTGCGCGGCGCCGGCGGGCCTGGCGCGTTACATTGCGGTCAAGGGCTCGATCTGCGTCGACGGCACCAGCCTGACCGTCAACGAGGTCGACGGCGCGCGCTTCCGGCTCACCATCATTCCCCACACGCTCAAGATGACCGTGATGGATGACTATCAGCCGGGTAGCATGGTGAACCTTGAAGTCGACCTCATCGCGCGATACCTCGAGCGCCTGATGCTCGGAGACTCGGCAGCCGACTCCTCCGGGGAGGGATCGAGGTGGGACGAGGCGCTGTTGCGGGCGAACGGTTTTGGAATCCGGCTGGGCGGTCACGATTGACAACCGCGTGGTGGCCGATTAACATTCGCGCCTCGCTTAGCCGCTTCGGCGGTGGCAAATCTGCCGCGGAGTGTAGCGCAGCCTGGTAGCGCACCTGGTTTGGGACCAGGTGGTCGGGGGTTCGAATCCCTCCACTCCGACCATTAGGCTTGCCGACCTCGCGCCCGTAGCTCAACCGGATAGAGCATCGGCCTTCTAAGCCGAGGGTTGCAGGTTCGAGTCCTGCCGGGCGCGCCACAAGCGAACGCCCAACAATGGTGACCGTAGCTCAGTTGGTAGAGTCCCGGATTGTGATTCCGGTTGTCGTGGGTTCGAGCCCCATCGGTCACCCCAATAAATTCAACGACTTAGGCCCGATTCGTCGGGCCTTTTTCGTGTCTGGCCGTGTCCGTGGGACACTGGTGGGACACTGCTGGACAAAACACCACCGCACGAACACCCCCCCGCGCCCGCCGTTACCGGCTGCCTGCCCCCTGCGGAACAGCATGTGTTGAATTCTCAAGCGCGGTTTATTGATGGGGCGATCGCGGCAGAGGCGCCGATCGACGCATGTACTATCAGCTGCTTGGGCGACTGCCCCTTGTCCCGCACGGCGCCTGGAAAGGCTTTTCGAAGCGTCCAATAATGAAGCTTGAACGGGCTGGTCCGGGCTTTCAGCTGGCAACTGGGTCGGCTACGCGTTCTTCTTGCATGAGCGTGGCGCGATGAGAGAGGCGTTCGGAAATGCGGCGATGACATTCGTCTAGAAACTGCTGCCAGCCGCATTCGCTGTCCTTGACGGGGCTGCACCAGATGATGTGATGGCCGCGCCGGTCGCTCTCGCGAATGGCAGGGCGGCTCTGGGTGCAGCGGACGATCACGCCGGCCTTCTTG
The DNA here is from genome assembly GCA_046541195.1 of Halothiobacillaceae bacterium. GTDB lineage: Bacteria > Pseudomonadota > Gammaproteobacteria > Halothiobacillales > Halothiobacillaceae > JBKHDT01. The sequence continues at coordinate 10,049 of JBKHDT010000023.1, read as the reverse complement.
CGGCCAAGGGCGTCGCTCAGTCCGAGCCGTTCTTCCGGTGACACCGGCAGACAGGATTGCAGTACCAGTTCGTCGGCGTGCGTCCCAAGAACCAGCACGGCGACACGATCGGCTTCGCGCCGGTCCAGAAAATAGGCCCGAGTCGGTAGCAGCCAGGCTTCTTTGCGACGGAAGCCCTCGCCGACGATTGGTGATGCTTCGGTGGAATGAGTGTTTTCCAGCATGTCTGCGGCTCTCCAGCTGCCTGGGTCAGGCTCTCAACGTGCCAATGGGTTTGGCTGGTTTGGATCGCGCTGTCCCTGGCGCCTACTGGATCGGAGTCCTCCCCGGGGTAGCCAGCCATCGACGGGGCGACTCGCGCATGCTTGATGCCGATGTCGCCGGTCGTGTTGCAGGCCAGCCCTTGGGCTTGCCCGGCGGCTTCCCCGCGGAGGGCGCGCCGCCCTCATGCTCTCATCCTGCCATTCCGTGGCCGCTGGCCTTCGCGTGGCGACTGCCGTTTAGCGTCGTACCCGAAACCACTTGATTTCTTGGGTGATCGCGCGCAGGCAGACCGGGTGCCGATCGCCTGCCGGCCGAAGCTGGCTGGCTTTTCGTGTGCATCTCGCGTCCGGAGCCTGCCCAGTCTCGTCGTGGCTGAATATCATCCAGCCCATTGATTCGAACCTGCTTCTGCCCGCGCCTTTGCAAGGCTATACAGTCATTATACATCAGCGCCCTGCGTTCGCATGGGGATTCTGGACGAACGGTCGATTTCCCGATGAGCGGTCTGGCCCGTGCGCAGATTCGCCGGGGCGCGGCTTCGACATGCAGATCAACACGATGCGTCCGCCCGGCGGGGCCGGCCCGATGCATTGATGACGAGCTTGCGGCCAAGACCGCTGCTTGAGCAGAGGGTTATGCTCCCCATTTGCAAAGCGCCGCTGAGCCGTGCGCTTCGACCGCTGGGCAAATAGGAAACGTACCGTTCGACCGGCTGGTTTCCGGTGACGCCGAGACTTTCCTTGCCCTGGCTGATGCTGATGATGTCGTCCGGGTCAGGATCAAGGCTGGCGCCGGGATCGGAAAAGACGATCCAGCCGACCTCCCAGTCGCGATCTGCGCAGGACTGGCCGTCCTCGCTGGGGCAGACCGAAACCCGGTGTCCGCGTTTGACCGCTTCACTTCGGGCTAGATAAAGCCCATGAAGCAGCTCGTTGTAGGTGCTGGAAAGCTTGCCTGACTCGACAAGCCGCGTCATGCCGGGCACGGCGATCATGAGCAGGATGGCGGTGATCGCAAGCGTGATGAGCAGTTCGAGTACGGTCAGTCCCTGAACGTTTTCCCGTTGCATCTTGTCCCTCCATGGTCTTCGCTGTTTTCCTTAGAGTCGGGTACCTCGGTGTGTTTTGGGGCATGACGCGTGCCTGGACAGGGTGCATGCCCTGCGCGTGCATGGCCTGTTCCGACTGAAATTAGGCCATCATGAGCAGGATGCAACTGTTGCGCATCCCCCGGTCACGGGAGCCGAGGCTTGACGGTCTGCTCGTGTACACTTGCAAGCGGTTCTGTCGTGGTGCCGCGGCGACGGTCGGCGTGTCCGGTGTTGATCAAGGCTGCGCCGAGTGGTGGAAGAACCGCCCGGGTTGGCCGGCCAGTCGTGGTGGTTGCGGGCAAATCTGCGCGCGTTTGCAAAGCGCGCCGGCATGCCCTGAGGTGGTGCAACGCGTTCCGGGTTGATGGCCGCGAAGGACCGGCACCGAAGCAGGGTGTCGCGACGAGAGAAATGGCGTGTCGATGAGCACGGCCGATCGGGGAAGGTCCACATGCAGGCAAGAGGCAGGCGCGGGCGCAGCAGCGTCGTGCAGTTTTCGGATGACAAGAACCGCGGCGGTCCATGAATCGGTTCGCTGCGGCGATCGTCGCTTGCCTCTGCCTGCTCGGCGCCATCGGCTCGGTGCTGGCAGAAGACCGGGGCAGTGCCGAAGACAAGAACGGGAAACGTGACCAGTTGCGGGTACTGGGCCTGGAGGACGAGCCGGGGCTTGAAAAGAACGTCCGCGCGCTGGTCCCGCCGCGGCGCTTTCCCTGCACGGCGCCCGAGGTGCGTTTCGATGCCTACCTGCGTGACATTCGGGATGTGGCCGATGCAGCCCTTCGCGCACTGGGGCACTTCAATGCCCGGATCAAGACACGCCTCGACCACGAGGATGACTGCCTGCGCGCGGTTCTGGATATCGATCCGGGCCCGCCGGTGATCATCGATCGGCTGGATATCCGGATTGTCGGTCCTTTCGAGCAGGATCGGGCCGCCCGGGAGTTCATGGGTTCGCTTGATCTGTCCGAGGGGCAGACCCTGAACCAGGGCCGGTACGACAGCGTCCGCGACGGCCTGGTCAACCGCGCGCGTGCCCGCGGTTTCCTGGATGCGCGTTATACCCGTCGCGAACTGGTCGTCGACCCGGTACGCAACGTGGCGAAGGTCTTCCTGACGCTTGAGTCCGGTGCCCGCCATGAATTCGGGCAGATCGATGCCGAACAGGATTTCCTCAAGCCCGAACTGGTTGACCGGCTCCTGCCGGTTCATCCCGGTGATGCCTACAGCAGTGACCGGCTGGCGGCAATCAGCAGTGATCTCAATGCCAGCGGATATTTTGCGGACGTCCGTGTGCGTCCTGATCTGGATGAGCGGGCCGACGGCCGTGTGCCCGTGGTGGTGACCTTGTCACCCAAAAAGCGTACCAGCTACGAATTTCGTCTGGGCTACAAGACCGATATCGGCCCCCGGGCCCGCGCGGACATCGAGCGCCGCTGGGTCAACCGTCGCGGGCATACCTGGAGTGGCGGCTTGAGTATTGCCCAGCGCGAGCAGACACTCGAGACGGTCTATTCGATCCCGCTGAGCAAACCGCTGACCGACAGCCTCGATTTCTATGCCCGCACCCGGCGCGAGGACAACAACGAGATTGTCACCAGCTCGGGCACGATCGGCAGCCAGTATGCCCGGCGTCGCGGCGGCTGGACGCAGGCCGCGTTTGTCGATTTCCTCTACGAACGTTCGCAATACGGCAAAGATCCTGCCGAGGGAAATTACTTCCTGCTGCCGGGTATCAAGCTCGGCTATCGAAAACTCGATGACCCGCTGTTCCCGGTGCGCGGGCATGCGCTGGACCTGAAACTCCAGGGCGCCAGCGAGACGCTGCTCAGCTCGACCACCATGATCCAGGGCACTGCGCGCGCCGTCGTCTCGCGCCCCTGGGGGCGAGCGATCTTCCGCGGACGCGGCGATGTTGGCGCCACCTGGGTGGACGACTTCGCCAAGTTGCCCAAGTCCCTGCGCTTTTTCGCCGGCGGTGACAACTCCGTTCGGGGTTACGGCTACGAGCGCCTCGCGCCGCGCAACGAGTCCGGGCAGGTGATTGGCGGGCAATACCTGCTGACACTCAGTGCCGAGGCGATGTACCCGGTGTACGGCGACAACTGGTATGCCGCGGCCTTCGTGGACACCGGCAACGCCTTTGACGACTTGACCGCCATGGATCTCAAGACCGGCACCGGGATCGGAGTGCGCTGGCGTTCGCCCATTGGCATGGTTCGCGTCGACGTCGCCTACCCGGTGTCGGATGACAAGCCCGCGCCGCGCCTTCACCTCGGGATCGGGACGGACTTCTGATGATGCTGACCCGGTTGCTCTTGAAAATCTTCCGCGTTGCGATGTGGTCGCTGCTCGGCTTGTTCACGGCGCTTGTGGTGATCGTGGTGCTGCTTTTTGGCAGCGAGTCCGGTACCCGGCTGGGCGTGGAGCAGGGGCTGCGGTTTGTCCCCGACGCTTCGGTCGAGCGTGTTCAGGGCACGCTCTGGTCCGGGATGACCATCGAGGGCCTGCGTTATCAGGATCAGGCCGGAACCAGGGCGCAGCTCGGGCACCTGCGCCTTGAGGTGGCCTGGCCCGCACTGCTGGGTTTGCGGGTTCATCTGCGCGCGGTTCATCTCGAGGACCTGGTCCTGGACCTGCCGGGATCCGGGACTGCGGAGCCTGATCCGCCGGCCGGACCGGTCGATCCGCGTGACCTGATTCCCGACCTGCCGGTCGAGATCCAGCTGGATGACCTGCGGCTGGCGCGCGTTTCGGTTCGTCCCGCGCCGGATGCCAGGCCAGTCAGCCTCGACCGGCTCGAGGCAGCCCTGCGGGTCGATCGCCACCGGTTCACACTGGCGTCGCTGTCGCTGGAATTGAGCGCGCCGGTGGCTCTGTCGTATCAGGCGGATGGAGATCTGGCCTTTGACCGGGACCTGTCGCTTGCCCTTTCGCAGCAGGGACAGCTCTCGATCAACGGAATCGGTGATGCGGACTGGAGCCTGCAAAGTCGCGGTTCGCTGGCTGAGCTGCGCACCACGGGGCAGGGCGACTGGCAGGGGGCGGACATTCCCGATGCCCGCTGGTCGCTGGACATGCTCAGCAGCCTTGAGGATCTGGCGCTTGAATCGCTGCGGGTCGAGACGCTTGAGGGGCAGGTGGGCGTCGATGGGCACCTGCGCTGGGCCGAGGGCCTGGACTGGGCAATTGGCGTGGCATTGCGTGACCTGGACCCCGGGGCGCTGATCCCGCAGGTGACCGCGCCGGTTTCGGCCAGGCTGCATAGCGAGGGCAGCCTTGACGCGGCTGGCATGATCACGCACCGCACGACACTGCGGGATGGACGGGTGGGCCTGACGCAGATCCCCGTGACCGGCCTGTCGGCCGACACGACGGGTACCGGGACCGACCTGAAGATCGAGTCCCTGCGGCTCTCGGCCCTCGAAGGCCGGGCAGACCTGCGCGGACGGGTGGACTGGTCAAGCGGGATCGACTGGGATGCCCGGCTCAGGCTTGACGACCTCAAGCCGGCCTCGGTACTGCCGACCCTGGACGGCCCGCTCTCGCTTGCCCTGCACAGCCGCGGCCGGATTGCGGATGACCTCGACAGCATCAAGCATGAAACCCGGCTGACGGACGGAAAGCTCACTGTCGCCTCAGTGCCCATCGAGAACATCCGGCTCGCTGCCGATGGCGATCTGGCGCGGACGCGACTGGAGCGGCTCTCGGCCGATCTGCTCGAGGGGCATGTCAACCTGCATGGCGAGGGGGGCCTGGATGACGCCGCACACTGGTCAATTGCAGCAAAGGTCGACGGGGTCGAGCCGGCTGCCTGGGTGGAAGCACTGGACGGACCCGTCGCCTTTCGGCTCGACAGTCAAGGCCGTTACACGCTGGAGTCGGGCGCGTTGTCGCATCGGACGACGCTGCAAGATGGCGCCCTGACGGCCGGCGGCGTCAGCCTGTCGGACCTGGTCCTGCAGGTGACCGGTGGGCTGGATTCGGCGCGCGTCGAGCACCTGGAGTTTGCGGTGCTCGATGGGCGCATTGAAGGCACCGCCGAAGCAGGCTGGGATGCCGATGCCGGGGTTTCCTGGAACGCCGAGCTGTCCGGCGAGGAATTGAACCCGGGGCTGGTATCGGCACACGCGCCTGGTCAGCTGGCTTTCGCGCTTGAGAGTCGCGGCGCGTGGGCGCAGGATGGAACCCTGACGCACGAGGGCCGGCTGGTGCATCTGGACGGCAAGATTGCCGAGGTGCCCCTGGAGGCACTGGCATTCGACCTGTCCGGCGACCTGGAAACATTTCGTCTGCGCGCACTGGCCGGCCGGATCGCCGGTGGGTCGGTTTCCGGGCAGGCGGAGGTGACCCTGGCCGAGAACGGTCCGGTCTGGGACGGCCAGCTGTCACTGGGCCGGGCGGACCTGGCCGTGCTGCGTCGCTTTGACATCGATCCGGGTGTCGATGGCTGGCTGGGTCTTGATCTTTCCAGCTCGGGGCAGTGGGCCAAGGAGGCGCCCCGAGTCAATGCGCGCCTGGAAGCGTTGCGGGGGGAAATCTCGGGCAAGCCCCTGGCAGGTTCGGCGTCCCTGAGCCTCGAAGACGAGGTGCTGCAGGTTGCCGACGCATCCGTGACGCTGGGCAGCAGCCGTCTCGCGCTGGATGGCCGTATGGCCGAGCAACTGGATTTTCGGTTTTCCCTCGCGCTGCCGGACCTGGCCGAATTGCCGGTTCCCGGGGAACTCGGCCTGGCGGGTCGGTTGGATGGTTCGGGGCGTGTTCAGGGAAACCGCACGGCGCCGATCGTCGACATGACGCTCGACGGGCAATCCCTGGCCTTTCAGGATATGGGGCTGCAGCGGCTGGCGCTTTCGGCCCGGGTTGATGCACAGCAGCTGGCGGTTCTGGGGCAGATGGAAGGCTTGCAGGCCGCGGGGAATCGGATTGACCGTCTCCGGCTTGATGGCCAGGGAAAACTGCAATCGCATCGTATCGAACTGGACGCAGTCGCCGAGCAGGGACGGTTGGCGCTGGCGCTTGAGGGCGGCTGGCAGGACCCCCGTTGGCAGGGGCAGCTGGCCACCGTGCGCCTTGAGCAGACGCCGCTCGGCCAATGGGATCTGGCCGCCCCGGCAGCCTTGACGCTCTCCGGCGCCCGGATTGCCCTCGCTGAAACCTGCCTTGAGCTGGCTGAAGCCTCCACTGCCGCCAGCGCGGCTGGCCGGATCTGCCTGGACGCGGCACGCGAAGCCGACGGTGCGGGCCAGGCACGACTCGACGCTGCGCTGCCGCTGGCGCTGTTTGGTCCCTGGCTGCCGCCGGGCCTTGAGCTGCCCGGTTCGATTTCGCTGGATGGCACGGGTCGGTTCGGGGAAACCGTTCAGGCCGAGGTGGACCTGCGCCTGCCAGACAACCAACTGCGTCTCGACGATGTTGGCGAGCAAGCGCTACGCGCCGAATATCAGGATGTCTTTGCCAATCTCAATCTGGAGGATGGCGCCTGGCGCGCCCGGCTCGGTGCCCAGCTGCCAGGTTTGCTTTCCCTTTCCGGCCGGCTGACCGGCGGGCTGGATGCCGAATCGTCCTTGTCCGGCCGGCTGGATCTGGAGATGCCCGAGTTGACCTGGCTCGAAGGTCTGAGTCCCCAGGTGACCGACCTGGCCGGCCGCGTCCTGGGCCGGGTCGAGCTGGGCGGCACCCTCGCCGCACCCCGCCCGGTGGGTGAATTCACGGTGCAGGACCTGGCCCTGCAGTTGCCCGAAACCGGCGTGGCCTACGATCAGGGCAGGTTCGACCTGCGGGTCGACGAGAATCAGGCGGTTTCACTGGACGGCAGCCTGGCGGGGGCGAGCGATGGCGGCATGCTGAGCCTGACCGGGCGTGGCGACCTGTCGGCCCTGCCCGAGTGGCGCCTGCAGGCCAGCGTGACCGGCGAGGATCTGCCGTTGATGCGTACCCAGGCGTTTTCGCTGGATGCCAGCCCGGCAGTCGACATCACCGCCGACCGGCACGCCGCGAAGATCCAGGGTCGGATCGTGCTGCCCCGCGTCGAGGCGCACGTGCGTACCCTGCCGGAAGGTGCGGTCACCGAGTCGCCGGATCTGGTCATTGCCGGGGCCGGGGAAGAATCGCCCCCGCCTTATGCGCTCACCACCGACCTGGAAGTGGTGCTCGGCGATCGGGTCACCCTGGAGGGCATGGGCTTTTCCGCTGGCTTGTCCGGGCAGATCAGGCTGCGTGGCGACGAGACTGCCCCGATCGCGGCCTTTGGGGAACTGGACATCATCGACGGCAAGTACGCTGCCTACGGACAGGATCTGAGAATCGATCGCGGCCGGCTGACCTTCAATGGTCCGCTGGACGATCCGGGGCTCGACGTGCGGGCCTCAAGGCAGGTCACCGGATATGAAGCCGGTCTGGAACTGGGCGGCACCCTGAACCATCCCAAGAGCCAGGTGTACTCGGTCCCTGCGCTGCCCGAGAGTGATGCCCTGAGCCTGCTGCTCACGGGGCGCAGGATTTCCGAAGGAACCTCGGGCGCCGACGCCAACCTGCTGGTCAATGCGCTCGCTGGCCTCGGTGTCTCCCAGGGCGACGACATCGCCCGAGACATCGGCCAGAAGGTGGGTTTCGATGAAGTCGGCCTGGATACCGCCGGCGGCTTCGAGGACACCCGGCTGACCCTGGGCAAGCGCCTGAACAGCCGGCTCCTGATCCGCTATGCGGTCGGCGTGTTCGACGGGGTCGGCACGGTGATCAGCGAATACAAGATCAACCGATTCCTGGATCTGGAAATCAGCTCGTCGGCCGAGGCACAGGCCGCTGACCTGATCTACCGCATCGAGCGGTAGCCGCCAGGAGTCGTGGTCACATGCAACCATGGGGAAAAGCGCGATGAGCCTGCTAGTCGATGGACAGTGGAAACCGGGATGGCTGGAGTCCGAAACCGAGGATGGTCGCTTCGTCCGCATGGACTCGCAGTTTCGCGACGTCATCCGTCCCGAGGCCGACGCCGAGTTCCCGGCCGAGTCGGGGCGTTACCTGCTTTATGTCTCCTACGCCTGTCCCTGGGCGCACCGCACGCTGATCTTTCGCCAGCTCAAGGGGCTTGCGGCGCACATCGCCCTGGCCGTGGTGCATCCCTTCATGGGCGAGCCGGGCTGGAGCTTCGACGATGATTTTCCTGGCAGCACCGGTGACCCGCTGTTCGGGGCACGCTACGTGCACGAGATCTACACCCGCGCCGATCCGGGCTATACGGGTATCGTGACCGTGCCGTTTGTGTTCGATTCCGTGAGTCAGCGCATCGTCAACAACGAGTCTTCCGAAATCATCCGGATGCTCAACAGCGCCTTCGACGCCATCACCGGCAACCGGGCCGACTACTATCCGCAACCGTTGCGTGCCCGGATCGACCAGATCAATGCCCGGACTTACGACAACCTCAACAATGGCGTGTACCGCGCCGGTTTCGCGACCACCCAGACCGCGTACGAGGAAGGCTTCGACGCCGTTTTCGATACCCTCGACTGGCTTGAGTTGCAACTGTCGGACGGGCGCCCCTACCTGCTGGGCGAGACACTGACCGAGGCTGACTGGCGGGTCTTCCCGACGCTGGTGCGGTTCGACGCCGTGTACTTCAGTCATTTCAAGTGCAACCGGCAGCGGATTGTCGATTTTCCCAATCTCTGGGCCTACGTGCGCCGGCTGTATGCCATCGAAGGCGTGGCCGACACTGTCCGCCTTGACCACATCAAGCATCATTACTATCGAAGTCACCCCAGCATCAATCCCACGCGGATTGTTCCGAAGGGGCCAGACATCCGGTTTGACGGCGCATCGGCGGGTCCGGTCCTGCCTTGACAAAGACCGCATCGGTAGGCAAACTGCCCTGCGCTCGGAGGGTTGGCAGAGCGGTTGAATGCACCGGTCTTGAAAACCGGCAAGGGGGCAACTCCTTCCAGGGTTCGAATCCCTGACCCTCCGCCAAAATCGATTCCAACCCGTTGACTTTCAACGGGTTTTTGATTTTTGGGCAGTCTACTTGGTTGCCGCGCCCGACCGTCAGGGCGCCGGACACGCTTTGCCCCCATAGCTCAGCTGGATAGAGCGTCCCCCTCCTAAGGGGAAGGTCGCACGTTCGAATCGTGCTGGGGGCACCAATAAAATCAGAAACTTGCGTTGATTCTCGCGTTATAAAGTACCGCGAAATACGGCCTTTTTTTGTACCTTTTCGTCCCCGACTGAACCCGAATTCGTACCCGAAACCGGGTGCGGCATACGGCGCTTCACGCAGTCGGTGTGTATCTTTGGTATACAGGAAAAGGCCGGATCATTCCCGCCGAATCTCCGCCCCGCTCAGGCGGCTTCGCGCGCCTCGGGTGCATCGGGTCAGGGCGTAACCCCGCGCGGGTCCTCCCCTCAGGTGTGTGCGCGGGTGGCACCGAACCTCGACGCTCGTCAAGGTACCTGCGTGCCTCGGAGCGCAGCGCACGCCGATCGGCATCCACCGTGCTGGCTTGTCGCGCACGCTCGCGTAATCGCTTGATCTCGCCACGCCCGACGCCTGGCAAGCGAAGGCCACCTTGACCGGCTCTCTTTGTTGGTCGATCACCGCGAATGTCGCGTCTGGTCCTCGACAAAGCGAGCCGTTGTCTTTAAAAAATACCAGGCCGTCCCGGAAAATCCGGGTTTTATCGCTGTCCGGATGATA